>MNIR01000025.1 GCA_001919865.1 Gemmatimonadetes bacterium 13_1_20CM_4_69_16 | reverse complement strand
CCTCATCCTTCCCGCGATGGGTGTCGTGTCGGACGTGTTGCCCACGTTTTCCCGGAAACCCCTGTTCGGCTACCCGGTGGTCGTCTACTCCGGAGTCCTCATCGGCCTCATGAGCTGGGGCGTGTGGAGCCACCACATGTTCGCAGTCGGCCTCGGTCCGATCGCCGACTCGGTATTCGCCGCGACCACCATGCTGATCGCCGTGCCGACCGGCGTGAAGATTTTCAACTGGATCGCGACCCTGTGGGGCGGTGACATCCGCGGCACGACGGCGCTGCACTTCGCCGTCGGCTTCATCGCGATGTTCATCATCGGCGGCCTGTCGGGTGTCACCCACGCCTCCCCGCCCGCGGATCTGCAACAGACGGACACCTACTACGTGGTGGCACACATTCACTACGTCTTCTTCGGCGGCACGATCTTCGGTCTGTTCGCGGGCGTCTACTACTGGTGGCCCAAGATGACTGGCCGGCTGCTCGACGAGACCCTCGGCAAAGTTCACTTCTGGCTGCAATTCATCGGGATGAACCTCGCGTTCTTCCCGATGCATCTGATCGGCCTGCTCGGCATGCCGCGGCGCGTCTACACGTATGCGCCCGAGCTGGGGGTGGGCGCGCTCAATCTGGTATCGACCATCGGTGCGTTTCTGATCGCGCTGTCGATCCTGATCTTCCTGGTCAACCTGTGGCACAGTCGCACGCACGGCCAACCAGCCCCGAACGATCCGTGGGGCGGGGCCACGCTCGAGTGGAGCGTCTCGTCGCCGCCGCCGGTCTACAACTTCTCCGTGATCCCGACGGTCACGAGTCGCCTGCCGCGCTGGAGCACCGAGCGCCACGGACCGATGCGGGACCCGCCCGCCGCGCCGCCAGAGCCGATCCACGTACCGGGAGGATCGTGGTGGCCCATGGTCGCGGCGTTCGGCCTGCCGGTCCTGGCGTTGGCGCCGCTCACGCAGACGCTGTGGGTCGCGTTCGTCGGCGCGGCGCTCCTCATCGCGGGCGTGTACGCCTGGGCGTTCCAGCCCTTCGAGGTGTGATGAGCGCGCACACCAGCATGGGGCTCGACAACCGCAAGATGGCGTTCTGGGCGTTCATCGGCTCGGAGTGCCTGTTGTTCGGGTCGCTCATCTCGACGTACCTCGTCTACAAGGGCAAGAGCGTCGTGGGGCCGTATCCCCCCGAGATCCTCAACATTCCCTTCACGTCGATCAGCACCTTCGACCTCCTGATGTCGAGTCTGATGATGGTGCTCGCGCTGGCCGCCGTGCAGCGCGGCGATCTGAAGTGGGGGAAGATCTGGCTGTTCTCGACGGCGCTGCTCGGGCTCGTGTTCCTGGGCGGGCAGGTCATCGAATTCACCGAATTCGTCCACAAGGGCCTGACGATCGGGACGAACCTGTTCGGTTGCACGTTCTTCGTGCTGACGGGCACACACGGCGCGCACGTGACGGTGGGCGTGCTGTGGCTCCTCACGCTCTGGATCCGAGCGCTGCAGGGGAAACTGGGGCGCGCCAACGCCATGACGGTCGAGATCACCGGGTTGTACTGGCACTTCGTGGACGTCGTGTGGATCGTGATCTTCACCGTCGTTTACCTGATCCAATGAGCGCGGAACGCGAAGCGACCGAGCGGCACGCGCACCCGACGGTCGGGGTGTATCTGCGCGTGGCGGCCGCGCTGGTGATCCTCACCGTGCTCGAGGTAGGGGTGTTCTACGTCCCCGCCTTCCACGCGGTGCTCGTGCCGGTGTTGCTCGTGCTGTCGGCGGCGAAGTTCACCCTCGTGGTCATGTTCTACATGCACTTGAAGGACGACAACAAGTTCTTCACCTTCCTGTTCGGTGGCCCCCTGGTGATCGCCATCGGGGTGATGGTGGCGCTGCTGTTCCTCTTCTTCGGGGCCCTGACGCTGCGGGGGGGAGGAGGGGGGCCGGCCGGAGCCGGATGATCGTGCCGCCGCCGTGGCAGCGCTGGGATCTCCATCCGAGCGTAGTGATAGGGCTCGCCCTGCTGGGCGGGCTCTATGCGTATCGAGGGGGGCTGGCGGGCCCGCGCCGGCGGGTGATGGCGTTCGCTGGAGCCCTGGTAGTGCTCGGCGTGTCGCTCAACGGCCCGCTGCACAGCCTCTCCGACGGATATCTCTTCAGCGCGCACATGGTGCAGCACCTGGCGCTCACGCTGGTGTTTCCACCTTTGCTGTTGTACGGGTCGCCGGCGTGGGTGGTCCGGCCGCTGCTCGGCCGCGGCTGGGTGCTCCGGTTGGCCCGTTTGGCCACGCGTCCCCTGGCGGCGGGCACGCTCTTCTCGGTGCCGATCACGCTGTGGCACTGGCCGCAGTTCTACGAGGCGGCACTCGAGCACCACCCGCTCCACATCGTGCAGCACCTCGTCTTCATCGCCACCGCGGTGATCATGTGGTGGCCGATCCTCGCGCCCGTCCCCGAGCTGCCGCGGGCGAGCTATCCGACGCAGCTCGTCTATCTGTTCGCGCTGGGGCTGCCGATGTCGCTCGCGGGAGCGCTCATCACGCTCTCGGAGCGGGTACTCTACCCGTTCTACGCCGCGGCGCCGCGGATCTGGGGCCTCGCCCCGCTCGCGGACCAGCAGCTGGGCGGCCTGCTGATGTGGGTCGTGGGGACGCTGGTGCTGTGGGCCACGGCGACCGTCGTGTGGTTCCGGTGGAGCGCGCGGGAAGAATCCGGTGACGTGGAGCGAGCGGTACCGCTGGAGGCGTACGGAAAGGCGGAAGTGGGAACGCGGAACGCGGAACAGACGGGCCGACAATCGGGCTGATGTTCCGCGTTCCGCGTTCCCACTTCCGCGTTCTTACTCTCCCTCGTCCGTCTCCCCCAGCGGATGCAGCCTCAGGCTTTCCGCGATCTTGGGGTGCTGGCGCCACAGGTAATAGCCCATCCCGGAGGCCGCGATCGCGTTGCCGATCGCCACGTTCCACCAGGCGAGCGAGCCGAGCAGCGGCTGGGCGAGGATCGCCACAGTGACGTAGAACCCGAACTCGAAGATCGCGAAGAAGACGACCACGAGATACAGGGTCGGGGGCGCGACCTCGACTTCGGCGGCGAGCACGGCGGAGACCGTGCCGACGATGAGGAACGCGCTGACGTGGATCATCGTGTAGCCGATGATGCGGGAGTACTCGATGACGACCAGGGAGGGGTCGTGCACGCCCCAGAAGACGGCCGAGCCCAGCATGGCCGGCGTAAAGAAGGGGCGCCCGGCCACCGTATCGACGATGAGGAACCAGAGCGCCACGGCCCCGGCACCGATCAGTCCGGCGATGAACCCTTCGCGCAGGATCCGCGTCAGCTGCATGATCGCTCCCGGGCCCTAGTCTCGGGCTGAATATAGCGGGGGCCGGCACGCCTGCTAGATTGGGGCCGACCCGACCGTCGGAGCACCGCATGCTCCCGCTTGCTCGTCCCGTCCTCTACCCGCTGTGTCTGCTCGGCGGCTCGCTGCTCGTAGCGGTCGCCGCCGCGGCACATCCCGATCTCGGGGGGGGGGACGGCGCGGCCCAGCTCGCTGTGATCGCCCACTGTGAGAGCTGGCGCGTGATCCATTGGGCGTTCCTGTTCGGCTTCGCGCTGTCGCTCACGGGGCTCATGGGTGTCGTTGCGAAGCATACCGGAACGCCGGGGGAGGGCGCGGCGCGAGCCGGCGTCATGGTGGGGACGTTTGCCTACGGCGCGTGGGCGGTGCTGGTCGCGTTCATGGTGGGCCCGGGGTGGACGCTCGCGCGGAGCTACGTCGCGGCGGAGCCCGGCCTCACCGCCACGCACGCGGTGTTCCTGTACGACATGCTCCATCCCTTCGCGCTCGCCGCGCAGCGCACGGCGGGGTTCGCGCTCGGGATCTCGACCTGTCTGTTCGGCTGGGCGGTGGTCAACGGGAAGGTGCTGCCGCGCTGGCTCGGGGCCGGGGCGGTGGCGAGCGGGGTGGTCGCCATCGGCTTGGCGCTCGCCTTCCCGGAAAACACGAAGGCCGACGAGGCGGCCTTCGTGCTTCCCGTGGTATGGCAGGTGGTGACGGGCGCGCTGCTGCTGCGCCCTTCCCGATCCTAGCGGCTCACCGGGCGCGGATCCGGACGATCCGGCTGGCCCACCCGTTCGTGGCGTCGCGAGACATGACCTGCAGGGTGACGATCTCGCCGGACTTCACTTTGCGCAGCGCCTCGCGGAACGCCGCCCGCGTCGGCGTGGGCGCGCCGTTCACGGCCACGATGATGTCGGGGCCGCCCGGGTCGTCGCTCGACTGCAGCCGCTGGTAGGCCGGGCCCTCGGGTGCGATTTCCGTGACCACCAGCCCGCCGTGCGCCTGCTCCATGACGGGCCGCATCCGCGGATCGCGGGCGTCTTCCGTGGAGAGCGGCTCCACCGAGATGCCCAGCACTTCCTCCTTCGAGGAGGCGTCGCCTTTTGGTTTGACGCCGCGCGCCGACGCGACTTCAGTGTCGCGCTCGCTCGGAGCTCGCGCCAGCCGCACGGTGAACGTCTTCTTCTCACCGCCCTGACGCAGCACCGTCACTTCGACGGTCTCCCCGGGCTTCTTGAAGCCCACCTTTTGCTGCAGCTGCGGCGTGTTGTCGATCGGCTGGCCGTCGAGCGCGACGATCACGTCACCCGGCTGGAGGCCCGCGTCCTTCGCGGGCGATGGCCGGTCGGTGAAGCTCTCGACCACGACGCCGCGGATCTGCTTCAGGCCCACCGCCTCGGCGTCCTCTTGCCGGGCGTCCTCGATGCGGATGCCCATGACCGCCCGCTCCACGTGGCCGGTCTTCACCAGCTGCTCCATCACGGTGCGCGCGAGGTTGATCGGGATCGCGAAGCCGTAACCCGAGTAGAACCCCGTCTCACTCGCGATCGCCGAGTTGATGCCGACTACCTGGCCCTGGATGTTGACCAGCGGGCCGCCCGAGTTGCCCGGGTTGATCGCCGCGTCGGTCTGAATAAAGTCCTGGATGCCGTAGTTCGGCCGCGGCAGGCCACCGAGGGCGCGGCCCTTCGCGCTGATGATCCCGGCGGTCACGGTGAAGGCGAACTGCTCGCCGAGCGGATTCCCGACCGCCAGCGCCCACTCGCCCACCCGCGTCGAGTCGGAATTGCCGAAACTGACCGGCGGGAGGTTCTGGGCGTCGATCCGGATCACCGCCACGTCGGTGTTCGGATCGGTGCCGACCACCTTGGCCGTGAATTCGCGTTTGTCGTACAGCTTGACCGTCACCCGGTCCGCGCCGGCGACGACGTGGTTGTTCGTCAGGATGTACCCGTCGGGCGAGACGATAAAGCCCGAGCCCGACCCCTGCTCGACACGCGGCCGCCGCCCCTGCGGAAAGAAGTCCTCGAACCCCGGGGGGAGGCGCTGGTTGTCGGCGCGCTCGACGTGCTGCGCCTTGATGAACACCACCGCCGGCTTCACGTGCTCGGCCACCGAGACGAACCCATTGCTGAGATCGGCCACGGACTTGGCGACCGCGATCTGGACCGGAGGTGCCACGGGCTGAGTGGCAACGATGGATTCTGCCGCCCCGCCCTTCTTCGGCAGACCGAGCGTGGACGCGAACGCCAGCCCGAACACGAATGCGAGGGCCACCAGGGCGCCGAACTTCAGCCAATCTCTCGTACGTACCGCCATCTGGATCTCTTTTCGTTAAAAGGTTGAACCGTCTGTTGTCTCATTTCTTCTTGTCGTCGTCCACTATCTCGTAATCCGCGTCGACGACGTTCTCCTTCTTGTCCCCCGCGGGCTCCGCCGCGCCTGCCGGCTCCGCGCCGGGAGGGGGGGTGCCGGCGCCGCGCTGGGCGGCGTAGAGCGACGCGCCCGCCGCCGAGTACGCCTGCTGCAGCTCGTCCAGCGCCTTGGACATATCGTCCGGGCTGCCCGAGCGGAGCGCCTGCTTGGCCGCTTCGACCGCCTTGTCGAGCCGGGACTTGAGCGAGCCGTCCAGCTTGTCGGCCCACTCCTTGGAGTTCTTCTCCACTTCGTACACCAGGGTGTCGAGGCGGTTGCGCCGCTCGATCTCCTCGCGCCGCCGCTTGTCCTCGGCCGCGTGCGCCTCCGCATCCTTGACCATCTTGTCGATGTCCCTGTCGGCGAGTCCCGACGAGGCCTCGATGCGGATCTTCTGCTCCTTGCCCGTCGCCTTGTCCTTGGCGGACACGTGCAGGATGCCGTTGGCGTCGATGTCGAACGTCACTTCGACCTGCGGCACGCCCCGCGGGGCGGGTGGAATGCCCGTCAGCTGGAACTTGCCGATCGTGCGGTTGTCGAGCGCCATCTGCCGCTCACCCTGCAGCACGTGGATCTCGACCGTCGTCTGGTTGTCTTCCGCAGTGGAGAAGACCTCCGACTTCTTGGTCGGGATCGTCGTGTTCCGCGGGATCAGCACGGTGGTGACGCCGCCCAGGGTCTCGATCCCGAGCGACAGCGGGGTGACGTCGAGCAACAGCACGTCCTTCACCTCGCCCGCGAGCACACCGCCCTGGATCGCGGCCCCGATCGCGACCACCTCGTCGGGGTTCACGCCCTTGTGGGGCTCCTTGCCAAAGAAGCTCTTCACGATCTCCTGCACCTTCGGCATGCGTGTCTGGCCGCCGACCAGGATCACCTCGTCGATCTCCGTCGGCTTGAGCCCCGCGTCTTTCAGGGCCTGCTCCATCGGAGGAAGGGTGCGCTTCACCAGGTCGTCGACCAGCTGCTCGAGCTTGGCCCGCGTCAGCGTGATGTTCAGGTGCTTGGGCCCCGACTGGTCCGCCGTGATGAAGGGGAGGTTGATCTCCGTCTGCATCACCGTGGACAGCTCCATCTTCGCCTTTTCGGCGGCTTCCTTGAGCCGCTGCAGCGCCATCGGGTCCTTGGACAGGTCGATCCCCTGGTCGCGCTTGAACTCGGCCACCAGCCACTCCATGACCCGCGCATCGAAGTCGTCGCCGCCCAGGTGGGTGTCGCCGTTGGTCGACTTCACTTCGAACACGCCTTCGGCGAGCTCGAGGACCGAGATGTCGTACGTGCCGCCGCCCAGGTCGTAAACCGCGATCTTCTCTTCCTTCTTCTTGTCGAGCCCGTAGGCCAGCGCCGACGCCGTCGGCTCGTTGATGATCCGCACCACGTCGAGGCCGGCGATCTTGCCGGCGTCCTTCGTGGCCTGGCGCTGCGAATCGTTGAAGTACGCGGGGACCGTGATGACGGCCTTCTCGACCTTGTGGCCGAGATAGTCTTCCGCCGTCTGCTTCATCTTCTGGAGGATCATCGCCGAGATCTCGGGCGGCGTGTACCGCTTGCCCTGGATTTCGACCGCGGCGAGACCATTCGGTCCCTCGACCACCTTGTAGGGGACGCGCTTCATCTCTTCCTGCACCTCGCTGATGCGCCGCCCCATGAAGCGCTTGATCGAGAATACGGTGTTCTGGGGGTTGGTCACGGCCTGGCGCTTGGCCACCTGGCCGACGAGCCGCTCGCCATCCTTCGTGAACCCGACGACCGACGGCGTGACCCGCCCGCCTTCGGCATTGGGGATAACGACGGGATCGCCACCTTCCATCACCGCCACCACTGAGTTGGTGGTGCCGAGGTCGATGCCGATGATTTTCTCAGCCATGACGAGTGCTCCTTAGCATGAGGGTGATGCCCATATCCATTCGCTCGTCGCACAGGCAAAGCGCGTGCCCCGAAAAGATGCCAAAAAGGCAGACGGAAGGCTATCTTTCAGCCACGTGTTTCCCTACAAGGACGAGAACCCGACCGAGCTGACTCCGCTCGTTACGCTGGGCATCATCGCGCTCAACGTGCTGGCCTGGCTGTTCGTGCAGGGCATGGGGAGCGAGGAAGCGCTGCGAACCTCGGTCTGCCAGCTTGGGCTGATCCCCGGCGAACTGTTGCGCGGCGTCCCACCAGGGACGCCCATACCGATCGGGCAAGACCAGTTGGGCCACATGCTCTATTGCGATCGCGTCGTATCGAACGCGCCGCATTGGGGCGCGGTCCTCACCTCGATGTTCATGCACGGCGGCTGGTTCCACCTGCTCGGCAACATGTGGTTCCTGTGGGTGTTCGGGAACAACATCGAGGACTCGATGGGCCACGCGCGGTTCGTGGTGTTCTACCTGATCTGCGGCGTAGCCGCGGCCGCAGCGCAGGTGTTCATCCAGCCGCACTCGGTGGCGCCGATGGTCGGTGCCTCGGGGGCGATCAGCGGGGTCATGGGCGCGTACATCCTGCTGTACCCGCGGGTGCGCGTGCACACGCTGCTGACGCTCGGCTTCTTCATCACGACGGTGGTGCTCCCGGCATACGTGATGCTGGGGTACTGGTTCGTGCTCCAGCTGCTGATGGGCGCGCTCGGCTCGCTCTCTCCCACGGAAGGAGGCGTCGCCGTGTGGGCGCACGTCGGCGGGTTCCTCTGCGGGCTGCTGCTGATCAAGCTGTTCGCGAACGCGGATCACCTGGCGCGGCGGCGCGCCGGGGCGTTCATCCTTCCGCGTGATGTTTGATGGTCTTGCCCTCCACGACGAACACCACGTCCTCCGCGATGTTGGTGGCGAGGTCCGCCACGCGCTCGAGGTTGCGGCTCACGAGGAACAGCTCCATGGCCGCGCCGATGATGTGCGGATCCTCCATCATGTGAGTGAGGAGGATGCGAAACACCGAGCGGTTCAATGCGTCGACCGAATCGTCCCGGCGGCAGATGTCGCGGCCCAGTGCCGCGTCGCCCCGCACGAACGCGTCCAAGGCGCCTGAGAGCATGCTGCGCGCCTGACGCGCCATCTCCACCAGCTCCGGCTCCGGCGCGACCAGGTGGGCGGCGAGCAAACGTTCGGCGCACTGCGCGATGTTCACCGCGTGATCTCCCACGCGCTCGAGGTCGTTCGCGATCTTCATGGCGGCGAGCAGCAGCCGGAGGTCACGGGCCATGGGCTGTTGCGTCGCCAGCAGGTCCACAACCGTCTCCTCGATCTCCAGCTCGTGAGCGTCGATGATGCCGTCGCCCGCGATCACTTGCGCGGCGAGAGCGCCGTCCCGCTTGATCACGGCGTCCAGGGCCGTGCCCAAGGCCACCTGGGCGTCGGCCGACATGGTGAGCAGTTTTGACTTGAGCTCCGAGAGCTCGTCGTGGAAGTGGCGGTGTGCCGCGGTGGCGCTCATCCGAACCGTCCTGTGATGTAGGCCTCGGTGCGCTCGTCCGACGGCCTGGTAAAGACCTGTTTGGTATCGCCGACTTCGATCAGGCGACCGAGATAGAAGAATCCGGTGAAGTCGGAGACCCGGGACGCCTGCTGCATGTTGTGCGTCACGATCACGATCGTGTAGGACTGCTTGAGCTCGACCATCAACTCTTCGATGCGCTGGGTGGCGGCCGGATCGAGCGCCGAGCAGGGCTCGTCCATGAGCAGCACCTCCGGCTCGTTCGCGAGCGCGCGGGCGATACAGAGGCGCTGCTGCTGCCCGCCCGACAGGCTCGTTCCCGGTGCGTGCAACCGGTCCTTGACCTCGTCCCACAGTGCCGCGCGGCGCAGTGCGCGCTCGACGCGATCCGGCATGTCGCGCTCCGCGCAGAGCGCGTTGATGCGGGGCCCGTAGGCCACGTTGTCGAAGATGGACTTCGGAAACGGGTTCGGTTGCTGGAACACCATCCCGACGAGCCGGCGCAGCAGCACCGGATCGGTCCCGCGGGAGAAAACGGAGACGCCTTCCAGCAGGATGTCGCCGGTGTGACGGGTG
>MNIR01000070.1:5363-28903 GCA_001919865.1 Gemmatimonadetes bacterium 13_1_20CM_4_69_16 | reverse complement strand
CGCCGGCGACAGTCGCGCCGTGTCGCTCGGCGATCGGCCGCAGCGCGTCCGCCAGGGCCAGATTGCGGCGTAGGCCCTGGCCGGTGAAATCGGGAGAGCGGGAGCGCCAGTCGTCCGCGCCCAGTTGGGCCGCGCGCGCGGCGCTGAAGGCGCCCGTGAGCAGGCCCGACTGCATCGGGCTGTACACGATGACCCCCGTGCGATGCGCCGCGCACCACGGCAGCTCCGCCGCCGCGACCTCCCGGTGGATCGCGGAAAGCGGCGGCTGCAGCGTGTCCACGTGCCCCAGCCGCTCTGCGGCTTCAAGCTGCCCGACATCGTGATTGGAGAGCCCGACTGCGCGCACCTTCCCCTCCGCTTTGAGCTGCAGCAGCATGCCCCAGTAGTCCTCGAGCGGGGTGCCGTCCTCGGCGGGCCAGTGCATCTGATACAGGTCGATGCGCTCGACGTCGAGCCGGCGCAGCGATCCCTCGACCTCACGGCGAATGCTCAGGGGATCCCCGATGCGCCGCGGTGGGGCGGCACGGTCGTGCTCGTCCCAGACCAGGCCGGCTTTGGTGAAGACGTATGGCCGGTCGTCGACCGGGATGTCGCGCAGCGCGCGGGCGACGATCTCCTCGGAGTGGCCGAGGCCGTACACCGCCGCCGTATCGATCCAGTTGATGCGGCGCTCGACGGCGTGGCGGATCGCGGCGATCGAATCCGCATCGTCCTGGTTGCCCCAGGCGAAACTCCATCCGCCGCCGCCGATCGCCCACGCGCCGAAGCCGACGCGCGTGATCCGCATGTCGGTCGTGCCGAGCGGCGTCGTGGGAAGCGTTTCCGTGTCTTGACCGGTGCGTGTCATATGACTTCTCCTCAATGACGCCTTCTGCAGGCGTCCGTCGAACCTGTCAGCGAGAGCGTTGAGCTCCGATGGGCTGATGGACGTCAGGGCCTCCATCTCGAGTGAGCTCAGCTGAAGACCCTGGTGCCGCAGCCAAGTCAACACCGCGTGTGGGTTCTGCTGAAACGCTTCCCGCAGCTCCTCGTCCGTGACGAGCTTGCCGATCAGGATCTCCACATTCTCGTGGGTCATCCGTCCGACCTCGCGGCGCGGCGGCCCATCCCGTACCTCACTGCGCCAGCGCGACTCTGTTCGACGCAGCGGGGAACTTGTCCACGATCGCCTCGACGGTCTTCTTGAGATCCTGCTCGTACAGCGCCTCGTTGTCCGAGACCGCGGCGACCCCCTGGCCCCGCCACAACAGGTCCTTAGTCTTGGGGTCGAACACATCGACGATTACGGTTCCCTGGGTGTATTGAGTCACCGTCGGAGCACTCGGGATTCCCCAGTCCCCGCCCCAGCCACGGCCCCAGCGGTGTCCCCACCCGCTCCACCAGTGCGGCCGCCACGCATACCCGTAATCCCAATAGGTGACGTCGAGCTTCTGGTTGGTGCTGGCGTAGTACGCGACGCAGAAGTCGGGGTTACTGTCGCTCGCGACGTAGCCGAGGCCCGCGAACTCCTGCGCCAAGTCGGCACGCAGCGCCCGGTTCGAGATCGAGTTCACGAGCATCGGGTCGTTGGTCGATGAGACCGCGCCCGCGATCTTCGGTTGGGGTGTCGGCTGGACGCGGAAAGTGTGCAGCCCGCGGAGGCTCGCGTCGGGGCTGAGCGCCGTGCGCACGCTGATCCCCGGGGCGCAGGCCCCGAGCGTGAGCAGTGAGGCTGCTGTCAAGAGCCGTGTGGTTCGCATTGTGTTCTCCTGTGTTTGTGAAATCGTGGTCGCCGCCGGGCCTTTGCACCCGACGTGCCACCCGTGCGGCGGGGCGGGCGCGGGCGCCAAAGTCACTGTGGTGTCGCGGGTTCGGCTTCGAGCGACGACGGACGGCGCGGCGACGGGAGAGTCACACGTTGACCAATGTCGAGCAGAAGTGCGCGGGAGTCGACAGCGCTTCTAGCGTGCAGCGGGGCAGCGCATAGAATCTCCTGAGGATGGCTGCTGGCTCGGATCAAGAGACCTTGGGACCGCTCCTGAACGTCCTGGCGCAAAGCCTCGATGTCCGGGAGGTTTTTGCCCGGATCTCCGCGCTGGCCCGCCACACCGTCCCGCACGATTGCCTCCTGTTCGGCCTGGTCGCGGAGGACGGCGAGCACTACCGCGTGGTCGCCGTTTCCGAAGAGGAACCGCGTGCGGCGCTGCTGGAGAAGTCGTTTGCGCCACCGTCGCCCGGATTGGCCCACGAAGAGTTCGCGATCTTTCGCAACTTCCGGAGCCTGCCGGGGAAGACCGAGGGGCTCGAGGGCCTGGTGCGCACCGCTTCCAGCGGCGCCGACGAGCGGTTCGAGTGGCGCCCCGGTCCGCCATGGGTTGCGATGGGGTACCCGTCGTGGCTGCGGTTGACGGTTCGCCTGCGAGGCAATGTGCTGGGCTTTCTGAACTTCCTCTCCCGCGCGGCGGATCCGTACAGGGAAGCGGATGTGCCAGCGGGGCGGCGGATCGCCGACCTCGTGGCCTTGGCGTTCGCACACGAGCGCTTGGCGGAGGAGGAGCGGCAGCGGGTCGCAGCGCAGGAGCGAGCCGCGCGCCTCGACGCTCGGGTTGCGAGCCTCACGGCCGAGCTCGAGGCCGCGGGCCCCCACGCGCCGGTCGGCTCCTCCAAACAATGGCGCGACGTGCTGGGTCAAGCCGCCAAAGTGGCGGGCGCCGAAACCACCGTGCTCCTGACGGGGGAGTCGGGGACGGGCAAGGAGGTGGTGGCGCACCTGATCCACCGCGGGTCGCGGCGCGCCGAGGGGCCGTTCGTCGCCCTGAACTGCGCAGCGCTCCCGGAGGCGCTGCTCGAGTCGGAGCTGTTCGGCTACGAGAAGGGTGCCTTCACCGGGGCCGTGTCGGCGCGGGCGGGACGGCTCGAGCAGGCCGGGGGTGGGACCTTATTTCTCGACGAAGTCGGCGAGATGAGCCCCGCGGTGCAGGCAAAGCTCTTGCGGGTGCTCCAGGAGCGGGAATTTCAGCGCCTCGGCGGCACCCGGACGCTCAAGGCCGACGTGCGCGTCATCGCCGCGACGAACCGCGACTTGCAGGCGGCGATGACCAGGGGCGCGTTTCGCGAGGATCTCTACTATCGGCTCCACGTGTTCGCGATTCACCTACCACCGCTGCGCGAGCGCCAGGAGGACATCTTGCCGCTGCTCGAGCACTTCGTGGAGGAGCTCGGGCCGGTGGTGATCGGGCGGCCGGCCGCGGGGATTTCGCGCGAGGCGCGCGCGCATCTCCTGGCTCACGCCTGGCCGGGCAACGTGCGCGAGTTGCGCAACGCGGTGGAGCGGGCGCTGATTCTGTGCGAGGGGGGCCTGATCAATCCCGAACATCTGCCCTGGCACGCCGAGTCGGCGACGAGCGCCCCACTGCCCGCCGTCCCCGCAGCCCCTCAAGCTGCGGTCGGGGACTTTCCAGCTCACGGGGTGGACCTCGAGGCGATGGAGCGCACGCTCATCGAGGGCGCCCTCAAACAGACGGGCCGGAACAAGTCCAAGGCTGCCAAGCTGCTCGGTCTGAGCCGGGGCAAGCTCTACACGCGCATGGAGCGCTTTGGGCTCTCGTAGTTCAGGGCATCACCTCGATCGTCGCCATCATCCCCTTGTCCTCGTGCGACAGCAGGTGGCAGTGGTACACGAACCTGCCGACGATGTTCGGATCGGTGAACGGGATGATCACCTTCACTTCGCCGTGCACCGGCACGTTGACGATGTCCTGATAGCCGTCGAACTGTTGGCGGACACCGTTTACCTCGGTGACCTGAAAGTGCGTCTGGTGGATGTGGAAGTCGTGCAACTCGCCGGACTCGTTCCGGATGGTCCACTCTTCGATCGCGCCCAGCTTGACGCGCGTGTCGATGCGGTTCGGGTCGAAGGTGCGGCCGTCCACGAAGAACGTGTCGCCGTCGGCCGATTCGGAGAACACGATCGTGCGGCGATCCGTGATCCGGCGGCGTAGGTCGGCAACGGGCAGCAACCGCTTGGGAAGTGCGAGGGGTGGGACCGCGCCACCCTTCACACGCACGGTCGCGAGCACTGCCCCGGGGTAGTGGTTGCCCTGCGGCCCGGTGTCGAAGCCGGCGGTCCGGAGCGCATAGGTCCCGGGGCCGGCTGCCTGCACCAGGACTTCCTCTCTCGCCCCCGGCTCGAGCAGCAGCTGCTGCTTCGGCACCAGGCGGGCGAGGCGGTGACCGTCGCGCGCCACCTCGTAGAAGCGGTGTCCATCGAGCGTGAGCAGGTAGTACAGGTCCGCTCCCACATTGCCGATGCGCCACAGCTGCGTCTCGCCCGGACGGAGCGTGATCGTGGGGTTGACCATGCCGTTCACCGTGCGTATGGCGTCGTCGCCGATCCCGCGAGGCACGACTTTCCCGCCCCCGATCTGCGCGTCCTTGAGAAGCAGCACGTGCTCGTGCACATCGCGGAGCGCCGGAAACGGGTCGAGCAGGCCCTCGACGATCAGCGCGGTGTCGCGCGGCGAGACCGCCAATCCGTGCACGTGGAGGTTCGTGGTCTCGTCGAGCGCATTGACCAGCCGCAGCCGGACCACGTCGCCCGGTTGCACGCGTAGGGTCGGCGGCAGATAACTCCCGTTGTATACCTGGGCGATGACCCGACGCCCCCCGACTTGCGTCGCGCCCCGCGCGGCGGTGAGCGTCAGCTGCAGCACACCGTCGTGGCTGGCCACCACGGCCGGCTCTCGCAACGCTTCCGGCGGGGTCGGCCCCCAGAAGAACGCTCCGCCGGCGGCGAGCGGCAGCGCCAGCAGGACGACTGCTCGCAACCTCACGGCGCCCGCGCTGCGCTGCCAGTGGCTCCGGACACCGTGAACGGTGCGCTCGTCACGCTCGCCATTCCTGATGCGGACGCGACGAGCGTGTAGCCGCTGCCGGCGCGATTGATCACCAGTGTGTCGAAGATCGCGAGGGGGCCCATGCACGCGCTCGTCGCGCACAGCGCCACGATCAGCGTGATCGTTCCGGCACCCATACGGGTGATCATTCTCCCCGCTCCGCCAGGGTCCCCGCGTGCACGCGATTCCCGGGCTGGTGGTCCAGGGTCATCACAGCCGGCCCGTCCGCAAGCCGCACCTGCCGTTGGGCGCGATCGCGGCCGATCCACACGATGCTGTCGCCGCACATGATCGCGTCCACCGGGTACGGCTGTCGCGCGAACGACTCGGCGTCCGAGCTGGCGACTTGCGTGCCGGGGAAGTAATAGAAGCAGCGCTCGCCTCCCGGGTGGCTGTGGATCATCCCCACGGTCCCGTTCCATCCTGCCTCCTCGCACGTCTGACGCGGCAGCACGTGAGTTCGCGTCGAGTGAACGGGATCCACGTCGGCGGGAGCGATGCGCTGCACGAACACCACGGGACCGCGGACCTGGCCGATCATGCAGCCCATGAACTCGGTGGGCGAGCCATATGCCAGCGTGAGATAGCGGCGTGCCTGATCGGAAACGACCAGCGCACGCGCCGTCATGGACGCCGCGCCCGCCGCGCCGGCGGCCCCGAGGTGCAGCACGAGCAGGCCCACGACGCCCCCTGTTGCGAGCGCGACGCGGAAGTGCAGGGCCTTCACGGCCGCACCTCGTACTGCACGAGCATCCGCGGTTGCACCCCGCTCGAGCCAAGGTTCCACCACGCCGCCAGGACGCGCAGGCAGCGCAGGTAGGCGAGTTCGGGCAAGGTCAACGTGATCGCGGTTGTCATGGCTCAGTTCCCTTCGCACGCCGCGTGCCAGTCAGCCGGCGACCGCTCCGGTCGCGCCAAGTGACGCCCCTGCCGGGCGTTCGCCATTGGAGGGCTAGCCGTGCTTCGGGCTACGCTTGCGTATCTGGTGCGGAAGGTCGAGCAGAACTGTGCGGAAGCCGACAGCGATCAGGCGACGCCCGCCAACCGTTCCATCGCTCGGATCACGACAGAGAAGTCTTCATCACTGTGTGCGGCTGACTGTCGGGCGTGCTCCGCGGCGGCCACCTGTACCGCCGCGGCCGTCGCGGGCATCGGGACCGACCACTCCATGGCCGTCTCCACGATCAACCCGAAGTCCTTGAACATCAGCCTCAGCGCGAACGCCGCGGGGTAGTCGTCCTTGCGGGCGTTCTCGAGCTTGGACTTCTGACTGGGCGAGACGACCGCGGTTTCGCCCAGCACCTGCAGAAACCGCTCGCGCGGCAGGCCGGCTTTCACGCCGAGCGCGATAGCCTCGGCCAGCGCCTGGACCCCCAGCCCCAGCAGCGTGTTGACACACAGCTTCATGGTCGCGCCGGCGCCACTGGGCCCGAGATAGAACGTCTTGCTGCCTAGCACCGCGAGGATCGGCTGGCAGCTCTGGTACACGTCCTCCTCGCCCCCCACGAACATCACGAGCTGTCCCTGCTCCGCTTGCACCGTGCTCCCGGAAACGGGAGCGTCGAGCACCGCGACGCCTTTGCTCCGAGCCGCTTCGTGCAGGCGGCGCGAGGCGCGTGGGTTCACAGTGCTCATCTCGACAACGATCGTGCCAGCCCGAGCGCCCGCGAGCGCACCATCGGGTCCGAACATCACCTGTTCCAGCGCGGCGTCGTTGGCGACGCTCGAGAACACGATGTCGGTGCCCGCGGCGAGCTGTTTCGGCGTCGCCGCCACCTTCGCGCCGCGTTGCTCCAAGGGCCGGGCACGCTCCGGGGTCCGGTTGTACACGACCACGTCATGGTGCGCCGCGACTAACCGGCTGGCCATGCGGCTGCCCATCGCTCCCAGTCCAATGAAACCCACGCGCATCGTCTCACCCCAGCCATTGTGGATTCTGGTACGTCCCATCGAAATGATGGGTCGTCTTGTACAGCTCGTACTTCCCGTCGCTAGCGGCGTGTGCCGTCCTGCCGAGCAGCGCCTCTACGGCCGCCTCGCTCAGCGGACGAAAGCTGCGAGCTGCGTGCAGCGCCTGCTCGAGCACCGGCAGTGAATCACAGCCCGTGATCACCACGCTCGTCGGCAGGCTCATGGCGTAGTGGAGGCATTCCACGGCGGTCACGGTGCCGCTCACCAGCACGAACGGGTCGCCCATCGGCTTCATCCCCAGTACGGCGATGTCCTGCTCGACCAGCACCGGCACCACCTGCTTCGCGAAGCTGTCGTAGTGCGCATCCATCACGTTCAACGGCATCTGCACCGCGTCGAACCGGAACCCGTGCGCTCGGGCGGTTTGAAGCATCCGGAGATGGATGGCGGGACTCTTGTGGCCGGTGAATCCGACGTAGCGAATCTTCCCCGCGCGCTGCGCCGCCACCACCGCTTCCAGCGCCCCATCCGTGCCGAACACGCGCTCCGGATCGGTCATCCGGATCACCTCGTGGAACTGCATGAGGTCGATGCGATCGGTTTGCAGCCGGCGTAGCGACTCGTCGATCTGCCGCGCCGCGCTCTCGTTGGTGCGGCCGTCGATCTTGGTCATGAGAAACGCCTTCTCGCGATAGCCGTCGCGCAGCGCCTTTCCCATGCGGATCTCGCTTGCCCCACCGTTGTAGTCCCAGCAGTTGTCGAGGAAGTTGATTCCGCTGTCGACCGCGGTGCGTACGATCCGGATGGTTTCCTGCTCGTCGGCTTGCCTCCCGAGGTGATAGCCGCCCACGCCGATCAGCGACACCATTTCCCCGGTGCGCCCCAGGCGGCGGTAGGGAATCCCGTTGCGGACGTCGCTCGAGTGTTGCGGTGGCGCTGCTAGGGCCATGCTGGCGAAGCCCGTCTAGCCCCGCGGGGCGCGACGAACCCCCGCGAGGATCGCCGTGATGGTCTTCTGAAGATCCAGCTCGTACGCCTGTGCAGGCTGCCGATGCCCCCGTCCGGACTGACCGCCGTGCGGACCTGGGGCACCGAGGCGCACGCGGCGAGCGTGAGAGCCACGGCCGTGGTACTAGCGGCCGTCATTGGCATCATCGCTTCCCAGGGGCAGGCGTGAGCAACGCGGGCGTCTTCGCGGACGCGCTTACCTGGAACCGGATCCACATCCCCGCGGCGCCGTGCCCCGCCACGCCGCAGAAAATCAGGTAGTCTCCCGCCGGTTGGGCGGTGAACCGCATCGTGTCCGTCGCTTCTGAGATGAGCCCTTCCGCGAGCCTGAGCGTGAAAGCCCGCGGGATCGCAGGATCGACGGGCTGGATCGGGAGCGGCGTCTGCGGCGCGATCACCTCGGCACTGTGCGGCAGCATGCCGTCGTGGTTGCGGAAGTCGATCTCGGTGCGCCATCCGACGGGCACCACGAACGTGAGACCACCGTCCGAGAACCCGTTGAAGTTGAGCGCCCCGTTCAGGCCGGTGAGCCCGGCGATGAGCTGGAATCGGGCCGAGCGCGCCGCGGCGTCGAAGCTGAGCCACGTCGGGTCGATCGCCTGCTGCTGTGCCTGCGCGGACGTGGCGCTGAGCAGGGTGACCATCCCCGCCACGCCCGCCCACGCCCCAACGCGCCGCCCCCACCCTGCAATACGTGATGCACGCATTTCTGGACTCCTCTACAGGTAGTGGCCACGCCTTCCCCTCGGGCGGCGCAGTGCTCTGTTGCACGCCACGTGCCAATTGGCGGCCAGCTCGGCCATTCGCGGTAGGTCGTTGCGCCGGCGATGGTTCGGCCGCGGGACGGTGACACGTCGCCCGCGGCGCCGCCAGGTTGGGGTGTCGGCGTCCGCGCAGAAGTGCACGGGAGCCGACACGGTCGCGAAGGGGGGATTGGCCTCAATCCTATCGCCGCACTGACGCGGCGCAAGCGCTCTGGTGAGTCAAAGGGCGGTTGCACCGACTTGATTCTGCGGCACGAAACGGGTCGGCTCCTGACATCGTAGAGGGTCGCACCCCCAAGGAGGACCTTATGGACAGGCGCTTTGCCGTCGCCGTCGTGATTGCCGCGGCTAGCCTCTTCACCGCGTCGCGCGGCTCCGGTCAGCAGAGAACCCTCGAGCCCGATCTGGCGAAGCTTGCCGACGGCAAGGGCCTGCACATCTTCAACCGCTCTGTGAGCAGCTTCAAGGATGGGACGAAGACCGGCCTGCGCCTCAGCGAAGGCGCCGACAACGGCGTGGCCTACCTGCAGGGCATCGAGCTCGGTAACGGCACGATCGAGCTCGACATCAGAGGCAAGGACGTACAGCAACAGAGCTTTGTGGGCGTGGCGTTTCATGGAGTGGACGATACCACGTATGACGCCGTCTACTTTCGCCCCTTCAACTTCAGGACCGACGACCAGGCAAGGCGCAAGCGCGCCGTGCAGTATGTCTCTCATCCGACCTACCCGTGGCAGAAGCTGAGAGCCGAGCACCCCGGGGAGTACGAGCAGCCCGTCACTCCGGCGCCGGATCCGAACGGCTGGTTCCACGTGCGCGTGGTGGTCGCGAGCCCGCAGGTGAGCGTGTTCGTCGCCGACGCGAAGCAGCCCAGTCTGGTGGTGCGCCAGTTGAGTGATCGCCACACCGGACGGGTGGGCCTGTGGGTGGGAAACAACTCCGGCGGCGACTTCGCTAACCTGAAAATCGTGCCGACGCCGTAACCGCCGTCCACCCGACCTCGCTCGCGCCCGACCGCCATTTCAGGTAATCTCCGGGGTCACGGACCCGATGATCGTGATCCCATAAGCGAGGTCTCCCATGCCCGACGCTAGCTGCGCTCATCTCGCTGAGATCACCACCGTGCGGCACGCCAAGCGGCGGGAGTGTGCCGAGTGCGTGAAGCTGGGCGCGCAGTGGGTCCACCTGCGCACCTGCCAGGAGTGCGGCGCCACGCTGTGTTGCGACAGCTCCCCCAACCAGCATGCCTCAAAGCATGCCCGTGCCAGCGGGCATCCGGTGGTCGCCTCGGCGGAGCCGGAGGAGCGCTGGCTGTACTGCTATCCCGACGACGGCTACGCCGAGTACTGACACAGATCACCGTACACGGTGAAAGTCGTCGTGCTGGGCGCCGGCGCGGTGGGGGCCTACTATGGCGGACAGCTCGCGCGCGCCGGCCATGAGGTCACCTGCTTCGCTCGGGGAGCGACGCTCGCGGCGCTGCGCGAGCGAGGCCTCGAGATCAAGACGCCCGAGGGCGCGTTCCAGGCACGCGTCGCCGCGACGGACCGGGTGGAGACGCTCCAGCCCGCCGATTTCGCAATCCTCGCCGTGAAGAGCTACTCGCTCGAGGGCATCGCCCCCGTCGTCCGACACTGCGCCCAGCAGGGAACCACCGTGGTGCCGCTGCTGAACGGAGTCGAAACCGCCGAGCAGCTCGCGCACTTGAAAGTGCCGCCGGCCGCGGTGCTCGGAGGCCTCACGACGATCAGCGCGGTTCGTGTGGGGCCGGGTAGCGTGGAGCGACGCGGTCCTCTGCAAGTCGTCGTGGTGGGGGAATTCGACGGCGTGATCACGGAGCGGGTGCGGCGTATCGCCGCGGCGTTCCGTGACGCGGGCGTGGACGCGCGCGCCTCCGATCGCATCCAGGTCGAGCTGTGGCAGAAGTTCGTGTTCATCACGGCGCTCGCCGCGGCGTGCGGGCTGGCCCGCTCACCCGTCGGGCCGCTCCGCGCCGACCGGCTGGGGCGGCGCCTCGTGGAGCGCGCCATCGGCGAGGTCGTGGCCGTCGGCCGCGCGCGCGGCGTCGCCTTCCCCGGCGACGAAGCCGCCCGGGTGTTGGCGGTGATCGATGGCTTGCCGCCTGCCATGAAGCCGAGCTTTCTGGTCGACCTGGAGTCCGGAGGGCCCACGGAGCTGGATATCCTGAGCGGAGCGGTGGTCCGCTTTGCCGAGCAGGTGCGCGTCGCCACGCCGATTCACGACACCGCAACCGTCGCACTCGCCGCCCGGGCTCGGCTGGGATAGCGTCGAGCCGATGACCGCGACTCCTCAACCCGCTGATCCCCCTTTCGGGATCGTCCGCGTAGCTCCGTTCGCCGGATTCGTGCAACGGTTTGACGATCTCATCGAGTCTTCCACCACGCTGGCCCTTTGCTTCATCCATTCACGCCGCTGGCGCGAGAATCACGACGCCGCGATCAAGGCCTTCGTTGGTCGAGCCGGCACCACGCTCGAGGCCTTTCTCCCCGATCTCGAGGACCACGAGCTCATGTTCTCCCTGGGCAAGCATTTCGAGGACGGTCCCTTGATCCCGGCGCTGGTCGCCGATGCGTACCGCTACTTCGCGCGTCTGGCACGCGACTTCGGGAAACCTGCTCACGTATGGCTGTTCGGTCGTTACCCGACCTACTCGTTCTACAAGTTCGATGGGCGCGCAGTCATTGCGCTGTATTCCAATACCTCCGCCAAGAAGGAGCTACCGGCGTTCGAGGTCACCGCGGATGGCCTGCTGGGCAAGTTCCTCGCGGCCGACATGGAAGACCTAAAGAAGGAGTGCCGCAAGCGGGCCCCCGAGGGTCTGGAAGCCGTGATCGGGAAGGCCAAGCCGTGACTCGCTACGCGGCGTCGAGCCCGCCTTGGATCGCGTCCGCGACGAACGCGAGATCGGCCAGTAGATGTGCGCGGGTGGTGGTTGTCAGACCGTGTGCCGCGCGCACGCGCTCGAGGCACGCCTCGAGCAAGGCGAGGGCGCCGCACAGATACACGGTCGCTTGGTCGGCGACTGCCCAGATCTGCTCGAGCGCGCCGAGCGAGAGACCGGCCAGCTCGAGAACCAACCGCTCCGGGCTGCGGCGCTCGACACCGTCAGGTGGCGGCGCGGGCACGTCGCTCCGGACTCGGGCCACGTGCCAGCGGCTCGGCTCCCGGCGGCATACAACCCAGAGACTCCTGTCGCCCACCGCCCCGCCCCACGCCCGCAGGGCCGCGACCACGTCGAATTCGATTACGTCCCGCGGCGGATTCGCGGGGCTTGCAACCTCGGCCAGCGCAATACCCTTCACCACGCGCCACAAGATGACCGGTTGCCCTCGTAGGGCTGCGCTGGTCTGGCGGAGGATGGCTTGGCGTCGCTCGGTCAACCTGTGAGGAGCGGAGTCGCGCATATCAAGGCGCCTCCGTTAGGGTGTGTTGTGAAGACCCCATACCCCTGTGCACAGGTAACGCGCGGAGTTGTAAATCAACGACTTAGCCTGGGCGCAGGGCGCGGTTCGCTCGGCTTGACGCCGCCGACACGGCGGACTATAACGAGGCCGATGACCGCCGAGGACATCGCCGCGCAGCTCGCGCGCGAGCGGGCGTTGAGGCAGGCCGAGAAGATGGAGACGATCGGCCGGCTGACGGGCGCCATCGCCCAGCAGTTCAACGAGCTCCTCAGCGCTATCCTGGCGCGCACCGCCGTGCTGGCCCAATCGCTGCCGCCGAACCGCGACCTCGACGAGCTGAAGCTCACGGCTCAGCGCGGCGCCGAGCTGGCCCAGCGGCTCTTGGGCTTCAGCCGCCACCGGGTGCTCGACCTGCAGCCGCTGGTGCTCACCGAGTTCGTGCGCGACGCGCTCGATACGCTGCGCCGCCAGCTTCCGGCGAACATCGAGGTGCAGTTCGAGGCGGACGAGGAAGGCGGCGTGGTCGAAGCGGATCCCGCCGCGGTGAAGCAGATCCTACTGCACCTCGTGACCAACGCCCGGGATGCCATGCCGAAGGGCGGGACCCTGCACGTCGAAGTCCGGCGCGCGCGCCTCGGTGCCGCGGATCGTCCGCTCCACGCCTGGGTCGAGCCCGGATCCTACGTCAGCGTCGCACTGAGCGACACCGGCGTGGGGATGGATGCGCAGACATTGGCTCGGGTGTTCGAGCCGTTCTTCACCACCAAACCGGTAGGCGTCGGCACCGGCCTCGGCATGTCGATGGCCTACGGGCTCGTGAAGCAGCACCGCGGATACCTCCACATCTACAGCGAGGTCGGGCAGGGAACTACGGCGAAGGTGTACTTCCCCGCCGTCCGCGATCGAGGGATGTCGGAGCTCGAGGCCGAAGCCGAGGAAGGCCTGCCCGGCGGGACGGAGACGATTCTGCTGGTAGAGGACGATCGAGCGATGCGCATGGCCGCTCAGCAGCTCCTCTCGAAAGTCGGCTATCGGGTCGTCACCGCGGTCGATGGTCAGCAGGGGGTCGAGGCCTACCGCGCCCAGCGCGCGGCGCTGCACCTCATAATCACCGACGTCGTGATGCCCAAGCTCAGCGGGTTCGAGCTGTACGACGTCATCCGGGGTGAGTCGCGCGGGGTGAGGGTGTTGTTCATGAGCGGGTTTCCCGCGCCGAACTTCCGGAAGACCGTTGGCCAGGATCCCCGCGTGGCGTTCGTCACCAAGCCCTGGACTGCGAGCGAGCTGCTCGCGCAGGTCCGACTGCTGCTCGAGGCCGGCGGACCCGCTCCCTGAGAGCCCGGAAAGGCACGTGGGCTACTTCCGGGCGGGGGGACCCTCGCGGTGCTCGGGCTGTTGAGCGGCGAAGTAGGTGACGGCATCCCAGGCGTTGTGGATGCTGATGAATAAGAGGAGCAGCGCCGTCGCGGCGATCAACAGGAGGCACACCGGGGGATCCCGTCGGAGGGCGAGCGCCGCGACCAGGAGCGTCACGTACGCGAGCAGTGGAAAGGCGCAGTGCCACAGCCAGTCCTCGAGCACCGGCACGTAGCGCTTTTGCCCGCGCGCCCGCCGGATGACGACCACCATGTAGGTGATTCCCGCCACGCCGCAGGCGTCGAGCGCGAGCCCGCCGCTCCCGAGCTCGCGCCAGGGCACGCTCAGGATCGCCGAGACGAGCAAGACGGCGCAGAAATGGACGACCGTGGGCGTGCCGAAGGCGCCCAGCTCGGGGCCGCGCACCGA
This sequence comes from Gemmatimonadetes bacterium 13_1_20CM_4_69_16, assembly GCA_001919865.1. Taxonomy (GTDB): domain Bacteria; phylum Gemmatimonadota; class Gemmatimonadetes; order Gemmatimonadales; family GWC2-71-9; genus 20CM-4-69-16. The sequence continues at coordinate 15,136 of MNIR01000070.1, read as the reverse complement.
GCGCGCCTCGGCACCCAGGACGATCACGACGAATTGCAGACCCGTCAGCGCCGCGGCCGACGAGCCGATGATCACGTAGAAATTTTCCCAGCCGGCGAACGGCGCCAAGGCGGTCGATTCCACGACCGGTCTCCCGTGCGAGCGTATGCCCCCTTATTCCGCTCCCACCCCCTGCACCTCCAACCCCATCTCCTCGACGAAGCTACTCCCCCCCGCATCCATTCCAAACCGCCGCTCAACCCGCGTCAGCACCAGCCGCTCCCGCGCCCGCGTCATCCCCACGTACAGCAACCGTCGCGCCTCCTCGATCTCGGCCTGCCGATGCTCCGTCATCTCGCGCAGCCCTGGAATCTGGTAATCCTCCACGCCCACGATGTACACGCGCGAGAACTCCAACCCCTTGGTCGAGTGCAGCGTGAGGAGGTTCACGCGATCGGGCGCGATCTCGATGCCGTCCGACGTGGAGAGGGCTACCCGCTCTAGCAGCCGGTCGATGCTCTCGTCCAGCGTCCCCCCTCTCCCCATCGGGGAGCGGCGGTCGGGGGGTGGGGGTGAGGGCTCGTCCATCAGCGCCCGCAGGCGGGCCACCGCCGCCGGATAGCGCTGAGCCGGATCGGGCTCGGCCCGGAGGCGCGTCATGAGCGCGGGCCCGCCGAGCCGCCGGATCACCTCGTCGACGGGAGGCGCCCCGAGCGCGCCGCTGCGCTGGCGCTCCATCTCGTAGAACGCCAGGGCATCGCTGTATCGGCCCAACGTGTAAAACTTCGCAACGTTGAAGAGCAGCGCCTGCTCCTTGCTCCGTGCTCCCTGCTCCAATGCCAGCGCTAGCCCCAGGTAATCGAGCAGGTTGACCAAGACGGCTTTGCGCGCGCGAATTCCTCGCCGCCGCTCGAGCTCGCGATAGACCCGCGCCAGCGTCACCGCGTCGTCCAACGCGTGATGGGCGCGCCCGCCGTCGATGCCGAAGCGCAGCGCGAGGTCCTCCAGCTTGCCGCTGTCGCGCGACAGCGAGCGAACGAGCGGCAGCGTGTCGTAGAACACGAGGCTGTCCACGCCGTCTCGTCCGGCCGCGAGCCGGCGCAGTACGGGAATGTCGAAGTGTTGGCCGTTGTGCGCGATGAGGATGTCGTCGCCGATGAAGGCTCGAAACTCGGGCCACACCTCGCCAAACGAGCGCGCGTCCCGGATGTCGCCATCGCTGTAGCCGTGGATCGCGCTCGCCCCAGGCGTGATCGGCCGGTACGGCTGAACCAACGAGCGAAACCGGTCCACGATCTCGCCCCGCACCACGCGCGCGGCGCCGATCTCGACGACGCCGCACGTCGCGACCTCGGTGTCCGTCGTCTCGAAGTCGAACGTGACGTAGCGCTCGAGGGCGGTATCGAGCCCCCTCGAGTCCAAGAGCTGGAGCGCTTTGAACAGCGTGAGCGCCAGTCCATGCTCACCGCCATCCGCCTTTCCCAGAACCTCGCCAGGGTGGGCTAACCCCGGGGCGGTGCCCCGGGGTTCTAGGGGCCCAGAACCCGCGGACGGCACGTGGCGCACGCCGGCGGCCGCCAACATTCCCCGTAAGGCGATCTCCAGCCCGTCCTGCGGCGCGATGGCGATGCCGCGTTCGCCCGCGATCGCGCGCGCGAGCCGCGCGGCGAGGCGGACGGCATCCGGCAGGTCCGCCGGGTCGGTGAGCTCGTCGTGCCGCTCCTCCAGCGCGTTGCGGTACGGGCCGACACTCTGCGACAAGATCTCATCCACGAGCGGTGCCAACGCGCGGTGCGACCGGGTCAGGGCGCGGAGGTTCTCCACCTGATAGACGAGCCGCCACAGCTTCTTCGTGTCGGGGTCCTGCGCCGGCCGGCGCCGGGCGAGCGCGCGTACCGAAGCGAGGAAGTCGCCGGAGCCCTGCGTGGAAATCGCTGCCTCGACCTCCTGGAGGAAGTGCGGTGAAAGCACGCACCGCGCGAACCCCTCGAGCGCGACGGGGTCGGCGGGATCGCGCACGATCCGCAGCGCGCTGATCACGTACTTGATGACGTCGTCCTCGATCAGCGAGCGGCCCCGCGCCAGGCGGCACGGGATCCCCGCGCGGAGCAGCCGCCCCTCGAGGTACTCGCCGATCTTGTGCTTGCGGTACAGGATCGCGTAGTCGCCCCACCCCAGCTCGGAGGCCGCGCGGTCGCCCTGGAGATCCTCTAGCAACCATGAGGCCTCTTCCTCTTCGTCTCGGAATCCGAAGGCACCCACCTCGTGCGGTGAGTCCTGCTCGGCGGTGAGCTGCTTCTCGAACAGCTGAGGATTCTGCGCGAGCACGCGCCGCGCGGTCTCGAATATCTGGCGCGAGCAGCGGCAGTTCTTGTCCAGCACGACGGGCCGGTCGATCCCGTAATCGCGGGCGAACCGCACCAGCACATAGGGGTCCGCCCCCGTCCAGGTGAAGATCGATTGTTCGTCGTCACCGACCGCGAAGAAGTTGCCGTGCGGCGCCGCCAAACGCTTCAAGAGGTCGTACTGGACCGGGTTGACGTCCTGGAACTCGTCCACCAGGAGATAGTCCCAGCGCGCGGCGATCGCGTCGGCGATGTCCCCCCGGGTGCGCAACAGCCGCTCGGCCTGCGTGACGAGGTCGTCGAAGTCCAGCATGGTGCGGTGCGCCAGCCAACTGGTGTACTCGCGATAGAGGCGGGCGTCGTCCACCGTCAACTCGTAGTTCTGCACCCGGTGCCGGCCGAACCGGTTCAGCAACGGGCCCCGCTGCTCGAGCGGCACGTGCAGCCGGCCGAGGATGATCTTCTGATACTGCTCGTCGGCTACTCCGAACCCCTTCCGCAGGCCCGCCGCCTCGGCGTACTCCCGGAGCAGGGCCAAGCACAGCGCGTGGATCGTGCCCCGCGTGACGGCAGCCGCGCGGTCCCGCAGCGTGTGCTTCAGCCGAACCGCGATCTCCTCGGCCGCCCGATTCGTGAAGGTGACCGCGCAGATGCGCTCGGGCGCGATCCCGACCGTGGTGATGAGGTGGTTGATGCGGGCGATGAGGCAGAACGTCTTTCCCGCGCCGGGTCCCGCGACCACGAGGACGGGGCCGAGCGGTGCCTCAATGGCGAGACTCTGCTGGGGGAGCGGGTCGAACTCCATGCCGGAGTCTAGTGGGGCGGTCTTGGAACGTCACGGGACGACAGCCGTGGAGCGCGACGATGAAATCCGCCATGCGCACGGTGCTGAGCCGGTAGCACGCGAGGACGTGATTCGGATCCGCGGACCGCCGCCGCGCGAGCCTGGGGTGCCCCCTACTTACCAAGCCGCTGCGTCTGGTGCAGGTTGAGACGTTCAAGGAGGCCGTGTGGTCCATACAGTGCGGGTGGGGCCACGGGCGTGGCGCAGGTGCGCGGCGCCCGCCATGGTTCTGGCGGTGGCGGCATGCGGGGAGGGTCCGACCCCGCCAGCGGCGACGAGGCTCGCGATCACGGTCCAGCCGAGCAACGCCACGGCTGGCGCCGCGATTGCGCCCGCCGTGCAGGTCGCCATCCAGACCGCCACGGGGGCCACCGTCACCACGGCGACGAATGCCCTCACGGTGGCGATCGATTCGAATCTGGCGGGCGGGACGCTTTCGGGCACCGCAACGGTCAGCGCGGTGAACGGCGTGGCGACCTTTGCGAACCTGAGCATCGACAGAGCAGGGACCGGTTACAGGCTTGTGGCGTACACCACCGGCCTGGGCAGGGCGACGAGCGCCGCGTTCGCCATCGCTCCCGGCCCGGCGACGCGGCTCGCCTTCACGGTCCAGCCGCCCGGCACCGCGGCAGCAGGGGCAATCAGCCTGCCAGTCCAGGTCGTAATCCAAGACGCGTTCGGCAACACCGTGCCGACGGCCACGCACAGCGTCACTGTGGCGATTCGCAACAACCCGAGTGGTGGGACGCTCTCCGGCACGACCACGGCAACCGCCGCTAACGGTGTGGCGACATTCTCGGATTTGAGCATCGACAAGCCCGGGACGGGCTACACGCTGGCTGTGTCCGCCGGCGGCCTCACCGACGCAACTAGCACCGCATTCAACATCGTCGCCCCGCTGACCTTTACCGCGGTCGCCGCTGGCGGCGCCGGTCAGGGATCTCATACCTGCGGCGTCACGACCGACGGCGCGATCTACTGCTGGGGATTCAACGGTCGCGGCCAGCTCGGCGACGGGACCCACACCGACCGCTTTGTCCCGACGCTGGTGCAGGGCCCGGCGGGCGTCACGTTCCAGGCCGTCAGCGCCGGCGGGCAGCATACTTGCGCGGTGGCGTCCACGGGCGGCGCCTATTGTTGGGGCCGGAACGAGTTCGGGCGCCTGGGCGACGGCACGGTCCTCGACCGAGCGACTCCTGTCCGGGTGGCAGCGCCCGCAGGGGTCACATTCGCCTACGTGGGCACCGGGGCCGGGTACAGCTGCGGTCTCGCGGCAACTGGAGGTAGCGCCTACTGCTGGGGATCGCACTCTGCCGGGGAGCTCGGCGACAATAGCGGCGCCGATCAGCTTAGCCCCGTGCTCGTGCAGGCCCCTGCGGGGGTGACGTTCACAACTCTCACCACCGGTTTCTTCCACAGCTGCGGCCTCGCAACGAACGGGGTCGTGTATTGCTGGGGCGCCAACGCGTCCGGCCAGCTGGGCGACAACACCACTGTCGACAAGCCCGTGCCGGTCCCGGTTGGCGCTCCGGCTGGTGTCACCTTTGCCACCCTGGACGCAGGGTACGTGCATACCTGCGCCGTGACGCCAGCTGGCGCCGCGTACTGCTGGGGCGACAACGGCTCTGGCGAGTTGGGCGATAACACGACCGTGGGCAAGCTCGTACCGACGGCCGTGCAGGGAGCGATCCAGTTCGCCCTCGTGAGCGGCGGCGGCGACCACAGCTGCGGGGTCACGACCACGGGAAAGGGATACTGCTGGGGCGGAAACGAAGCCGGCCAGATCGGCGATAACACGACACTGGACCGGCTGGTGCCGGCTGCCAACGCCGGCAACCTCACGCTGAGCATCCCGGCACCCGGAAACGGTCACTCATGCGCGGTGGCGACGGGTACAAGCGCGACCGTCTACTGCTGGGGATCGAACGCCCACGGGCAGCTCGGGGACGGGACAACCTCACAGAGACTGGTGCCGACCCGCGTGGCTCGGTAGCGCGCACCCCGCCTTCGCTCGCCCCCGGTCTGGGGCGATCTCAGCGATACGCCGCCGCCTGGATGCGGTACAGCTCGGCGTAGTGGCCGCCCTGCGCCATCAGCGCCTCGTGCGTGCCCGACTCGACCAGGCGAGAGCCGCGCAACACCACGATGAAGTCCGCCATGCGGACGGTGCTGAAGCGGTGGGACACGAGGATCGTGATGCGGTCGTCGGATCCGCGGGCCGCTGCCGCATACCGCTCGAACAAGGCATGCTCCGTCTCGGCATCTAGCGCCGCAGTGGGCTCGTCCAGCACGAGCACGAGCGGGCGCTCGCGCATGAATCCCCGCGCGAGCGCCAGCTTCTGCCACTGTCCGAAGCTGAGCTCCACCCCCTCGGGCCAGGTGGGCCCGAGCTGCGTCTCGAGCCCGGCCGCGAGCTGCCGCACGACGTCGCTCGCGCCGGCGCGCTCGACCGCGGCCGCCACGGCGGGCCGGTCGTCGCGGCGCGGCAGGTCGCCCACGCCCACGGTGTGACGCGCCCGGAACTCGAACCGGAAAAAGTCCTGGAACGCGCCCGCGAGGCGCGACCGCCACGTGGCGGGCGGCACGCGTGCCAGCTCCACGCCGTCGACCAGGATGCGCCCTTTGGTCGGCTGATACAACCGGCACAGCAGCTTCACGAGCGTGGTCTTGCCGGCGCCGTTCTCCCCCACGATGGCGACCACCGCGCCCGGCGCGAGCCGGAGCTCTACGTCGTCGAGCACCAGCCGATCCGTGCCGGGATAGGCGAACGACACGTGCTCGAAGCGGATGCCTTCTCCCAGTCGCTCGGGCACCGGCGCGTCGGCACCCTGAGCCTGCGAGGCGGCGTAATCCTCCAGCCAGGCGAGGCGTTTGGAACCCTCGAGCCAGATGCCGCGCAGGAAGCCGATCTCGCCCACGGTGCCGCCGATGTAAGCCGAGAGGCGCGCGCCCGCCGCCAGCACCAGCAGCACCTCGCCGGGTGGGGACGCTAGCATCGACGCCACGAACACGATGGCGCCCACGTACGCCGCGCCGAAGACCGCCCACGCGAGCGCGTGCCATACGGCGCTGCGGGCGCGGGTGCGGGCCACGGGTCCGTACCAGCGCTCCCAGGCGGCGCGGCGCTGCGCCACGAGACGGGCGCCGATTCCCGTCACGCGGACCTCTTTGCCAGGCGGCGCAGTCGTGGCGACGTCGAACAGGTGCCGCGCCAGGCGATTGGCCGACGCGCCCCGCTCTTCCACCGCCCGCTCGACCCCCGGCCGCCACGCCGACGTGAGCACCGTCGGCAGGGCGAACGCTGCTAGCAGTGCCAGCGCCGGGTGGATCGACACGAGCAGCGCGACCGTCACGCCGAGCCGCAGGATCCAGCCGCAGGTGGTGAACAGCGACATGTACATGTGGTCGAGCACGAAGACCTGGTTGCGCAGCATCGCGAGGCGATCGAGGTACTCGGGGCGCTCATGGTGCTCCACCGTCGCGACGGATGCCTGCAGCCACGCCACGTGCGACTCGAGGGCGATGGTCACCTGGTCGCGGAACCGCCGCTGGGTGCGGTCGCTGATCACCCGCAGGAACCATGTGGCCGCCGCCGACACGCCCAGCCCCAGGGCGGCGGTCGTCACCAGCCCGCGCCGGCCGCCCAGCACACCGTCGGCCAGCAGCTTGAACCACAGCGCCAGCAGCGCGTCCGGCAGCGCCGCCAGGAGCGACAAGCCGAACGCCACGCTCAACAGCAACGGCGCCGCCTCGTAGCCGCGCTTGAGCGCGCGCCACATGGCGGGCAGAGCGGGAGGCAGGTCGTCAGTCGAGGACATCGAGGCTCGCTCCCGGCTCGGCGTCGTCGCCGAACCGTGACGCTTGCAGCTCGAACATCGTCCGATAACGGCCGCCCGCCGCTATCAGCTCTTCGTGGGTGCCGAGCTCGACCACCTTGCCGTGCTCCAGCACGCAGATGCGGTCGGCGTGGCGCACCGTCGAGAAGCGGTGCGAGATGAGGATCGTCGTGACATGCCGCGTGGCGGCGAGGATACGATCGAAGATCTCGGCCTCGCCGCGCACGTCGAGCTGAGCCGTCGGCTCGTCGAGCAGCACCAGCCCGGCTCCGAGCCACACGGCGCACAGCGCTCGCGCCAGCGCGATCCGTTGCCACTGGCCGCCCGACAGGTCCGTGCCGCCGGAATACGCGCGGGACAGCACCGTGTCGAGGCCGGCGAGGCCGGCGGCGCCGGCCTCCGCGAGAGCCTGCTCGATCAGGTCGTCGGGCGCGCCCGCGGGAGCCACGTTGTCACGCAGCGGCAGCTCGAAGCGCACGAAGTCCTGAAATACGGCCGCTAAGCGTGTCCGCCACGCCTCCAACGCCAGCGTGCGGAGGTCGACACCGTCTACTTCGATGGCACCGTCCTGGGGATCGTACAGCCGGCACAGCAGCTTCGCGATGGTCGTCTTGCCGGCGCCGTTTTGGCCGACGATCGCGAGCGACGAGCCCGCCGGAATCGCCAGGTCGAAACCCGCGAGCACCGGCTCGCCAGAGGTGGGGTAGGCGAACGTGACATCGCGGAACCGGATCTCGCGCGCGGGCATTCCCGCGGCCGGTCGCTCGCCCCGGGTCAGCGCGCCCCCCGCGGCCATCGTCTCCTGCAGGCGCAACACCGCGGCGGCGGGCGCCGCGGCACTGTCGAGCGCCCACGATAGTCCGCCGAACGCGATCATGCTCGTGCTCACGGCGGCGCTCGCGAACGTCACGAGCCGGTCGAGCCCGAGGTGGCCGCTGGTCGCGGCGGCGGCGAGAGACCAGAACACCACCACGTTCGCGGCCAACACGAGCAGCAGGCTCCAGAACACCGGGCGCTCGCGCAGCCGCGTGGCCTGCCAGCGGAGCTCGAACAGGCGGCGGCGGCGCGACCGAAACTCCTCGATGACCCAGTCGGCCAGCCCGAACAGCCGCACTTCCTTGGCGGGCGCGGGATCCACGGCGAGCCGGTACGCGTAGTCGGCGTGGCGCTGCGCCGCGCGCACCTCCGCCGTCTCACGGTCGCGCCACACCGCGCTCTCGCGCAGCAGCCAGTGCGTACCGAGCCACGCGCCCGCGAGCAGCAGCGGGGCCCACCACGCGTAGGCGGCGAGCACCACCGCCGAGGCGAGGCCGCCCACCAGCTCCACCAGTCCGGCGGCAATGAAGTCCATCGAGATGAACATCGGCGGACCGGTGATGCCGAGATCGAAATCCCGGGCCATCGTGAGGTCGTTGGTGAGCTTGGGGTTCTCGAGGTGGCCCAAGCCGGGCGGACGGACGCAGGCGGTAGTGAGCCGGTCGTACAGCCACGCGGCGGTGCGGCTCCCGAGGTTGGCGCCGACGGCGTGGTGAATCGGCGAGAGCACCTGCAGCAGCACGAACACGACTCCGACCAGCCCGAGCGGCGCCGTCAGGTCGTGCCCTCGCTGGACCGCTCCCACCAGTCCCCCCATGGCGATGGCGAACAGCGCCGGCAGCGACCCGCGCAGCACGAGGAGCGTCCACCACGCGACGGCCAGCGCGCGGTCGGCCTGGGGCAGCACGCCGGCGAACTTCCATTCGTTACGCGCCCGCAGCCGCACAATCATCGATTGCGGCTTCGCCGTCACTCGTACATCTGCTCCGTATCCGCCCGCGCCAGCTCCACCAGGAACCCTCCGACCTTCTCGCTCACCGCTTCCACGTACTTCCGTCCCTTCTCCGCAGTTGCGGCCGCGGGGTTCCCGACGCCGGTGTCGTCCGTCACCTGGCGCCACCGCCGCGGCGCCCACGCCAAACCCTCTCGCAGCCCCGCGATTTTGAAGCGGCGCGCGCGTCCTGGGCCCGCGTCCGACAGCGGCCGCACCAGCTCCGGCGCGACGTGGAGCATCACACTCGTCTCGAGCTCTCCTGCGTGGTCACCCTGGTCGGAGAAGAACGGCTTGGGGTCCACGACCTGGTACCAGTTGACGCAGCAAAGAAACAGCGACACCGCCGGCTGCAGCTCGCGGATTATCTGGCGGAAGTCATTCCCGCCGTGCCCGTTCAGGATCACCAGCTTCCGCACTCCCTGACCCGCCAGCGCCGTCGCCAGGTCGCGCAGCAGCAGCGCCTGCGTGCTCGGGTTCAGGTTGAGGCACAGCGGAATGTCGAGCTGCAGCGTGTTGACGCCGAACGGCACGACCGGCAGCACGACCACCCGGGCGCCGAGCTGCCATGCGTGCCCCGCGGCCAAGGCGGCGATCCGTTCGGTCTCGATGTTGTCGGTCGAGTAGGGGAGGTGGCGGTTGTGCGCCTCGGTCGCGCCCCACGGCAGCACCGCGACCTCGTAGCGCGCGTCGCGCACGGTCTTCCAGGTCAGCTCGTTCAAGATGAAGGGGCGAGGCGGCACGAGGGGCGCGGGGGGCGCGGGGGGCATCGGGCACCGTCCGGATCGGGACCATCGATACTACCACCGCTCTAACCGAACGCCTAGGCGGTCGGTACCTTAACCCATTACTCACCGGTGAGACCCTGGACGGTGTAAGAGACCAAGCCGTATGAAGAAACTCTCTCCGCTTCTGAGGACTACCGTGCCACTGGCGGTCATCGCCAGTGTGGCATGCGGCAC
>MNIR01000070.1:0-5342 GCA_001919865.1 Gemmatimonadetes bacterium 13_1_20CM_4_69_16 | reverse complement strand
TCGCTGCGCGCGCTGTGCGAGCGGATCGTCGTGGGACAGCGGGACGAAATCACGCTCATGCAGCGCTGGCTCCAGGCGCGGCATGAGGACATCCCGGACGCCAACGCCGCCCACCATACGATGCCGGGGATGGATCATCCGATGATGATGCCCGGGATGTTGACCGCCGAACAGCTGGCCCAGCTGGATTCCGCACGGGGGCCGGAGTTCGATCGGTTGTTCCTCACGTTCATGATCCAGCACCACAAGGGCGCGATCACGATGGTGAATCAGCTCTTCGGGCAAGGCGCGGGAGAGCAGGAGACCGTCTATCGGTTCGCCTCCGGCGTGTACGCCGATCAGACCACCGAAATCGAACGCATGCAGCGGATGCTCGGCACGCTACTGTTCGGCGAGCATCGCCCGTGATGCGCCCGGCCGTCCGGGTTCGGCCGCGCGTCCCATTCCCCTCACAGGATTCCACCATGACCTGCGTCGTACAAGCCTCGCCGTCGCTCCGGTATCTCGTCCTCACCGTCGGGTTGTCCGCCCTCGCCGCGTGTGCGTCGTCGGGCAGCGGCAACATGTCGACGGTGGCGCCCAACCCCGATCCGCGCGTGGGCCTGCGTGCTGGGCTCATGGACGCCGGCGAGGCGTCGTGGAACCTGCGGGTGGTCTCGAAGACGCCGCCCTCGGAAAAGTTCGCCGGCGTCACCAACTCGGATCTCGCCTTCACCGGGAACTACGCCATTCAGGGGAACTACAACGGCTTTCAGGTCTGGGACATTTCCCACCCGGCCCGACCGACGCTGAAGGTCGGGTTTGTCTGTCCGGCGTCCCAGAGCGACGTCTCGGTCTACAAGAACCTGCTCTTCGTGTCGGGCGAGGGGATGGGTGGCCGGCTCGACTGCGGCACGCAGGGCGTGCACGACTCGGTCAGCGCCGACCGGTTGCGGGGGATTCGGATCTTCGACATCTCGGACATCGCCAATCCAAAGTACATCACGAACGTGCAGACCTGCCGCGGCTCGCACACCCACACCGTGGTCGAAGCTCCGACCGACCGAGAGAACGTCTACGTCTACGTGTCCGGACAGGCCCCGGTGCGCTCGCCCCGCGAGCTCCCGGGGTGCGTGGCGGCCTCCCCGGACTCGAACCCGAACAGCGCGCTGTTCCGCATCGAGGTCATCAAAGTGCCGCTGGCCCACCCGGAGCAGGCGGCCATCGTGAGCTCGCCGCGGATCTTCAGCGGCCTGACCGCACCGCCGACGCACGGCGAATCACCGGAGGACATCGCTGCCGCGGCCAAGGCCGCCGCCGAGGCGCGGGCCAAGGGCGGGTTCACGGCGAAGATCAGCGGCATGGAATTCGTCATCCCCCAGCGATACGTCCAGCCGATGCTGGACAGCATCGTCAGGGCGCGAGCGGGGACCGGGGCGCCGACCGGGGCGGACAGCGCCGCGCTGCGCGGAGCCATCCAGGGGATCGTGGATGCATTGGTCGGCGCCCCCCCTCCAGGTACCCAGGGCGGCGTGCGCCCCGGGCCCAACCAGTGCCATGACATCACCGTCTATCCGGCGATTGGGTTGGCGGGCGGCGCGTGCGGCGGGTACGGTCTGCTGCTGGACATCCGCGACGTGGCCAACCCCAAGCGGATCGGCGCCGTGGCCGATTCGAATTTCTCCTACTGGCACTCGGCGACGTTCAACAACGACGGCAGCAAGCTGCTCTTCTCCGACGAGTGGGGCGGCGGCGGGCAGCCAAAGTGCCGGGCGACCGACAAGCACGAGTGGGGGGCGGATGCGCTCTTCACCGTGGCCGACAACCGGATGACGTTTCAGAGTTACTACAAGATGTCGGCTCCGCAGACGGCGTTCGAGAACTGCGTGGCCCACAACGGATCGCTGATCCCGATCCCGGGGCGGGACGTCATGGTCCAGGCGTGGTACCAGGGGGGCATCTCCGTGTTCGACTGGACCGATGCGGCGCATCCGAAGGAGGTCGCGTTCTTCGACTGGGGCCCGGTGGACGCCACCAAGCTGGCCGATGGGGGATCGTGGTCGGCCTATTGGTACAACGGGTACATCGTCAGCTCCGAGATTGCCCGCGGACTCGACATCTTCGAGTTGCGGCCGAGCGGGCTGATTTCGCAGAACGAAATCGACGCGGCGAAGCTGGTGCACTTGGACTATTTCAATACGCAGGGTCAGCCGAAGATCGTCTGGCCGGCGAGCTTCGTGGTGGCGCGCGCCTACCTCGACCAGCTCGCCCGCTCCAACGGCGTGGCTCCCGACTCGGTGTCGGCGTTGCGGAATGATCTCGGTCGCGCTGAAAAGCTGTCCGGGCAACCACGGCGGGATGCGCTGACGCGCCTGGGGGCGCGACTGGACAGCGACGCGCCGGGAGCGGCGGACCCGGCGAAACTGCGGACGCTCGCCGGAGCGATCAAGGACCTGGCCCAGCTGGACCGCTGATAGCAAAAACAGAGCCCCCTTCGCGAGAAGGGGGCTCGCCAGCGCCGCTCCGCCCGGCTTATGGCCAGCTTTGCAGGCAGCCGCCACTGCCGACGTTCACCCAGTTGCGCTGGACCAGGAAGTCCCGTCCCCCGAGGTTCATGTTCGCGGTCGAGCCGTTCGACGTCGTGTAGGTGGTGCCGAACGTCCAGGCGCACTTGTCCGCGTTCTCGAACCCGCGCCGGTCATACCAGGCGTTCAAGTCCTCGTCGGTGGTCGTTTCCTCGGTCTCATGCGCCAGCGTATTCACCTCGGTGTCGGCCGCGGGGTCGCCGTTCGGCCCCGACCCGGCGATCGCCGAGCAGCCGGCCGGATCACTCCAGTCGTACGGCATCACCGCATACTTCACGTCGCCGAATGAGCTGCTGAAGTGGCCATGGTAGGCGCAGTATTGCGTCCCGAAACCGCCTCCGAGGTTGACCCCAGGGCCACTGAAGACGGCATAGAGGGTGGACGGATCGTAGGTCAGCGCGCCGCTCGTGAATCCCCGCACGACTTCCTGCTGGACCTGCGCGTCCGAGACCGTCCCGCTCGGCCCGTTACCGTCAGCCCAGAACTGCGTATAGCTGACGCTGTTCTGGACGTGGGTGCCGGTGCCGTCGAAATAGGTGGTGTTGATGTTGAAATACGGCGAGCCCCCGAGGTTGCGGAGGAAGAAACCCACCAACGAGCCATCTTGGGCACCACCACCCCTCGTCCCCGGCACAGGACCGCCATTGTAAATCGTGGCTGCGGACCAATAGATCGCCGCCACGTTGGTGGTATAGAAGATGGGTCCGCCGTGATAGAAGATGCCCGTGCCCCTCGTCTTCAACCTCGCGCTGGCCCCGGGATGCGGTTTGGGGAGCATGACGTGGATGTGCTGCTCTCCCTGCACCGCGAGGAACGCGGGGGTGGGGGCGGGCGTGGGGGCAGTCGGCGTACTGGTCTCGCTGCATGCCGCTACGATCATCGCTCCGGCGGCGGCCAGCGGTAGGCATCGTTTCATTGCCGCTCCTCCTTCGAACAAAGGGGATTCAAACATAGCCCCGAGCGAGCGCGGCCGCCCTCGGAATCGGCAGTTCCTGATTGCAACCAACTATGACTGTGGGACTCGTCGCCCAGGACGCTCAATTGGCCGTCCGGTTGTCAACGCTTGCATCCACGCGGGAACTTCGCTGCGATGGGGTTGCTTACTGACAGCGGAGGCTCGCTACCCGTGACCATCACCGTGTACCTACCAACGCAGCTGTACGAGCGACGACTTCGCGCCCTGGGAGCCTGGTGGTGTCTCGGGTCGAGCGTGCTCCGGCCGGAGTTGATGGCGGCCGGCCCTGTCCCGCAGACCGACCTGCGCGCCGCTAGTCTATGACGATGGACGCGCGCGGGCTTGCCGTCGCCAGGGCGTTGCTCGACTACCTAACCGGTCTCGACCCCAGTGCCGTGGGGCTGGTGCAAAGCCTGCTCAGTCTGATCCCAAGCCGAAGGGTGCCTCGCGGTCGCAGATCCTCCCCGCCGTCGCAGTAGACACACTCGAAGCGAGTAGTGGCGAAGATGTCCCGTCAAGAGCGTTCCGTCGATTGGGACGAAGATTCGCTGCTGGAGGTCGCGGCGGACCCGCGTGAGACGGCGGCATTGGTCACCGTCACCGGCAGCACTGGCACGATCGGGAGCGAGCTGGTTCGCCTGCTGTCGGCCGCGGGCGTGGGTACGCGTGCCTTGCACCGCGACGTGAGGAAGACGCGAGCCTTACCGAACGTCACCTGGGTCCACGCCGATCTCGACGACGCGCGCCGCCTCAGGGTCGCCCTCGACAGCACGGATCGACTCTTCCTCCTGACCGGCAACGAACCCGACTTTGCGCGGACTCAGATCGGCGTGGTGCGGGCGGCGGAGGAGCTGGGCGTCAAGCACATCGTGAAGCTCTCGGCATTGGGCGCGTCCGATCACTCGACATCCACGATCGCTCGCGAGCATTGGGCGGTCGAGCAGGCGCTGTTGAGCACACGGCTCCAGTGGACGATTCTGCGTCCCCACGCTTTCATGCAGAACTGGCTGGGTGACGTGGCCGAGTCGGTGCGCGCCGAAGGCGTCATCTACGCGCCCATCGGCGACGGACGCGTGCCGTTCATCGACACCCGAGACATCGCGGCGGTTGCGGCCGAGGTGCTGCTCCACGTCGAGGCGCATGTGGGCAAGAAGTACGTTCTCACCGGCGGCGAAGCCGTTGGGTACGTGGACTTGGCTGGCGCGCTGTCGGAGGCGACCGGACGGACGATCACCTATCGGCCGATCACGCTGGAGGAAGCCCGGGCGCGCCTGGCGGAGCGCGGCGTCGCCGCCGCGGCCATCGACGCGATGCTGGCGATTGCCGCATACCAGCGAGCGGGAGGACCGACCGCGACGATTTCGCCGAGTGTCGAACGGCTGCTCGGCCGCCGGCCCCGCACCATCCGCGATTTCGCCCACGATTACGCCTCCCACTTCGTCTGACGGGAGCGTGGCGGCTGCTCTTGCCGGGGGAACACTTCGGCAGGATGGTTCATTAATGCACTATAGGCTTCAATGAACCATAGGCTTCGCGCGAGGAGTCTTCTTGAAACTGTGGTGCGATCGAGACCGTCTCGAGACATGGACGCTGGGATGCGGAATGTCGATTTGAGGCTCCCTCAGACGTCTACTACCGAGGGGATCACGCTCCACCTTTTCCGAACAGGAGTTTACGGCGTATGCGCAGTCGTCTCTTCATGAACAATCGCGGTTGGACGGGATCTGCGGTGCTGTTGGTAACGCTCGCCATCACCGGCAGCGGGCTGGTGGCTTGGAAACGTGCCTCCGTCCGGAAGGCCGATGCGGCGGCCGCGCGGCAGC
>MNIR01000038.1 GCA_001919865.1 Gemmatimonadetes bacterium 13_1_20CM_4_69_16 | reverse complement strand
CATACATCCGCCGCCAGTCGGCGCTCGAGGACCTGAGGATCATGCTCCGTACCGTTCCAGTCATGCTCTTCCGGCGCGGAGGCTGGTGAACTGCGCATGCGATACCTGATTACCGGAGGGGCGGGCTTCATCGGCTCGCATTTGGCGCAGCATCTCGTGGGGGCCGGCCACGACGTGGTCGTGCTGGACGACCTCTCGACCGGCCGGCGGGAAAATCTCGTCCCCGTGGCGGACCGCGTGCACCTGATCGTGGGCAGCGTCACGGATCCCGACACCTGTCGTCGTGCCCTGGACGGCGTGGACTGCGTGCTCCATCAGGCCGCGGTGACGTCCGTCGAGCGCTCGGTGCGAGAGCCCCTCGCCACGCACGGGGTCAACGCCACCGGCACGGTGAACCTGCTGCTCGCGGCGGGGGAGGCCGGCGTGCGCCGCGTCGTGTTTGCGGGGTCGACCTCGGCGTACGGGAACCCCGTCGGGCTGCCCAACTCAGAGGATGATCCCACGCGGCCGCTATCGCCGTACGCCGCCTCCAAGCTCGCCGCGGAGCAGTACTGCCAGGCGTTTCACGCAACGTACGGGCTCGAGCCTGTCGTGCTGCGCTATTTCAACATTTTCGGACCGCGCCAGGACCCGAATTCCCAGTACGCCGCCGTCGTGCCGCGCTTCATCACGCTGGCACTGCGCGGCGAGCGACCCACGATCTACGGCGATGGCGGCCAGACGCGGGACTTCGTGTACGTCGCCAACGTGGTCCACGCCAACTTGCTCGCGAGCCGGGCGCCCGCCGCGCAGGTGGCGGGACAGGTCTTCAACGTCGGCTGTGGCCGGAGCATCAGCGTGACCGAACTGTGGCGTTGCATCCGGGACTTGGTGGGTGTGGACCTCGAGCCCGTCTACGTCGCGGGGCGCGCCGGCGAAGTCCGGGACTCGCTCGCCTCGATCGACAAGGCGCGGGACCTGATCGGCTACCAGCCGTTGGTGAGCTTCGAGGAAGGTTTGCGGCGGACCGTCGCCCACTACCAGCTGGCCGGGGTGGGACGTCGGCGGACGGAGCCTCGCGGCGTGCGGCGGGCGCAGCTGTTCGGCGCTTCCAACGTCAGCGTGGACTGACTCACTCCCCAGCCACGCGGTCGAGCATCTCTCTGAGCTCGTCCAGGCTGAAGGGCTTCCGCAGCACCGGGCGCTCCGAGCGCAACAGCTGGTCCCGCGTCTGCACCGAGATGGAGTCGCCGGTCGTAAAGATGACGCGGCGCTCCCCGCCGCCTCCCTCCTCCCGCAGCCGCTCGAACAGGTCGAACCCGGTGTGGGCCTCGTCGAGGTGCACATCCACGATGAGCGCGTCGTAGCTGGCCGACTTGGCGAGCTGCCGCGCGGCTTCCTCGTACCCCGGCACGCTCGTGACCTCGTGCCCGAGCCGTTTGGCGAGCAGCACCATGCCGCGCCGCACGCTTTCCTCGTCTTCGACCACCAGCACCCGGAGCGACCGCTCCGGGGGTCGCGACCCGGCTGCCGCCGGGTCGGCGGCGCGGGCGGTATCGATCGGCAGCTCGAACGCGAGCCGCGCGCCGCCCCCTTCGATGTTCTGCATCCACATCCGGCCGCCCATCCCCCGCACCAGCCCGAAGCTGATCGCCAGGCCCAGCCCGGTTCCCTCGTCTCCCTTCGTCGTGAAAAACGGCTCGAACACGCGGTCGAGGATCTCGGGCGGCACGCCGGGGCCGGTGTCCTCCACCGCGACCAGGACGTGGTCGTCGGTGCGTTTGGCGATGATCAGCACCTGGCCGGGCCGGCCGCTCGCTTCGACCGCCTGCCGGGCGTTCACGACCGCGTTGAGCACGACCTGCTGCAGCTCCTGAGGATCGCCCATGACCGCCGGGAGGTCGTCGGGAATGGCCACCGCAGCGCGGACGCGAGCCTTCTTCAGGGCGGAGCGCTGCAACGACAGTACCCGTTCGACGGTCTCGGCCAGGTCGACAGCGGCGTACGCGCGCGGCCGCTGGCGCGCGAAATCGAGCAGGGTCCGCACGATCCGCCCGGCGCGCATCGCCTCGGCGCGGATGATGTCGGCGCTTTCCTTCAGGTCCGCCTGATGCGGGTCAACGGCGAGCAGCTCCGCGAACGCCGCGATCGCCGCGAGCGGATTGTTCAGCTCGTGCGCCACCCCGGAAACGAGCGCGCCGAGCTGTGACAGGCGATCGGCCTGCAACAGCTTGCGCTGCAGTAGCATCTCGCGCGATACGTCCACCGCGAGAAACAGCAGCTTGGGGGATCGCTCGATCGGGTCCACGTTCACGATCACCGCCTGCACGTCGCGCGTCGCTTCACCGGCGGGCTCGAGCGTCAGGTGAAACTCCTGGCCCCTATTCACGGCGTCGCGCAGCGCCGCCGCCAAGCTGGCATGCTGGTCCGTGGGGGCCCAGTCCGTGAGAGAGCGACCCCGGACGGATGGTGTGTCCGGCACGTCGAGCAGCCGTGCCCCTTCGGGATTGGCATCGAGAATCTGGCCGTCCGCCGTGAGCACGAGTGCGGGTGTGGGAAGCGAATTGAAGAGCTGCAGGTAGAGGCGCCGCTCCACCTCGAAGGCACTCAAGAGGTGGGCGGCCCGGGATTCGGGGGGCAACTCATCGCGCACCCGCTCGAGGGCGATCACCAGATGGCTGTGGGGGCCCCGTGTTACGCGTGCCTCGAGCGCTGTGCCCGCTGCTTCGGACGCGGGCGCCCGCATGAGGCAGCTCCGTGGTTGGCCGTCGGCGAGCACCTCGTGCAGCACGCGCTCGACGTCGGTCCCCTTGGCCGTCGAGAGCGCGACCCAGAAGTTCCGGCCCAGCGTCTGGTCGCTCGCTAGGCCCGTGACCCGGGCCGCGCCGGAGGACCACTCGGCGATGGTCCAGTCGGGAGCGACTGCTACCACGCCGATGTCGAGACTATCAAACAGTGCCTTCGTGTCCATAACGATCTGCTCGCCCCCCCCCCAAGAAAAATGCCCGGTTGGCCGGATCGCGGGCGCAACGGGGCCTGGGGTCTTCGGGATGCGGAACGTCCGAACCGCTAGGTACCAGGATGGCGAAGCCGGGTTCCCGGGTCAAGATGATGCGGTGACGCAACATGCGGCCTGCGTCACGGTGCCGAACCCCTCAGCCGAGCAGCTATGCCCTATATTGGAGCGCGAACCTCCAACCGGAGGACCTATGCCGAGGATGTGGCTGGCAGCACTCGCCCTGATCAGTCTCGCCGCCTGCGGCGGGAGCTCCCCGCGGAACGCCGCCAGCGCGGGGACCAGAACGCGGACCGCTCATGGGGCTTCCAGGGCCCAAACCTCGACAGCTAAGTCCCGGCAGCAGCAGTCGAAGGCTAAGCGCAAAACGTCGACCAAGCCGGACACGGCGCAGCGCAATCCGCTCGTCAACCACTAAGCGTGCAGACACCAGAGCCCCGCGAAGGTCGCGGGGCTCTGGTTTTCGTCACTGGCACGCAGGCTGGTGCAGCTGGATGTTGCCACCGCTGAGTGTGCCCCCCGCTCTATAGCTGTAGCCGGCGCCGGATAGTTCGATCGCGAAGGTGTCATCGCGTCCTGGCTCGCCGTTGTCCGCAACGTCCACCTGGTAGGTGAACCCGCTAAGGCCATTCACCTCGGCGGTGCCCGTGATGCGCCGCATCGTGGGAAACGTGGCGTCCGGGGTAGTGTAGCCGGTCACACCAGTGCCCTTCACCTGCGGGCCGTTCGAGCCGTGATCGTTGTAGGTGAGATGACCCCAGAACGTGCCCTGCTTGATGCCGCCCGCGACGCCGAAGTTCGCTTTCGCCCCGGACGGGGTCCCGGTGATCCAGCCGCCGCCGGTGATGAAATCGGCCGGCGTGCACCCGGGCGGGGGGGGTGGAGGCGGGGCTGGTGCGCAGGTGATGTCCGCATGCGCCGAGGAGATGATCACGTCCGCGACCCCGTCCACGCTGACGTGGAGGGCGTTGACGGTGATGTCGCCGGCGCCACCGCTTGTCTGCTCATTGATGACCACCTTGCCCGTGCCATTCGGCAACAGCACGGTCTGGTTCGGCGTTCCGTCGACCTGGATCACCTGCCCGTTCACGGACAGGCGGGCGATGTGCGAGCTGCCGCTCGCCGTCGCGCCGCCATCGGTGCACATCGCGGTCGCGCGCGCCTCCAGAAAGCCGGCGGAGATACTGTTGGTGCCGACCGTGAGGGCCAGCTCCGCCACGGACGCCTCGGACCGACTGGCATTGCCTTGGCCCACGCTCGTCGCGTGTAGCACTTCGGCCGTGAGCAACCCGGGCACGCTGGCGTCCAGGAGCGATGCCTCCCTGGCGCCGCCGGACGACGGCAGGGAACCGGCATCCACGAGCGTGACAGCGGCGGGAACGGGACCGAACAGCTTGGCTTGCACTACCGTGGCGTGACCGCTGTAGCTCGTCGCCTGCGTGGCCGACGGCGCCGTCGCGTCCGTCGCCAGCACGGGTGCGGCTGGATGCGGGCGCTCCGAGCACGCGAGCGCCAGCGCTACGGCCGCGAGCACGCTTCCACGCAGTGGTGCGTTCCATCGAATCGCCATAGTCGCCTCCCTGATGAGAGGAGTGCACGAGAAACGTGAACGCCCTACATAGGAAGCAAGGGGGGTGCCCTGTGGCGTCACCGCAACCATGGGGAGCGCGTGCGACAGGTGCGCGGTGGCGCATCAATGTGGGGCCCGCCGGGGTTGCTCGGCGACGCCATTCGAGGCGCGTCGCCCGGCAAAATGTCCGACGCGCCTTGTCAGAGTCCCGGGGTAGGGTCTGTAGTACTTTTCCGACGCTGCGATGGCGCAGCGGAGGGCGAAGCGACGAGGTGATGCTCGATCGCGTAGCGGATGATGGCCGCGTTGCTCCTCAGCTTGAGCTTGTCGAGGATCCGGCTCCGGTACGTACTCACCGTCTTTGGGCTGACGCCCAGCTCGGCGGCGATTTGCTTGAACGCGATCCCGGAGCCGAACATGCACAGCACCTGGTACTCCCGGTGTGAGAGCGCATCGTGCCCGGGGGTCTTCCCTCTTTCACTGAGGTTGGAGATGAGGCTGCTCGCGAGCGAAGGGCTCACGTAGGACGCGCCGCGCGCGATCTGGCGGATCGCCTCGAGCAATTGCCGGCGCGAGTGATCTTTACTCAGATATCCTGCGGCGCCCGTCCCCAGGATGCGCAAGGCATCGGGATCTTGCCCCTGCACGTTCAGCACCAGGACACGGCACCGAGGGTGGCGGCGGTTCACGTCGCGGATGAGCCCGAGGATCGTCGGGGTCCCGAGGAACAGGTCGAGCAGCAGCACATCCGCTTCCGTTGTCCGGGCCTGCTCGAGCACCTCGTCTCGCGTCGCCGCCTCCCCCACGACCCGCATGTCGGAGCACTGCGCGACGAGACGCTTGAGCCCCTCGCGGACGACCAGCCGATCGTCCGCGACGAGCAACTTGATAATGGCGGGCGCCGTGTGACGCGGCGCTGTGGACGGGATCGTGAGTGCCCTCGAATTCCGCAAAGCAACGGCCCCGTTGAGCCGTTCGCGGGCGCAACGGGGCCAGGAAAACTGTCGGACCCTTGAGATTAACGACGGACGCACGGCCGTCAAGTGGAAACGTGTGGCCGCGATTCTGGTGAGGCCTGTCACCACGCGGGGGCAGTCGGCGAGTCGACACCACGGCAAATGTCGAGTACAGGAAAGAGCCCGGCTGGGGGACGTAACCGGAGTGGGGCTCGCGCTTCACCATCAGTGGGCCTGAGTGGAGTTGAACCACTGACCTCACGCTTATCAGGCGTGCGCTCTAACCACCTGAGCTACAGGCCCTGCAACGACTGGGCGATTCTGTCGATCTGCCGCACACCGCAACTCGCCTCCCCAACTTAGCAACCGGCTGCACGCCGCGGTACTGTACGACCTCGGAAGGCCGCCGCCTTCGAGGCCCGGCGGAGGCTAAGCCGACTGGCTGAGCCGGTCGGTGGCGCGCTACCTTACGCGCGGCTCACACACCGGTCAATGTATGGCTCGCGCCAACCTGGAACAGGAAGTCCTCGAAGAGCTGCGGCGGCGCAAGGTCGGCTCCCTCGTCCTCCAGTTCACCGACCTGCTCGGGGTGAACAAAGCGGTCGAGCTGCCCGCTAGCCGATTTGAGCGAGCGCTCGCCGGGCAGATCGCCTTCGACGGGTCGGCGCTGGAAGGGTTCGCGCGGACCGAGGAGGCGGACGCCCTGCTCGTCCCCGACCTCACGACCTTCCGCGTCTTCGCCTGGGGCATGGGGGCTCCGCCCGGCGGGGAAGCCGGCGGCGATCCGGTCGGACGGCTCATTTGTGATATCCGCTACCCGGACGGCCGGCCGTTCGAGGGATGCCCCCGGACCGCGCTGAAGCGCCAGATCGATCTCGCCGCCAAAGCCGGGTTCGTGATGCGGGTCGGGAGCGAGGTGGAGTTCTTCATCTTCGATGGGGCGGACGACGCCGGGGTCTCCACCCGCACCGCGGACCGGGGCAGTTACTTCGACCTGCAGCCGCTGGAGCGCGGCGAGCAGGTCCGGCGCGCCATCGCCAAGGTGCTCGAGGACATGGACCTCGATCCCGAGTCCCTGCATCACGAGGTCGCGCCGGGCCAGCACGAGATCGATCTCGCACCGGCCGACGCCCTCACGGCGGCCGATCGCCTCGCCACGCTCCGCACCGTGGTCCGCAGTATGGCGCTGCGGCACAGCATGCTGGCGACGTTCATGCCCAAGCCCCTCTTCGCCCGCAGCGGCTCCGGTCTCCACACGCACCAGACGCTCCTCGCCGAGGGGAAGAACGCCTTCGACGACCGTAGCGCGCCGCTGCATCTCTCCCAGGTCGCCCGCTGGTACGTGGGCGGGCTGCTGCACCACGCGCGCGGCTATTGCGCCGTGACCAATCCGCTGGTGAACTCGTACAAGCGCTTGGTCGCAGGGTTCGAGGCGCCGGTGAACGTGTCGTGGTCGACGCAGAACGTCTCGCCGCTCGTCCGCATCCCGGCGGAGCGGGGGGACGGGGCTCGCTGCGAGAATCGCCTGCCCGATCCGGCGGCCAACCCCTACCTCGCCATCGCCACGCAGCTCGCCGCCGGCCTCACGGGCATCAAGGAGCAGATCGATCCGGGCGATCCCGTCAACAAGAACATCGCCCGCATGAGTTATCGGGAACGGCGCAAGTACCGCATCGACGATCTGCCGCGCGATCTCCACGAGGCCCTCGACTACCTGGAAAAAGACCGCGTCGTGCGCGATGCGCTGGGGGAACACATCTACGAGCGGTACATCGACGCCAAACGCGGCGAATGGGAGGAGTACATCGAACGCGTCAGCCCGTGGGAGGTCGAGCGCTACATGGGACAATACTGATCGGCGGCGACCACCAGAGGCTTTGAACGACGACGGCCAGCGTGTGCGTACGCTGGCCGTCCACTGCGCCGTGTTCCGGGCCGGGCCCCCCCGTCACTCCCAGTCCCGCCGCGGAGTCTTCTTCGGCCGGAACTCCTCGTCTTCCTCGTCGTCGAATTCGTCGTCCAGGTCGTCGTATTCGTCGAGGTCGTCCAACTCCTCCTCGTCAAGCTCGTCCTCCTCCAGCTCGTCGTCGAAGTCCTCGTCCAGGTCCTTGTCCTCTTCGAAGTCTTCGAACTCTTCGTCGTCGAGACCGTCGCTGCGACGCTTGAGCGACCAGTCCGACGTCTCACGGGACAACATTGTCACCCCCAGCTGAGGTTGCGGTTGATGGCGTGAACGAGCTATCCGGTGCTGCCTTACGACTCCTCGGCGGCTCGCGCGTTCCGGGCGAGCTTGCGACGCTCGGTGGCGCCCAGGGCCCGCTTGCGCAACCTGATGGACGACGGCGTCACCTCGATTAGTTCGTCGTCCTCAATGTATTCGAGCGCGAGCTCCAAGGTGATCTGCCGCGGCGGCTCCAGAATGATCATTTCATCCGACGCGGTCGTCCGCATGTTCGTCAGCTTCTTCTCCTTGGAGGGGTTCACGTCCATGTCGTCGGTCCGGACGTTCTCCCCCACGATCATCCCCTCGTACACCGGGTCACCGGGTTTGACAAACATCGTGCCCCGCTCCTGCAAATTGAAGAGCGCGTACGCCACGACCACGCCCTGCCGGTCCGCGACCATGACCCCCCGGCTCCGCCCCGAGATCGGTCCCGCCCACGGCCCGTACTCGTAGAAGCGGTGATGCATGATTCCCGTTCCCCGGGTGTCCGTCAAGAACTCCGAGCGATACCCCAGCAAGCCCCTCGCCGGCAGCTTGAACCGCATCCGCACCATGCCCACCCCCGGGTTCTTCATGTCCAGCAGGGTCGCGCGGCGCGGGCCCAGCTTCTCCATCACCACGCCGAGGTAGCCCTCTGGGCAATCGATCATCAGCTCCTCGTAGGGCTCGAGCTGCTCTCCGTTCGGCCCTTCGCGCGGGATGATGCGCGGCCGGCTGACCTGAAACTCATATCCCTCGCGCCGCATCGTCTCCATCAGCACGCCGAGGTGCAGCTCGCCGCGTCCCGACACGGTGAACGTCTGGGGGTCGTCCGTCTCCTCCACCCGGAGGGCCACGTTCCGCTCGAGCTCCCGGAACAGCCGCTCCCGCAGCTGCCGACCGGTGATGAACTTCCCTTCGCGCCCTGCGAACGGCGAGTCGTTGACCTTGCAGTCCACCGAGATCGTGGGCTCCTCCACTGCGATCCCCGCGAGGCGCTCGAGGTGGTCGGGCGCCGTGATCGTCTTCCCGATCTCCACGCCGGCGAGCCCCGCCAACGCCACGATCTCGCCTGCGGCGGCCTCCTCCAGCTCCACCCGCTCTAGTCCCTCGAAGCCGAACAGCTTCACGACCCGCGCTTGCTCGTACGCCCCGTCCCCCAACGGCCCCGGCGCCCCGAGCGGCAGCACCGCGACCGTGTCACCGACATGCATGCGACCCCGCTCGATCCGCCCGATCGCGATCCGCCCCAGATACGAGGAATAGTCGAGCGTCGAGACGAGCATCTGCAACGGCCCGCGCGGGTCCGCCCGGGGTGCCGGAATCGTCGTCAGGATCGTCTCGAACAGCGGCTTCAGATCGGTGCCCGGCGTCTGGAGGTCGAACGTCGCCGTCCCCGCCCGACTCGAGGTATAAAGGAAAGGGCAGTTGAACTGCTCCGGCGTCGCTTCCAGCTCCAGGAATAGCTCCAGCACCTCGTCGTGCACGCGCAACGGCTCCGCGTCCTGGCGGTCGATCTTGTTCACGAGCACGATCGGCTTCAAGCCCAGGCCCAGCGCCTTCCCCGCCACGAAGCGCGTCTGCGGCATCGGCCCCTCGGCGGCATCCACAAGCAGGAGGAAGCCATCCACCATCCGGAGGATCCGCTCCACCTCGCCCCCGAAGTCCGCATGCCCCGGCGTGTCTACGATGTTGATCTTCGTCTCACCCCAGCGTACCGCGGTGTTCTTGGAAAGGATCGTGATGCCCCGCTCCCGCTCCAACGGGTTCGAGTCGAGCACCCGCTCGGTCAGCAGCTGGTTGGCGCGGAACACCCCCGCCTGGCGGAGCATCTGGTCCACCAGCGTGGTCTTCCCATGGTCGACGTGGGCGATGATGGCGATGTTGCGGATCTGCAAGGGGCTACGTCCTGACGGTGCCTATGTGAGGGGCGCAGTATAGGAAGGTGGTCTCGAAAAGACAAGCGGTGGCGTCACACGCACGTCGGGTCCCGCTCCATCTGCACCGTCACATGCTCGATCCCCAGGTCGCCCAGGCGCCCCTGGACCGCCTCGAGCACGCGCTGGTTATCGGCGGGGTTCTGAACCACGAGGTGCCCGCTCATGGCGATCACCCCGCTGGTGACGGTCCATACGTGCAAATCGTGCACCGACGCTACCCCCGGAATCGAGGTGATGCGGTCGTGCACGTCGGAGAGCGCGATATGCGCCGGCGCCCCCTCGAGCAGCACATCCGCGCTCTCCTTCACGAGGCGCCAGGCGCTGCCGAGGATGAGCAGGGAGATGAGAATCGAGATCAGGGGGTCGGCGGCGAGCCAGCCGGACAGCAGGATGACCGCGCCCGCGGCGAGCGCCCCGAACGAGCCGAGGGCGTCGCTCAGCATGTGGAGATAGGCGCCCCGCTCATTGAGCGAGTGGTCGTGCCCGCGGTGCAGGATCGCAGCGCCCGCGAGGTTGGCGATCAGTCCGAGCGCGGCGACGGCGACGAGCAACGCCCCCTGGACCGGGGCGGGATTGCGCAGCCGGTGCAGCGCCTCGACCGCGACGCCGATCGAGATCGCCAGCAACGCGGCACCGTTCACCAGGGCCGCCAGGATCTCGAGCCGCAACAGCCCGAAGGTGCGCTCCGCCGTGGCCGGGCGTTGAGCCACGTAGGCCACCCCGAGCGACAGGCCGAGCGCGCCCACATCGGCGAGCAGGTGGCCGGCGTCGGCCAGCAGGGCGAGCGAGTGCGCCACCCAGCCTCCGACCGCCTCCACGAGCATCACCATGCCCGAGATCCCCAGCACGAGCGCCAGGCGGCGCCGGCTCTCGGCGCGCAGCGGCGCGCGGTGGGTGCACTGGACTTCGAGAGGGAGCGCAGACATCAGACGTCAGACATCAGTGGTCATGGCGAAGGTCTGACATCTGATGTCTGACGTCTGATGTCCGGATGCGGATCGTCTCCGCGTGCCCCGGCAAGCCCTCGGCTTCCGCCAGTGCGATGATGTGGCCCGCGTCTTGTTCCAGCCGTCGCGCCGAATACCCGACTACGCTGATCCGTTTCACGAAATCGTACACTCCCAGCGGCGAAACATATCGGGCGGTTCCACCGGTGGGCAACACGTGTGACGGGCCGGCGAGGTAGTCTCCCACCGGCTCGGGCGTCGCCGCCCCGACGAAGATGGCCCCCGCATGGCGGATGCGGCGCGCCACCGGCCACGCCTCGCGCGTCAGGATCTCGACGTGCTCAGGGGCCCGCCGGTTCGCCACCTCGAGGGCGGCGTCCAGGTCCGGCACGACCACGACGACGCCGTGGTCGGCGAGCGAGCGCTCGACGATCGCCTTGCGGGGCGACTGGGCGGCCTGGCGCGCCAGCTCCCCCTCGAGCGCCACCGCGAGTGCCGGGCTCGTGGTGACGCACCACGCGCACGCGTCTTCATCGTGCTCCGCCTGGGCGATCAGGTCCGCGGCCACCAGCCGCACGTCGGCCGAGTCGTCTGCGATGACGAGCAGCTCGGTCGGTCCGGCCAGCATGTCGATGCCCACCTCGCCGACCACCTGCCGCTTCGCTTCGGTCACGAACCGATTGCCCGGACCGACGATCTTGTCGACGCGCGGGATGGTGCGCGTCCCGTAGGCGAGCGCCCCGATCGCTTGCGCGCCGCCCACGCGCCACACCCGGTCCACGCCGGCGAGCCGCGCCGCGGCGAGCACGACGTCGGGTGTCCCCCCGCCGCCCCCCCGTAGCGGCGGCGTGACCATGACGATTTCCGCCACCCCGGCTACGACGGCCGGGACCGCGTTCATTATTACCGTCGACGGATACGCGGCTTTGCCCCCCGGGACGTACAGCCCGACTCGCTCGAGCGGCACGACCCGCATTCCGATCTCGGTGCCGTCCTCAGCGCGCTCGAGAAAACCCTCGTCCACCTGGCGCGCGTGATAGTCCCGCACGCGCCGCACCGCGGTCTCGAGCGCGGCGCGCACCGCGGCTGGGATCCGGTCGAGCGCGTCCTGACAGCGCGCCGCCGGCACCTCCCACTGCTCGGGCGACACATCAACACCATCGAGCCGTTTGGTGTGCTCGCGGACGGCCGCATCTCCGGACGCGCGCACGTCGTCCAGGATCGCGCGCACCGCGCGTGCGGTGTCCGGGTCGGCCCGAGCGCTGCTCGGCAGGTGGGGCGCCAGCACCTCGTACGGCGGCGCTTGAAGTCGAGTGACCACCGGCTAAGTTCCCGCCTCTATGCCCGGGCCTCTGTCGCAGTCGATCGGCCTGCGCCTCATCGCGGTCGTGCTGCTGGTTCTCGCCAACGCGTTCTTCGTCGCGGCGGAGTTCGCGCTCGTCGCGGCGCGGCGCACGCGCATCGATGCCCTGGCGCGGCGCGGCGACCGGAAGGCTAAGACCGTGCAGACGGCGCTGCAAGATCTCTACCGCCAGCTGTCGGCGGCGCAGCTCGGCATCACCGTCGCCTCGATCCTCCTGGGCTACGTGGCCGAAGACACCGTGGCGCACCTGTTCCGCGACTGGTTCGCCTCGCTCCCCCCGTTCCTTAACTTCCTCACCCGCGGGGGCGTCGCGTCGGTGGTGGCGGTGGCCCTCATCTCGTTCCTGCATGTCGTGTTCGGCGAGCAAGCGCCCAAGGCCTGGGCCATCACCTATCCGGAGGGTACGAGCCGCTGGATCGCGGCCCCGCTGATCCTGTTCTCCTGGATCACGCTGCCGTTCACGGGGCTGCTCAACTGGAGCGCCAACCGCGTCGTCCGGCTGCTGGGGATCCGGAGTGCGACCGCCGAGCTCGAGCGGATCCACTCCCCGGAGGAAATCCGGATGCTCGTCGAGCAAAGCCGTAAGACCGGGCGTCTCGGGGCGCACGACGCGCGTCTACTGGAAGGCGTGTTCGAGTTCAGCGAGAAGACGGCGCGCGACGTGATGACACCCCGCACCGACATCGTCGCGCTGCCGATTGACCTCTCGCTGGAAGAGGCCGCCGACCAGGTCGCCGTCGCCGGGCGCTCGCGCTACCCCGTGTACGGAGAGACGCTCGACGACATCGTCGGCCTGGTGCACGCGAAGGACATCCTGGCGGGGCTCCGCTCGGCCAAGGGTGGCTCGCTACGCGCGGTGCTGCGGCCGGCCGTGTTCGTGCCCGGCACGCGGGAGGTGGAAGACGTCTTGGCGGACATGAAGCGTCAGAAGATTCATCTCGCCATCGTGCTCGACGAGTTCGGGGGCACCGCCGGCCTCGTGACGATGGAGGATCTGCTCGAGGAGATCGTCGGCCAGATCTACGACGAGTACGACCGGTCCAGCGGGGACACCCGCGCCGCCCCGGGAGAGGGAGCGCCGCTCCTGCCCGGCGCGATGCCGCTGCGCGACGTGAACCAGACCTACGGGCTCGAGCTCGACGAGCGGAACTACACGACGATCGGCGGCTATCTGTTCGGCACGCTCGGCCGGCTCCCCAAAGTCGGTGATCGCGTCACCGTCAAAGGCGGCGCGTTCGAGATTGTCGAAATGGACGGCCGCCGAGTCGGCGCCACCCGCCTGGTGCAACACACGGCGGGCGAAGGAGCCGCGCCGTGACGCGACGGTCGTCCATCGCGCCGATTCCGCCCGGCGCCCTCGATCTCGCGGGCGACGCCGTGCGTCGCCGGCGAGCGCTCCAAAGCCGCATGCTCGAGCGGCTCGAGGCCGCTGGCTACGAGGAGATCATCCCGCCCACCTTCGAGTACGCCGAGGTGTTCGTGCGCGCCGGCGGGGGAGAGGTGGCCGACCGGCTGATCCGTTTCCTCGACCTGGACGGCAGGCTCCTGGCCTTGCGTTACGACTTCACCTCCAGCGTGGCCCGCCTGGCGGCGACCAAGCTCGCCGACCGGCCGACGCCGCTGCGCCTGAGCTACGCCGGCAAGGTGTTCCGTCAGGAGCCGGAGCGAGACGGTCGGCGCCCGCGCGAAATCCTCCAGGTGGGGGGTGAGCTCCTGGGCGAGGACGGCGTGGCTGCGGACGTCGAGGTGCTGCGGCTCGCGCTCGCGCTCGTAGGCTGCGCCGGCGTTGCGGAGTTCCAACTGAACCTCGGCCACGTCGGCGCCCTAGCGCCGGCGCTCGCGGCCCTCGCCCCCGACGAGCGCGCAGTCGTACGACGCCTGATCGACCGGAAGGACGCGGCGGGGCTCGCGGCGGCGGCGCCGGGCACGCTCACCGAGCTGCCGTTCATCATCGGCCGACGCGACGCCCTCGAGCGCGCCGCCCGCCTGATGGCCGCTTCCGCCCCGAACGAGGGCGTGGCGCGACTCCAGGCGATCGACGCCGCCCTGTCCGACGGCGAGCGGCGTCACGTCGTGTACGACTTCGGCGAGGTGCGCGGGCTCGACTACTACACCGGGATCCACTTCGAAATCTTCGTCGCGGGCGCCGGGACGGCCGTCGGGGCGGGCGGCCGCTACGACGACCTGATGGGCCGTTTCGGCCGCGCTCTCCCCGCCGTCGGGCTTGCGATCGATCTCGACGCGCTCGCGGTGGCGGCGCCGTGACGGCGCGCGTCCCGCTCACGCTGGCGCTCCCCAAGGGGCGCCTGCTCGAGCCGTCGTTGGCGTTGCTCTGGAAAATCGGCGCCGCAGGGTCGGAACCATCCGGCACCCGCAAGCTGCTCGTCCCGTCGTCGGACGGCACGCTCTCGCTGCTGTTCGTGAAGCCCGCAGACGTTCCGGTGTACGTCGAGTCGGGCGCCGCGGATGTGGGCATAGCCGGCACCGACGTCCTGCGCGAGACTGAGGCCGACGTGCTCGAGCCACTGGCGCTCGGGTTTGGCCGCTGCCGCATGGTCGTCGCGAGCCCGGCGGAGGTCCTCTACCCCACGCTCAGCGGCGGCGTGACCCCTCGGGTCGCGACCAAGTACCCGCGGCTGACGCGTAGCTTCTTCGCGGAGACAGGTCTCGGCGTGCAGGTGATCAGCGTGAGTGGCAGCGTCGAAGTGGCGCCGTTGCTCGGGCTGTCGCACTGGATCGTGGATCTGGTCGACACCGGCCGCACATTGCGCGACAACGGCCTCGTCGAGCGCGCGACGATTCTGGACGTCGGCGCCGTGCTCGTGGTAAATCGAGCGAGCCAGAAGCTGCGGCTCGAGGAGCACCAGCAGCTGCTCGACCGGCTGCAGGTTGCAGTCCAGTCGCCTTTAACCCCGGGGCATCGCCCCGGGGTCAGCCGCCCCTAGCCACGTTCGGGCCGGCTGACCCCGGGTCGGTGGCCCGGGGTCGAGCGTGCCCGCCCCGCCAGCTCGACGGCCAGCTCGAGCGCCGCCCTCATCGAGCTCGGGTCGGCGACGCCCCGTCCCGCGATGTCCAAGGCGGTGCCGTGATCCGGCGCGGTCCGCGGGAAGGGCAGTCCCAGCGTGACGTTCACGCCCTTCCCGAAAGCCGCCACTTTCACCGCGGTCATGCCGACGTCGTGATACGGGGTGAGCACGGCGTCGAACTCCCCCCGCAGTGCCCGCACGAACACCGTGTCGGCGGGCAGCGGGCCGGCCGCGACGAGGGTCTCCGCCGCGGGGCGCAGCACCCGGTCGTCCTCGTCTCCGAACAGCCCCGATTCGCCCGCGTGCGGATTGAGCGCGCACAGCGCGAGCCGCGGGCGCGCGATGCCCCACCAGTCCCGCAGCGCCGCTTCCGTGATCCGGCCGGTGCGCACCACACGCTCCGTGGTCACGGCGCGCGCCACGTCGCGCAGTGGGAGATGAGTGGTGACGAGCACGACGCGGAGCGTCCCGGCGGCGAGCATCATCGCGACGTCGCGGTCGCCAGCGAGGTGTCCCAGGAACTCCGTAAGGCCGGGGTGGCGAAAACCCGCGAGATGCAACGCGTGCTTGTGCACCGGCCCCGTCACGATCGCGTCTGCTTCGCCCCCCAGTGCGAGGCGTACGGCTTGTTCCACCGCGCTCACCGCGATCCGGCCCGCTGACACCTCCCCCTCGTCCCTCCGCCAGACGCCGACGCCGATCCGGCGAGCCGCCGAGATCGGCGCGATCTGATTATCCGCTCCGATCAGCGCGATCTCCGCCTCGAGCGGATGCCCGGCGAGCGCTTTCGCCACCACCTCCGGCCCGATCCCGCGCGGGTCGCCCAGGGTCACGGCGAGGCGCGGGCGGCCGGTCACGGCGCTAGGGGCGGAGATCGACGTAGGTGGTGCGCCGCAGCGTGTCCAGGTAGTGCTGCACCGTGAGCTGCTGGCCCAGGCTCTCGCGGATCCGGTCCTTCACTTCGTCGAAGCTCAGCTCGCCTTCCGGGAGCCGCTTCGTGAGCTCGAAGACGACGAACTTGGGCCGCTTCGAGTCCGCGCCTATCTCGAACACCGGCTTCAGGCCGGGGACGCTGTCGCTGCCGATCGCCCGCTGGTAGTCCGGCGGCAGCTGGGACAGCGGCAGGTCCGGCACGACCTTGCCCTCCTCGGGATCGCCGTACCGGCGCGCCAGCGAGTCGAACGAGGCGCCCCGGAGCAGGGCGTCGTGCACCGAGTCGGCCGCCTGGCGCGCCAGCGCGATCTGCGCGGCGGAGATGGTCGGCGTGATCAGCACGTGGCGGGCGAGCACTTCGGCGGGCTGAACGCGCTCCACCTGGATGATGTGATAACCGAAGTCGGTGGGCACGGGATCGGAGATGTCCCCCGGCCGCAGCCGGAACGCGACGTCCTCGAATTCCTTGACCATCACGCCGCGGCGGAACCACCCCAGCTCGCCCCCCTGCTCTCGGGAGGCGCTGTCGGCGGAGAACTGCTTCGCAACGTCAGCAAACTTTGCACCGTGGCGCAGCACCACGACCAGCGACTCCGCCAGCTGACGGGCCCGCGCCTTGGCCGCGGAATCAGGCTGCGGCGCGATCACGATCTGCCGAAACGAGATCGCTGCCGGCCGTTTGGGCTGGCGCGCTTTGTTCTCCTCCCAGAACTGTCGCAACTGGGCGTCGGTCGGTGGGATGGGTCGCAGCTTCCCCTTCTGGCGCAGCTGGTCGAGCAGCCGCTGCTGGAGGATCGCGCGACGCTGCTGGTCCGCCAGCCAGCGGCGCCATTCTTCCTCGGACAGAAACTGGGCGGCGCGCAGCTGCGCTTGGAAGTCGGCGGTCGAGCCGAACTGTTTGCGCACGTTCTGCACGGTCTGCTCGACCTGGTCTTGGACTTCCTGGTCGGTGACCTTGATGGTCGTGTCGCGTTCCGCCTGCTGGACTATCAGCTCCTCGTCCACCATCTGGCTGAGCACCTGGCGCCGCACTGCATCCCGACCGGCGGAGTCGGTGGGCATCTTCAGCCCCTGCGCCTGGGCCAGCACCAGCTGCTCCTCCACCTGTGAGGCGAGGATCGGCTTCGATCCCACGATCGCGACGATGCGATCGACCGGGCGAGCGCTGGCCCGCTCGCCCTGCGCCTCCGCCCGTCGGGGAGCGCCAGCGGCGACCGCGAGTGCGACCAGCGTCAGCCGGGCGGCACGCACTTACGGCGCCGCCTTCCGCTTCGCGCTGTCGGCCGGCGGCGTGGGTGCCGGCCCGGGCGCGGGCTTGAGACCGGTCCCGCTGCGGCGGGTGGTGGAATCGAGTTGTGCGCGGATCGCCTGGGCGCGCTCCAGCGCCTCCGAGACGCCCGCTCCGTTGACAGACCAATGTTGCCCCGGCCGCAGCGCCAGCGCGAGAAACGGCGGCACCGGGAAGAATTGGGCTGCCCCCTGCTCGAACACGCGACCTAGGTAGTCGTTCACGCGCTTCATGGCGAGCTCGATCCGCGCCGGCTCCGCTGCCGCGGAGTCCTTGAAGAGCTGCGGGGACATCGCGAGCAGGTTCTCCAGGATCGTGAGCGCCGAGTCGTGCTGGGTCCTGAGCCCCCGCCAGTCCTCCGGAGTGAGCCGCACACCGGCCGAGTCGACCTCCCGCAGCAACAGCTCGCGCTGCGCCAGGTGGCGGACGAAATCCGTGAGTTGCGTCTCGTTCGCCGCGGCGATGCCGTTCAGGTCGCGCGGGTCGATCGCGTACAGCCAGCGCGCCAGCTCCCCCACGCGGAACGTGCCCCCCCGGTACGTGGCGAGCTTGCGAGTGTCATCGACCGCCGCGCCGATGTCCTGGATCGTCTGGCGCACCAGCGCCGCGGCGCCGGACTCGACCTTCAGGTTTCGCTGGGTCGCCAGGCCCTCGACGTACGCCGAGTCGAAGCGCGCCGCCATGGCCGTCTCCAGGTCCGCCCGGAACGAGTCGCGCGCTTCCTCGAGCGGCGGGCGGCGAATGATGTGGAACCCGAACGGAGAGCGAACCACGCCGCTCATCCCGCCCGGCGCCAGCTGCCACGCCACGCTGTCGAACGCCGGGACGAACCGACCGCGCCCGACCGTGCCGAGGTAGCCGCCGCGCGACTTCGAGCCGGGATCCTCCGAGTAACGCCGCGCGAGCTGAACGAAGTTGGCGCCGTGTTGCGTCGCCTGGCGCAGCACTCCTTCCGCCCGCTGCTTCTTGTCCTGCTCGACCTTGGGCGCGCTGCCCGGCGAGACGCTGATCAGGATATGCTGAAACAGCCGGACGTCGCCCGCCCGGAAGGCCGAGTCGGTTTGCCCACCGGTGAGGCTGGAGCGCGCCGTGACCAGCTGGTCGTGATAGTGCTCCCATCGCACCTGCGCTACGTTCGGCCAATTGGCCTGGAGCACCAAGGTCGAATCAGCCATGTTGCGGCCCCGGGCGAGCTCCACGGCGAACACCGCGTAGTCGAGGTAGATGGTTGTGAGCCCCGTGAGCGCCTCCGGCCGGAGCGGCACCTTCTTGGCCCGGCCGGCCAGATCGGCCAACCGCGTCACCGTCAGCGTCTGCCCGGCGGCCGTCCCCGCCACCTGGGGATGCGCCGAAAACGCATCCCGCAGCGCGTTGCACCCCGCCAAGGCGAGCATCACCACCACCAGACCCCACCGTCGCATGCCGTCTCCTTTAGGCGTGAGAGTCCTGCAGGACCGCTGTGAGGGCACGTACCAACCCGGGGCCGATGGCCTCCCCGCCCAGCCGGCGGAGTCGCAGGGACAGCGGCACCGACCGCCGTACCTCCGCCTCGAACTGCACCGCGTCGAGCGCCACCGTCAGGCGGGCGAGGCGTGGTTGCGCTTCTCGCCGAAACGTGAGCCGCGCCTCGTCGCCCTTGACGAGGACCATCTCCAGTCCCGCCTGGGCGCCAAGCGCGCGGAGCTCGGACACGAGGAGCAAGCGTTGCGCCTCGTCGGGGAGAGGCCCGAAGCGGTCGCGCAACTCCTCGCGCACCGCCTGAATCTCGCACGGCTGCTCGGCCCGCGCCAGACGCCGGTACAGATCGAGCTTCGCCGCCGCGTCGCCCACGTACGAGTCGGACAGATGAGCCGGCTGGTCCAAGATGACTTCCGGCGCCGGGAAGGTGCCGCGCCCGGCGCCCCGCTCCCCGTTCTTCAGCGCCGCGACGGTTTCCTGGAGCCAGCGCAAATACATGTCGAACCCAACGGCTTGCGCGTGCCCCGACTGCTCGCCACCGAGCAGGTTTCCGGCGCCCCGCAGCTCGAGATCGCGCAGCGCGATGCGATATCCCGAGCCCAAGTCGGTGTGGTGCTCCAAGACGCGCAACCGCTCCTCGGCATCGGCGTCCACCAGGTCCGGCACGAGCAAATAGCAGTAGGCTCGGCGGTGGCTCCGTCCCACGCGCCCCCGCAACTGGTATAGTTGCGCCAGACCGAGCTGATCGGCGCGGTTCACGATCATCGTGTTCGCGTTCGGGACGTCGAGCCCCGACTCGACGATCATCGTGGAGACGAGGACATCCACCTCCGCCCGAACGAAGCGCGCCATGACGTCGTCGAGCTCCGCCTCCTTGAGGCGACCGTGCGCCACCGCAATGCGTGCCCGCGACGGCGCGAGCGCGCGCACGCGCTGGGCGATCGTGTCGATCGTCTCGATGCGGTTATGCACGAAGTACACCTGCCCCCCCCGATCGAGCTCGCGCGCCACCGCCTCTTCGATCAGACCGTCGTCCCACGGCTCGATGAATGTCACAACCGGCGAGCGGTCCTTGGGCGGCGTCTCGAGCAGCGTCAGGTCCCGCAGTCCGGCGAGCGACAGGTGCAGCGTGCGGGGGATGGGCGTCGCGGTGAGCGTCACCACGTCCACCGCGAGCTTCAGCGCCTTCAGGCGCTCCTTGTGCCGGACCCCGAAGCGGTGCTCCTCGTCCACGATCAACAGCCCGAGATCGTGGAATCGGACGTCCCGCGACAGCAACCGGTGCGTGCCGATGACCAAGTCCACGTCCCCTCGCTCCAGCCCCCCCACGACCCGTTTGGTCTCGCCGGGGGTGCGGAAGCGGGACAGCACCTCGACTGTGACCGGATAGTCGGCGAGCCGCTCCCGGAACGTGCGGCCGTGCTGCTCCGCGAGAATCGTCGTGGGGGCGAGCACCGCGACCTGCTTTCCGGCCTGCACCGCCTTGAAGGCGGCACGCAGCGCCACCTCGGTCTTACCGTACCCGACGTCGCCGACCAGCAGCCGATCCATCGGGAGCGCCCGCTCCATGTCGCGCTTCACTTCCTCGGACGCGCGTCGCTGATCGGGTGTGTCTTCGTACAGGAAGGCGGACTCGAGCTCGCGCTGCCAGGCGGTGTCGGGCGGGAAGGCGAACCCGGCCGCGACCTGGCGACGGGCGTAGAGATCGAGGAGCTCGGCCGCCATCTGGCGGATGGCGGCCCGCGTTTTCTCCCGCTGGCGCTGCCAGGCCGTCGCGCCGAGGCGGTGCAACTTGGGCGGCGGAGCGTCTCCGTTGCCCGCCGCGCGGTACGGTTCGAGCTGGTCCAGGCGGTAGAGCGGCACGTTGAGGCGGTCGCCGCCTTCGTATTCGACGACCGCCACCTCGAGCGTCCCCCCTTCGGAGCCCACCGCGATCGTCTGGATCCCGCGGTACCGGCCGATACCGTGCTCGAGATGGACCACGTAGTCGCCCGGCTGCAACGCCCGGGCGGCCGCTGCGGACGCCTCGCGGTAGCGCCGCGGCCGCCGCAGGCGCCGCGCCCGCCGGAAGATCTCATGATCGGTGAGCACGCGCAGCGACGGCAGCACGAACCCGCCGTCCAGCGCTCCGATGGCCAGCGTGGCCGCCTCGGTCCCCAACAGCTCCTCCAGCCGCTCGAGCTGTCCTTCGTTGTCGCACAGAATCACGGTCGGAGGCCCGGCAGTCAGCAGCCGGCGCAGCCGCTTGATGTCGCGGTCCACCGGCTCGGGCGGGCTCAGCGGGAAGCGGGCCGCCGCGTCCGGCGCGCCGAGGGCGAGCCGCGCGAACGCCGCCAGGCCCGCGCGCCAGCGGGCGGGGTCGACAAAGATGTCCTCTCGGGCCGGCGGCTCCTCGCCCAATCGCCGGGCGACCTCGAGGTGATGTTCCGCCTCCGCCCAGGCGCGATCCACTTCCCGGTCGAGCGCCGACTCCTGATCCAGCACCAGCAGCGCATCGCTCGGCAACAAATCGAGTAGCGACGAGCGGACCGTGCCCCCTTCGCCCTTCCCGCTGCTCTCGGTTCTCACAGGGAGGATCGTGACCCGCTCGATCTGCTCGGCGGACCGCTGGGAATCGAGATCGAACCTGCGCAGCGAAGCGATGTCGTCGCCCCACCACTCGATCCGCGCCGGCGCCGCCATGCCGAACCCGTACACGTCGAGGATTCCGCCGCGGACGCTGAACTGGGCGACCTCCGTCACGGTGGGAACCCGCGCGTAGCCCATAGCCTCAAGCCGCCCCACGACGCTGCCGAGCGACCCCCCTCCCTCTTCCCCCTTCCCCGTTCCCGTCTCCAGCAGCAGGCCCATCGCTCGCAGGCCCTCCGGCACCCCCGTACGCTCCGCGCTGGCGCGCGCGGTCGTGATGAGGATGCGGACGCTGCCCGACAGCAGCGCCGCCAGCGTTTCGACCCGTTCGCCCGCGATCTCGACGTGCGGCTCCTCTGCCCCGAGCGCTTCCCGTTGCGGATACAGCACGGCCGCGTCGCCCGCGAGGGCGCGGGCGTCCGCCAGCCACCGCTCCGCGTCCGTCGGGGTCGGTGCGACCACGACGAACAGGCGCTGCGGCAAGCGACGGGCGACGGCGGCGATCAGCACTGCGGGACTCGATCCGGGGAGCCCGGCGACGGCGCGCCGGCTGCCACGCGCGGGTAGCTCCGCTGCGAGCGCCCGCGTCGCGGGCAGTTCGTCAAAGCGGTCGACGAGGAAGGCGAGCGACATCAGGGGGTGAGGGTCGCGACGCCGAGCTCCACCGCGGCGACGAGCAGCGCGAGCGCGAGCAGCAAGCCGCTCACGTCGGCCCGGCGCGTTCCGGCGAATCGCTCAGCGGCGAACCGGGCCTCGTCCAACAGCTCGGCGCCGATCGTCCCGCGCACGAGCTCCGCGGCGGCGGGGGTCAGGTCGGATTCACGCGGATCGGGCCCCGACACGGTCGCCCCGACGGTGTCGGCGCCGCGGATCTGGAACGCGACGCCTGGGGGACCCTCGCTCTCGGCGACCGGCGCCTCGCCGCGCGCCAGACGATTCACCAGCGCATCCACGAACGGCACGAACGCCGGGGAGGCGGGGAGCGCCGTCCACGCGGTGTCGAGACGGCTGCCGAGCAGCAGCACGTCACCATCGGCCACCAGCCACGGTTCACCGTTCACGCTAGCGATGACGACGCCGCCGACGCCGCTCCCCCTCTCCCCATCTCCAATGTCCTCCAGCCGATACCGCCGCGCGACCGGGATGCCGCTGACGCCCGCGAGACTCGCCGTCGCGACCGGCCCCGGCGTCCCGGCCGCGCCGAACCGCCAGCGTGCGCCGCGCGTCGCGAGCGCCCGGTTCGCTTGACCGACGAGAGCCGGATCCCCGGGCGGCAGCAGGACCGTTTTCCCCGCCACACGAATGCCCGGCGATCATCGCTCCGCAGCTCGTCGGGATCGAGCGCGACGTCGCCGACCCACCAACCGGGAGCCACGCTGGGCAGCGGAATCGGCACGCTCGCCCCGGGCGCCGCGAGCATTCGTCCCACCGTGCGACCCCGCAGGCGCACCGTCAGGGGCGCCGGGCCTGCCCCGGACGTACCGCTCAGTGTGACCCCGAGGACACCGTCCGTTACACGGGCCGCGGCCACGCCCCGGTTCAGCGACGCTTGCCCCAGGGGCGCGAGCGCGAGCACCCCCACGCCGCGCGGCACGCTCGCCCGGCCCTCCCCGAACGCCGTGCGCTGCAGATCGCTTACGACTTGCACCTCGCGCCAGGGAAGCGGCTCCGCATTCACGAGCCGCACCGCTCGCGCGACCGCGGCGGTGAGGTCGAGGCGCCGCCAAGCGGGCTCGGCCGAGTCCACCGTCGCGAGCAGGGCTTCGCGCGAGCCGGCGCGAGCCACGCCGTCTGCGAGCATCAGCCACACGCGGTCCGCGGCGGTCGCGCCCGCGATCGACGCGCGGGCGACGCGCTTCAAGCGTGCCAGCACCGGGCGACCGTCCACCACCGCGCCGGCGGATGGGGAGTTGTCCAGAATCAGCACCAGCGCCGTCGGCTCGTGCGCTCCCCCCGCTCCGGCGCCGCCCCCACGGGATTGCACGAGCGGTCGCGCCGCGGCGATCACGAGCAGCGCGATCAGCGCGGTCCGCAGTATGAGCAGCAGCAGATGGCGCAGCTTCAGCCGTCGCGCGCTCTGGCGCTCGGCCTCGGTCAAGTAACGGATCGGGGGGAACTCCGCGTCCGGAGGCACGCGGCGCTCGAGCAGATGCAGCAGCGCGGGGATCGCCGCAGCGGTGAGCCCCACGAGCGCCCACGGATGCAAGAAGGTCACGCGAGGAGACGGAGCGCCATGCCGAACGGCAGATCGGTCAGCACGTGATGATAGGCGATCCCGTGCCGCCGACACGCGGCGCGCCACGCCGCGACCTCCCGCGCCACCGTTTCGGCGTACGCCCGGGCGAGCTCGCGCGGCCGTACCACGACGCTCGCCGGAGACTCAGGATCCCGAAAGCGCACCTCTGGGGGACCCGACAGCTCGGCCTCCGCGGGATCCATCAGGTGGACCACGATCACGTTGTGGCCACGATGGCGCAGGTAGCGCAGCGCCGTGAGCGCGAGCGCGCGGTCGAACAGCAGGTCGGAGACCAGCACCACGAGCCCGCGGCGCGCCAGCAGGCCCGTGAGATGCAGCAGCGCCGTCTGAGCGGCCGTGCCGCGGCCGTCCGGCGTGTCGAGCAACCCGCGCACCAGCCTCAGCCATTGCCCCGTCTTCACCCGGGCAGGGATCACCTGCCGCACGGCCTCGTCGAACGTGATGAGCCCCGTGGCGTCGCGCTGTCGCAGGAGGATGAGGGCGAGCGCCGCGGCGAGGCGGTCCGCGTAGGCGCGCTTGGTGAGCCGGGTCGGCGCACCATGCCACGCCATCGAGCGGCTCGCGTCGACCAGAATCATCGCCCGCAGGTTCGTCTCTTCCTCGAACTGCTTCACAAACAGCCGGTCGGAGCGCGCCAGGATCCTCCAGTCGAGGTAGCGGGGCTCGTCTCCCGGCTGATAGGCGCGATGCTCGGTGAACTCGACCGAGAAGCCGCGGAACGGCGAGCGGTGGATCCCGGCGAGGAAGCCCTCGACCACGCCTTGGGCGACGATCTCGATCCCCCCCAGGCGGGCGACCTCCGCGGGATCCAGCAGATCGATACGCCTCACGTCAGCCATGCGTGGCGGAAGCTAATGAACCGTCGACTGTCCCGGGTAGAGGACAGCGCTGCCAGGGTGAGCCAGGTCCCATCACCGTAACATCCTTTTTTGTGGTCACTTATGGGCTCAAGCGTTGGGCGGCGACGTGGCATGCTCCGTGCCCCCAGCGGCGCCGGGAGGCACACATGTTCACCACGTTGGGGGTCCTCAGCTTGCTCGCCGCTTCCGACCGCGCGCCCGCGCCGCAGTCGGCTTTCTCTTATTACCGTCCCCGCGTCGAGGTCTGGACCAACCGTGGCAATGATCCCTACGCCAACGGCCAGGCGGCGCAGGTCCATTTCCGCACCGAGCAGGACGCCTACGTGACCATCCTGCGCGTCGACACCGACGGTCGGGTCCGCGTCCTGTATCCGCGCGAGCCGTGGGACGACAACTTCGCGCGCGGCGGTCGCGACTATGAAGTGCAGGACCGGTCGTCTAGGGACGCGTTCTACGTCGACGACTACCCTGGGGTCGGCTACATCTTCGCCGTCGCGGCGGCCGACCCGTTCGTATACGACGCCATCGAACGAGAAGATCACTGGGACTACCGCCTCATCGCGGATGGGCGGGTGCGCGGCGATCCGTACGTCGCGCTCACCGATGTCGCCAAGCACATCGTCCCGGACGGCTACGCCGACTGGGACTACGACATCGTCCCCTACTACGTGCAACAGCACTACGATTACCCGCGGTTCTTGTGCTACGACTGCCACACGTACGTGAGCTACCCCTACTGGAGCCCGTACGATTACAGCTGCGTCCGTTTCCGGATCGTCGTGTTCGACGACCCCTACTACTACCCCTATCAGTACTACGGCGGTACACGGGTCGCCTTCACGCGTCCGTTCCGACCGGAGCCGCGGTTCATCTTCAAGGACCGGCAGGCCTCGGAGCTGTTCATCACGCGCGTGCCGCAGCGTCCGGTGAACGACGACCGCCGCCGCGAGGTGGGGGTACGCGGACGGGACCTGGGTGGCAGCATACCACCGCCGAATATCCAGCAGCGCCCGCGTCCCATCACCGGGGGGGAGGCGCTTCCTGGGGAGCGTCCACGGCCGCGCCCCATCACCGGTGATCCGCCGCACAACGGTGACGACGAGAGCGGGCGGCGCCGCCCCGATCGTCAAGGGCACCCGGATCATCCCGACCACCCGGATCATCCAGAGCATCCGGATCGTCCAGACCACCGGGATCGTCCGGACCGCCCCGACCACCCCGAACAGCGGGATGGGTTCGACCGCACCGATCGCCCGACTAACCCGAGCACTCCCGCTCGACCCGAGCGGCGCGAGCGCCCCGACCGGCCCCCGGAGGACGTTCGGCCGGACTTGTCCCGCCCGGACCGCGTCCGGACGGAGCCGCCGCGCGCGATTGCTCCCGACCAGCAGCGTGTCGAGCCGCGCCGTCCGCCGGAGAGCCGACCGCAGGCCGCCCCTCCCGCGCCACCGCGGGCCCAGCCCCCGGCCGCACTGCCCCCGCCTCCGCGCAACGAGCCCCGCGTCGAGCCGAGGCGTGAGGCGGCGCGAGAGCAGCCCAAGAGCGAGCCGGAGCTCAAGCGGCGCAAACCCTAGACTGGCTCGAAGCCAAGGCGACGCGCCCGGCCATAGTCCCACACGGCCGGGCGCGTTAGCTTTCCCACCCGTTCCCCTCTGGAGCCGATCCGTGCGCCAGCTGGTCAATGCGACCTTGTTACTCATCCCCTATGCCCTTGCGGCGCAGACGTCGCCGACCGTCCGAAACGCCGCGAACTCCATCACCGCCGAGGGTGTGCGGCGCCACATCGGCGTTCTCGCGGATGACTCCATGCTGGGCCGGGCGACGCCGAGCCCGCAGCTCGAACAAGCGGCGAGCTACGTCGCCGACCAGTTCCGACGGTTCGGGTTGAGGCCGGGCGGAGATAACGGTGGCTATCAGCAGCGCTACACGGTGTCGCAGCATGTCGTGGATACGGCGGCGAGCGCGATTCGCATCGCCGGCGCGGCGCCTGCGACGCTGAAGCCAGGCCTCGACGTTTATCTCCTGCGGTTCGCGCCCCTGCCGACCCATGAAGTCAGCGGGCCGGTGGTGCTGTTCGCGGGCACGCCCGACTCGACCAACCCGCTGGCGGGCGCCGACGTGAGAGGTGCCTGGGCGGCGATCATGGGCAGCGCGACGCCGCAGGGGGTTTCGATCAACCCGGATTGGGTGATGGCGGTGCTGCGCGCCGGTGCGGTCGGGTGGATGATGATCTCGAACCGCCCCGACGCGCAGTGGCAGAACCGGCTGGCCCGGACCACCGTTCCTTCCCGCACGCTCGAGGGCATTCCGGCCGACGCGCCGCTCGCCGCGGGCGCGTTCGAGATTCGCGACGCCACGGCGGCGGCGGCGCTAGGGATCGACCCGGCGGCGCTGCGCGCCCAAACCTCCGGGTGGACCGCCCGGCGGCTCAACGGCGTTACGATCACCTACCTGGTGAAAGAGCGCGAGCTGGCCCGTGCCTCCGCGCCCAACGTCATCGGGATGCTCGAGGGCAGCGACCCCAAGTTGAAGAGCGAGTACGTGTTCTTCACCGGACACCTGGACCACATCGGGACGCCGGGTGCGGGGGAAGGCTGCGTCGCGCGGGGCG
The DNA here is from genome assembly GCA_001919865.1 of Gemmatimonadetes bacterium 13_1_20CM_4_69_16. Classification (GTDB taxonomy): domain Bacteria; phylum Gemmatimonadota; class Gemmatimonadetes; order Gemmatimonadales; family GWC2-71-9; genus 20CM-4-69-16. The sequence goes on along the minus strand of MNIR01000038.1, from coordinate 19,920 downwards.
CGGACTCGATCTGCAACGGCGCGGACGACGATGCCTCGGGGACGACCGCCGTGCTGGAGGCCGCGGAGGCGTTCGCGAAGCTCGCCCCTCGCCCCAAGCGCTCGCTCGTCTTCATGACCGTCACCGGCGAGGAGCGCGGCTTGTGGGGCAGCCAGTTCTTCTCGGAGCACCCCACGGTCCCGCTGGCGAACGTGGTGGCGGACCTGAACGCCGACATGGTCGGTCGCAACTGGAAAGACACGATCGCGGTGATCGGCAAGGAGCACTCGGACCTCGGCGCCACCCTCAACCGTGTCGCGGCGGCGCACCCCGAGCTGCGGATGACGCCGATCGACGACATCTGGCCCCAGGAGCGCTTCTACTTCCGCTCCGATCATTACAACTTCGCCAGGAAGGGCGTCCCGATCCTGTTCTTTTTCAATGGGACGCACCCGGACTACCATCAGGTGAGCGACTCGCCCGATAAGATCGACGCCGAGAAGGAAGTCCGGATCATCAAGCTCGTGTTCTACCTCGGGCTCGAAGTGGCGAACGCGGCCGAGCGGCCGAAGTGGAACCCTGACAGCTACAAGCAGATCGTCGGGGGGGCGAACTGACGGCTAGGACGCCGCGAGCAGCTCCGCGTTGGTCTTGGCGCGCCTGATCTGCGCCAGCAGGACCTCCATCGCCTTCTCCGGCGGCAGGCCCACGAGGCCCCGCCGGAGCTTTTGTTTCGCCTCCACGGTGGCGGGATCGGCGAGCAGCTCTTCGCGCCGCGTGCCGCTCGCAGCGATGTCCACGGCGGGGTAAATGCGGCGGTCGGCGAGCTCACGCACCAGCCGCAACTCCGCGTTCCCCGTCCCCTTGAACTCCTCGAAGATCACGTCGTCCATCCGGCTCTCGGTTTCGACCAGCGCGGTCGCCACCACGCTGAGCGACCCGCCGGTGGGCACCGCGCGCGCGGCGCCGAACAGCGCCTTGGGCTTGGCGAGAGCGTTGGCGTCGAGGCCGCCGGACATGGTCCGCCCGCTCGAACGCCCCGTCGTGTTGTGCGAACGCGCGAGCCGCGTCAGCGAGTCGAGCACGATCACCACATCCTTGGCGAGCTCGACCTGGCGGCGGGCGTGTTCGAACACCATGTCGGCCACGGCGACGTGTCGCTCGTAGGGGAGGTCGAAGCTCGAGGCGATCACCTCGCCACGGCCCCAGTCGATCATCTCACTCACTTCCTCCGGCCGCTCGTCCACCAACAAGATGAGGAGGATCGCTTCCGGGTAGTTGAGCGCAACGCCTTCCGCCACGGCCTGCAGCATGACGGTCTTCCCGGCCTTGGGGGGCGAGACGATGAGCGCCCGCTGGCCAAATCCGAACGGACACACCAGGTCCACCACCCGCTGAATCTCGGCGGTACGCGGACCCGAAGCGGCTGGCGTCTCGAGCAGGAGCCGCCGCGACGGGTGCACCGCGCCAAGTTTCGCGAACTCCGGGCGATCGGTGAGCGCGGGGCCGGGAGCCGCGCCATTGACGCTCTGTACACTGCCGCTCTCGAGCACGACGAGATCGCCGCGCCGTAGGCCAGGCAGGCGGACGGGCGGGTCACCCTTCGCGGGCAGGTAGCTGTTCGCCGCGAGCCGCAGGAAACCGCCTTTAGGGGCGGGGTCGAACCAGCCGGTGATGGGAGCCAGGGGAGTGCCTCTCGGAGTATATCGCGCTCTCGGTCATCCGTCATCCGTTGTCCGTAGCCACGGGATGCCACGGACGACGGACGACGGACGACTATATTCTAGCCCCACATGCGCCAAGATCACATCCGCAACTTCTGCATCATAGCCCACATCGACCACGGGAAGTCGACCTTGGCCGACCGCCTCATCGAGCTCACCGGGACGCTCGACAAGCGCCTGATGCGCGAGCAGGTGCTCGACACGATGGATCTGGAGCGCGAACGCGGCATCACGATCAAGCTGAACGCCGTCCGGATGAGCTATCACGCCCGCGACGGCCAGCTGTACGAGCTGAACCTGATCGACACGCCGGGACACGTGGACTTCACCTACGAGGTGTCGCGCTCGCTCGCCGCGTGCGAGGGGGCGATTCTCGTGGTGGACGCATCCCAGGGGATCCAGGCGCAGACGATCTCGAACCTGTTCCTCGCCCTCGACGCGGGGCTGGAGATCCTTCCCGTCCTCAACAAGATCGATCTGCCGGGCGCGGAGCCCGACCGCCGGGCCCGCGAGATCCACGAGCTCATCGGGGCGAAGCCCGAAGAGATCCTCCGCATCTCGGCAAAGGAGGGCACCAACGTCCCCGAGCTGCTGGAGGCGGTCGTGCGGCGGGTCCCCGCGCCCCGCGGACAGCGCGACGCGCCGCTTCGGGCCCTGATCTTCGACTCGTACTATGACCGCTACCGCGGAGCGATCCCGAGCATCCGGGTGGTGGACGGCGTGCTCACTCCGGGAATGAAGATCGCGTTCGGCGCCCACAAGGACGACGTCTACGAGGTGGACGAGGTCGGCTACCTGCAGCTCGGTCACAAGCCGACCGAGCTGCTCGAGGCCGGCGAGGTGGGTTACTTCGTCGCGAACATCCGGGGCGTGCGAGAGACCCAGCCGGGGGACACGGTGCTCGACGCGGAGCACCGCGACGTGGCGCTGCTGCCCGGCTACCGCGAGGTCAAGTCGATGGTGTTCGCCGGGCTCTACCCGACCAACGCCGAGCAGTTCGAGGACCTACGCGACGCACTCGCCAAGCTGCAGCTCAACGACGCCTCGCTCCACTACGAGCCGGAGTCCTCGGTGGCACTCGGCTTTGGGTTCCGCTGCGGGTTCCTGGGCCTGCTCCACATGGAGATCGTGCGCGAGCGCCTCGAGCGGGAGTTCAACCTCGATCTCATCAGCACCGTGCCGAACGTGGAGTACCACGTGCACCGCACGGACGCCACGGTGGAGGTCGTGGAGAACCCGAGCCTGATGCCCCACGGCTCCGAAGTGGACCACATCGAGGAGCCGTACGTCAGAGCGCGGGTCCTGGCCCCTGCGGAGTACATCGGCGCGATCATGAAGCTCGGCCAGGAGCGGCGCGGGGTGTATCGGGGCATGCACTACGTGGACCCGACGCGCGTCGAGTTCAGTTGGGAGTTCCCGCTGGGCGAAATCATCCTCGACTTCTATGACAAGCTGAAGACGATCTCCCGCGGCTACGCGTCGCTCGACTACGAGTTCCTGGAATACCGGCCCTCGGACCTCGTCAAGCTCGACATGCTCCTGAACGGGGAGGCGGTGGATGCGTTCTCGGTCATCATCCATCGCGACAAGGCGTTCGAGTGGGGCCGGAAGATCGCCGAGAAGCTCAAGGAGCTGATCCCGCGCCAACTGTTCGAGGTCGTGATCCAGGCCGCGATCGGCACCAAGGTGATCGCGCGCGAGTCGATTCGCCCGCTCCGCAAGAACGTGACGGCTAAGTGTTACGGTGGCGACGTCACGCGCAAACGCAAGCTCCTCGAGAAGCAGAAGGAGGGGAAGAAGCGAATGAAGCAGGTGGGGACCGTGGAGATCCCGCAAGAAGCCTTCCTCGCGGTCCTCCAAGTTGACTAGCCTCGTCATCCAGACCGCCTTCCTGGGAGACGTCGTTCTCACGACGCCGCTCCTCGAGGCGCTCGCCCGGCGGCACGGCCCGGTGGACGTGGTCACGACGTCCGCTGCGGCGCCGCTGCTCGAGACGCATCAGGCCGTCCGGCGCGTGTTCCCGTACGATAAACGCGGCAAGGACCGCGGGCTCCGCAGGCTGTTCGGGCTCGCCGGGACCCTACGGGCGGAGCGCTACGAAGCGGCGTATCTTCCCCATCGGTCGCTGCGGTCGGCGGCGCTGGCATGGCTCGCAGGGATTGGGACGCGGGTCGGATTCGAGGACGGGTGGCGGCTGCTGTATACGCATGTCCACCGCCGCAACGTCGGCGACCACGAGATCGATCGCCTGCTCGCGCTGGCGGATGTCGCTCCCTCGGGAGCGCGACCCTCGCTCACGGTCACGCCCGCCGACCGGACGCTCGTCGGTGCGTTCCTGAGCGCCCACGCGATCCAGCCGCCATTCGTGGCGCTCGCCCCCGGATCCATCTGGGGCACGAAGCGGTGGCCCTACTATGCGGAGCTGGCGCAGCGCCTGGCTGCTCGGACGGCGATCGTCGTGGTAGGCGGGCCGGAAGACGCCGCCCTCGCGTCGGACATCACGGAAGCGGTCGGGCGCGGGGGCGGTCGGGCGGTCAGCGGGTGCGCTAGTCTGACGCTGCGGCAGTCGGCCGAGGTGATTCACTGCGCTGCTGTTCTCGTCACGAACGACAGCGCGCCGCTGCACTTCGCGCAGGCGGTCGGGACGCCCACGGTGGCGGTGTTCGGCTCTACCGTACCCGCGTTCGGGTTCGGGCCGCGGGGCCCACGGGACCGCGTGGTCGAGTTACAGGGGTTGCCGTGCCGGCCCTGCTCTGCGCACGGCCCGGCGACCTGCCCGCTGGGGCATCACCTGTGCATGAAGTCGCTCACGGTCGAGGACGTGCTGCTCGCCATCGAGGAGACCGGTGCGCTACATCGTCGGAATTGACATCGGCGGGACCAACATCGTCGCCGGCACGGTGGCCGAGGACGGCTCGGAGCTGCTGGGGCTCGTCTCCCAACCGACGATCGCCGAGCAGGGCGCCGACGCCGTCATGCAGCGCATCGTCAAGCTCGCGCGGGCGTCCATGGCGCAAGCCCGCGGTAAGGAGATCGCCGGCGTGGGGATCGGCTCGCCCGGCCCGCTCAATACGAAGACCGGCATCGTGCTGCTCACGCCGAACCTGGGTTGGACCAACTTCCCGTTGCGCGACCGGCTGGGGCAGGCGCTGGGACTGCCCGCCACGCTCGATAACGACGCCAACTGCGCCATCTTCGGCGAGTGGTGGCGCGGTGCCGCCCGCGGCTCGGACTATGTGGTCGGGTTCACGATCGGCACCGGGATCGGGGGCGGGATCGTCCTCGCGGGAAAGATCTATCGCGGGGTGTCGGACGTCGCCGGCGAGATCGGCCACATGTCCATCGATTCCAACGGCCGGCGCTGCAAGTGCGGCAACGACGGCTGCCTCGAGGCCTACGCGTCGGGACCCGCGATCGCCGCCCGGGCGGTGGAGGGAATCCAGACCGGCGCCGACACCTCCCTGCCGCGCTACGTGAAGGACGATCTCTCCAAGATCACCGCACAAATCGTGTATGAAGCGGCGCATGACGGCGACGAATACGCCCTGGAAGTGGTGCACGATACCGCGAAGTTCCTCGGGACCGGCGTCGCCAATATCGTCAACATCTTCAACCCCGAGGTGGTGGTGATCTGCGGCGGCGTAACGCTCGCCGGCGAGAAGCTGTTCGCGCCGCTGCGCGGCGAAGTGAAGCGCCGGGCCTTCAAACCTGCCGTCGACGCGTGCCGCATCGTGCCCGGGGAGCTCACCGGGACGGCGGGCGTGTACGGCGCCGCTGCAGTGTTCGTCCAGCGCACCTGGGGCACGGTGTGAAGCGACTCGGGGTCGTCGGCTCGATGGTGTGGGACACCATCTACGGCCGCGACCCCGCCCAGCCGGCCGTCGAGGAATGGGGCGGGATCTCCTACTCCCTCGCCGCGCTGGACGCCACCCTCGGCGACGACTGGGAGATCGTCCCGCTCGTGAAAGTGGGTCGCGATGTCGCGGAGCGGGCGAACGTCTTCCTCCGCTCGCTGCATCACGTAGCGCCGGGCGCCCGGTTCGTCGAGGTCCCGGACGCCAACAATCGCGTGACCCTGCGCTACTACTCGTCGGAGCGCCGCTGCGAGCAGATGTCGGGCGGCGTGCCCCCGTGGACGTGGCCCGAGCTGGGGCCCCAGGTGACCGACCTCGACGCGCTGTACCTGAATTTCATCTCCGGCTACGAGATGGCGGTCGGGACCGCGCAGCTGCTGCGCCGCGCGTTCCCCATGTTCATGTACGCCGACCTGCACAGCCTCTTCCTCGGGAAAGAGTCGGACGGAACGCGGATTCTGCAGCCGCTCCCCGACGCGCCCGCCTGGTTCGGCTGTTTCGACGTGGTGCAGCTCAACGAAGCGGAGATGACGCAACTCGGAGACGATCCGCTGGGGGCCGCCGCCGGCGCGTTGGCGCGCGGCTGCCAAACGCTCGTCGTCACGCTCGGCGCGAAGGGGGCGGCCTATTTCACCGGACGGCCGGTGCGCACCGCGCGCATCGCCGCCGAGGGCGGCGTGGCGGCCGACAGCGGCGACCCCACCGGTTGCGGCGACGTGTTCGGCGCGACCGTGGTCGCGTCGCTGCTTGCGGGCGTGCCGCTGGAAGCGGCGTTGCGGGTGGCTACGCGGATGGCCGCCCGCAACCTGAGCTTCCGCGGCGCGACCGGATTGCGGGATCACCTGCTCGGCAAGCTGACGACGGCGTGACACGCCTCGTCGAGGTTCCCGCGCAGTTTGACGACCGCTCGTTCGACCAATTCGCCGGTGCGTTCGCCGAGGCGAACAAAGATGCCGAGCGGTTGCTGTTCGACGCGCACGCGGCGGAGTGGGCGTCCCCGTACGGCCTCGTCGGTCTGCTGGCGGCGGGCCAGGCCGCGCGGCGCGGCGGATCCGCGGGGGCGGCCGACCGGCCGCTGCTCACGGCACCCACTAACCCCGAGGTGCTGAGCTACTGGACGCGGGCGGGGTTCTTTCGGGAGGCCGCCGAGCTGTTCGAGATCCACGGCAAGGTGCCGCGGGCCAAGGCGGCGGAGCACAGCGATGTGCTGCTGCCGGTGACACCGGTGCGCGCGGCCGAAGACGTGCATGCCGTGGTCAGCAAAATCCAGCAGCGCGCATCTGCCATCCTGGCGTCCGAACTGGGTCTCGATCCAAAGGCGACGATGGGTTTCGCTATGGCGCTTTCGGAGGCATGTCAGAATATTGTAGAACACGCCGGGACGGGCGGCTGGGTGGCGGTGCAGGCGTACCATTGGCGTCGCAAGCTGGCCCGGCGGGTGGTGGTCATCGCGGTGGCAGACGCCGGCGTGGGCTTCCGGCACTCGCTCGAGCCGACTCAGAGCAAGCGGTTCGGCGACCGCTGGGGAGACGCGGCGGCGCTGGAAGCGGCGCTGGTGCAAGGCGTGAGCCGGTTTCGCGATCCCGGGCGCGGCCAGGGGCTCGCGGGGATCCGGCGCTATCTCGTCCGCTGGGACGGCAAGATCGCGATCCGGAGCGGCACGGCGCGCATCGCGATCGTGCCGAAGTGGGACGAGGATGTCCCGCTGAAGGACGGCCTGCCGCCCTTTCCGGGCGCCCAGGTTCTCATCATCATCCCGGAGCAGGGGTCCACCGAGCCGTGATACAGTACATCGACATGCACGCGGTGCTCCAGCAATCCGTCTCCAGCCTCTACACGGACCTAGTCACGCGTCCCACCGGCCGCGTGGTGCGCGAGCGGATCGAGCAGGCGATCGCGGGACTGGGGGGAGCCGAGGGGGCCGGGGGGGCCGGGGGGGCCGGGGGGCCGGACGGGGCCGGCGAGATGACGATCGCGCGCATCGACTTCGCGGGCGTCGGCTGTATCGACTATTCCTGCGCCGATGAGATCGTGGCGAAACTGCTGCGCGACCGCCCCGCGGTGCTGGTGCTCTCGGGGATCAGCGAGGGACATCGCGAGGCGATCGAGCCCGTGCTCACGGGCCACGGTCTCGCCGCGCTGATCGAGCGAGCGGACGGCACGCTCGACGTCCTCGGGGCGAAGGGGGCGGCCGCCGCGCTACTGGACGAGCTCGTCGCCCGGCGCTGCGCCGCGCGCCGGCCGGGAGGCACCTATGCGCTGACGCTGGCGTGAAGCGGCGCCTCGGTTTCTCGACGCGCGCGATTCACGGCGACCCCGAAGCCCGCCCCGACTGGGCGCCCGTCGTGGCGCCGCTGTACCAGAGCAGCACCTTCACGAATCCGATCGGCTCCACCGCGGAAGTCCTCTACACCCGCTACGGCAACAACCCCAACCAGATCGCCATCGCGAAGCGCCTCGCCGCGCTCGAGGGCGCGGAGGCGGCGATCTTCGTCGCGAGCGGCATGGGCGCCATCGCGTTGTCCCACCTGGCGGTGCTGCGGCCCGGCGACCACCTGTTATCCAGCGAATGGATCTACGGCGGCGTCCAGCGGCTGTTCGCGCAAGAGTTCGGTCGCTTCGGCATCGACGTGTCGTTCGTGAGCCCGCTCGAAGCTCGCACGTGGAAGCGCGCCCTCAAGAAAAACACGCGCGCGATCTTCGTGGAGACCCCGACCAACCCGCTGGTGCGGGTGCTCGATCTCGAGCCGATCGCCTCGTTGTGCAAGACCGAAGGGCTCGCGCTGCTGGTGGACTCGACCTTCGCCACGCCGATCAACTTTCGGCCGCTCGAGCATGGCGCGGACGTCGTGATCCACAGCGCCACCAAGTATCTCAACGGGCACACCGATGTAATCGCCGGCGCGGTTGCGGGAACCGAGTCCGTGATCGAAGAGGTGCGCAAGCTGATGCAGGTCTGGGGCCAGGCGATCGATCCGATGGCGGCGTGGCTGATCGAGCGCGGCATGAAGACGCTGGCGGTGCGGGTCGAGCGACAGAACGCCACCACACTCCACCTGGCGCAGTGGTGCAGCAAGCAGCCGCAATTCGGCGCGGTGCATCACCCCGGCCTGCCCACCCACCCCGACCACGAGGACGCGCGGCGGCTCATGGGCGGCTTCGGCGGGATGTTGGCGGTGGAGCTGAAAGGAGGAGCCCGGGCGGCGGAGCGCTTTCTGCGCGCGCTCACGATCGCGGCGCATGCGCCGAGCCTCGGAGGCGTCGAGACGCTCGTATCCGAGCCGCGGCTCACATCCCATGCCATGCTCACGCCGGAGGCCCGGGCCCGGGCTGGCATTCCCGACGGGTTCTTGAGATTTTCCATCGGATTGGAGGATCCCGACGACATCATCGCGGACTTCGCCCAGGCTCTGGCGCAGCTGTAAGTGATCAAGTTCACCAATGTCTTCAAGGCCTTCCCCAAGGGGGGGCTCGCCCTCAAGGACGTCTCGTTTCACATCGCGAAGGGCGAGTTCGTGTTTCTCACCGGCCACTCCGGCGCCGGCAAGTCCACCGTCCTCAAGCTGGTCTACGCCGAGGAGCCCGCGACGAGCGGTGAGGTGCGTGTCTCCGGGTTCAACCTTGCCGAGGCGCGTCGCAAGGACATCCCGAGGCTGCGACGGCGCCTCGGCATCGTGTTCCAGGACTTCCGCCTGCTGGAAGACCGCAGCGCGGAGGAAAACGTGGCGTTTGCACTCGAGGTGACGGGGGCGCGGCGCGCCTCGATCCCGGCGCGGGTGATGCGCGTGCTCACCCAGGTGGGGCTCGCCGCCAAGGCCCAGGCCTACCCCCGCGAACTGTCGGGGGGGGAGCAGCAGCGCGTCGCGATCGCGCGCGCGCTCGTGAACGAGCCCACCGTCCTGCTCGCCGACGAGCCCACGGGCAATCTCGACGAGCGTGCCACGCGCGGCGTGTTCCAGCTGCTGCGCGACATCAATGCGAGCGGCACCGCCGTCGTCATGGCGACGCACGACCTCGACCTGGTGCGACAAGCCCCGTACCGCGTGATCGAGCTGCAGGAGGGTGCCCTAGTGTTCGACTCCGCGGTGGACGAGCGGCGTGACGAGGCCGCCAGCCCATGAACCTCGTCTTTCGCGAAGCCCTGCTGGCATTCCGTCGGGCGCCGCTCCTCTCCGCGCTGTCCGTCACGACGATCGCCTTCTCGCTGTTCGTGGTCGGGCTGTTCGGGCTGGTCGCCGTGAACCTGCAGCAGGCGCTGCGCGACGTGGCGGAGCGGGTGGAGATCGTCGCCTACCTGCTCCCGGGGGCGCCCATCGAGACCGTCACCCTGGCCCAAAAAGACATCGAGGCGTTCCCGGAGGTACAGGCGGCCGCGTTCGTGAGCGAGGACCAGGCGCTGCAACGCGCCCGCACCGAGCTCGTCGAGTTCCGCGACGTGCTCCAGGAGCTGGAGCGCAATCCGCTGCCGGCTTCTATCGAGGTGAAGCTCAAGCCCCGGTTCCGCGACGCCGAGCACGTCAACGACGTCGCCGAGCGGCTACGCGGCTTCGGGTTCGTGGACGACGTGCGCTTCGGACGCGACTGGGTGGAGAAGCTCGATCGGCTCCGCCAGATCGCGGCCGCCGTGGGACTCGTCGTGGGCGCGGCGTTCGCGGCGGTGGCGATCATCATCATCGGCACGACGATCCGGATGGCGGTGCTGCAGCGCAGCCGCGAGATCGCCATCATGCGGTTGGTAGGCGCCACCGACGGCTTCGTGCGACGCCCGTTTCTGCTGCAGGGCGCGTTCAAGGGGATGCTCGGCGGGTTGGTGGCGGTCGGACTCTCCTACGGCGCGTACGCGCTCATCAACCGCTGGCTGATCCACGCCGCGTTCTTCTCTCGGGAGCAGGCGGTGGCCATCGTCGGCTTCGGGATGCTGATCGGCTTCGTCGGCAGCGCGGCGTCGGTGGGGAGACACTTGCGGCGTGTGTGAACCGTCACGCGACGGCGTCACGCGGAGTCGTCGGGACGTCCACGCCTCGGCGCGACGGTTGTGCGTGGCGTCGTTGTGCTACGCCGTTTGCGTGACGTCTTCGGTCGCGGCGCAGCGCCCTCAACCGTTCGATCAGCAGCTCCGCGACAACCAGCGCCGACTCGAAGACATCCGCCGCGAGCGCACGCAGGTCGAACAGGAGCTCGAACGGCTGCGGACGGAGGCCCATTCGCTCTCGGACGAGCTCGCGAACATCGAGCGACAGAAGGAAACCACCAATCGCATCGTGAACGAGCTCGACCGGCAGATCAATAGCCTCTCCGATCAGATCGACCGCACGACGGTGGACCTGCTGCTCGCGCAGGACGCGCTCGAGGAGAAGCGCGCCGTGCTCGAGCGCCGCCTCGTGGACATCTACAAGCGCGGCCCGCTCTATGCCTATCAGGTGCTGCTCGCCGCGGAGAGCTTCGGCGACTTGCTGTCACGCTACAAGTATCTCTATCTCGTCAGCCGTCAGGATCGCCTGCTCGCCAACGACATGTTCAAGCTGCAGCGCCGGATCGCGCGCGAGCGCCAGACGCTGGTGGACGCGCGCGACGCCCTGGGCCGCCGCAAGCACGAGCGCACGGACGAGCTGCAGCGCTATCTCGCCCTCGAGCACACGCGCGAGGCCTCGCTGCGCGAGACGCGCCGCAGCGCGCGCGAGGCGGCGCAGCGACTCTCCCAGCTCGAGCGCGACGAAAAGAGCTTGAACGACCGCATCGTGGCGCTAGAGCGCGCCCGGCGCGAGGCCGAGGCGCGCGGCGCCGTCACGGCGGCAGCCTCGATTACCACCGCAGACTTGGGCCAGCTCGATTGGCCGGTGGAGGGCAAGATCGTGTACCAGTTCGGCACCGCCGCCGGGCCGAACAACACCCGCATCCCGTGGCACGGCATCGGCATCGCCGCAGCGGCGGGGACGCCGGTGCGGGCGATCGCGAGCGGTACCGTCAGCCTCGCCGGCCCACTCGGCACGTATCTCACGTCGGTCCTGTTGGACCACGGGGGCGGCTACTACACGTTCTACGGGTACCTGAGCGACGCCACCGTGGCGAAGGGGGAGCGGGTGGCCAAAGGGCAGACCCTCGGCCACGTCGGCGGCGAGTCGAGCGACCGGGGCCCGCACCTCCACTTCGAGATTCGCGGGCAGGGCGGGATCGCGCTCGATCCCATCAACTGGCTGAAGACACACAAATAGACATCAGACGTCAGACATCAGACCTCAGATAAGGCGTGCTCATCCCCGACGTCTGATGTCTGACGTCTCACGTCTCACGTCTCTCCAGCGACCCCGATGCGGTCCGGGGCGCCCGTCTTCGCGTGCTTGAGCGCGGCCTCGACTTGCGTGAAGAGATCCTCCGGCCGGAGCACCTGGGAATGCGGGAACGCGACCACGCCTGCCGACAGCCCCGGTACCGTGTCGGGGCCGAGATCGGGAAAGGTGTGGCGGGCCAGTAGTTGGCGCAGCCGCTCGACGAACTGCCGGCCTCCTCCTGCGTCGGTCTCCGGCAGGATGAGGGCGAACTCGTCGCCGCCGTACCGGGCCACGAAATCCGGCGCGCGGATCTCGCGCTGCATCATGGCGCCGACCTCGGCGAGCACGCGATCTCCCGCCTGCTGGCCCAAGCGCTCGTTGATCTCCCGCAACCGGTCCACGTCGATGACCACGACGGCGAAGCGCAGCGAGTAGCGGCGCGCGCGCTCGAACTCGTCCCGCAGCCGGCGGTCCAGCGCGTCGAGGCTCGCGCACCCCGTGAGGACGTCGGTCACGCCGGCGTTGGACTGGCGTCGGTAGATCGCGGCGCGCCGCTCCTCGTTCTCGAGCACCCGGGCCGCCGCCTGCGCGATCGTGTTGGCGAACGTCACGTCCTGGGGGCGGAGGCGGGCGTCCCCCTGCACCGTTCGCAGGAAGAACACGCCCGCCGCGCGTCCCTGCACGAACACAGGCAGGGCGACCGCCGATTGCACGTTCACCTCGATGTCCTGTTGCACCCAGCGCCGGCGGATCGCGTCGAACAGCGGGTGCTCGTGGACATCGTGGATGATCACCGGGCGTTCCGTGCGGATCGCCTCCTGAATCTCGGGATAGCGGTCCAGCTCCACTCGCAGGTCGCGGATCGCGGGGTTCTCGTACACGGCGACCACCCGCCCTTTGTCCTCGCCCGGGGTGGTGAGCACGAAGGAGCAGTGGGTCAGGCCGAACGCGTGCCCCACCCGCCGCACGAGCGTCTGGAAAATCTCGTCGCCCCGCAAGGCGGCCGAGACCTCCTGGAAAATGTCGAACAGGAGGTCGCGGGCGCGGAGCGCGTCGCGCGCCTCGAGCAGCTCCTGGCGCACCCGCAGGTCGGCGTCGATGCGGGCGCGCAGCTCTCCGAAGTGGACGGGGCTCGCCATGGCGTCCTGGGCGCCGGCCTGGAGCGCATCCGCGACCGCGTCAGCTGCCCCCTCCGCCACGAGGACGATCAGCGGCGCCCCCGAGAACCGCGGCGCGGTCGCGAGATCACGCACCGCGTCCGGGAGCCCTGCCTCACGCGCGCCCACGGTGAAGATCAGCAGGTCGGGCGCGCCCGGCTCGGGTGGTCGTTGGGAGCCTGAGACGGGATAGGGAACCTCGGTAACCTGGAATCCGCCGCGCACTAACAAACGCTCGAGGCCGTCCGGCCGGGCGGCCGGATCGCCGACGAGGAGGATGCGGAACTGGATTTGCTCGGGCAACGGGTCGCGCGCACGCTCGGAGGCGTGTCAAGCTATAGTTCAGCATATGGGACGGCAACCACGAGACGCGACCCGTGAGCGTCCCGGCGCCTGAAACCCGCCCGCAGCGGCGCCGCATGGTGGCGAGCCAGCTCGCGGCCCGTGGTATCACCGACCGCCGGCTGCTCGCGGCACTGGCCCGGGTGCCACGGGAATGGTTTCTCCCCCCGCACCTGGCCGACGACGCCTACGATGACGCACCCCTCCCCATCGGCAGCGGCCAGACCATCTCCCAGCCGTACATCGTCGCATTGATGACGCAGTGGCTCGGGGTGCGACGGGGCGACCTGGTGCTCGAGATTGGCACAGGCTCGGGATACCAGGCGGCGATCCTGGCGCACCTGGGCGCCCGGGTGTGCACGATCGAGCGCCTCCCCGACCTCTTGGTCGAGGCCGAAGAGCGGTTCCGCCGGCTCGGGCTCCCCCACATTGAGACCCGGCTGGGCGACGGCGCCGGCGGCTGGCCCGAGCGGGCCCCGTTCCGGAGCATCCTGGTCACGGCCGCAGCGCCGGGCGTGCCCGCGCCGCTCGTCGCGCAGCTGGCAATGGGCGGCCGGCTGGTCATTCCGATCGGTGACCTGAGCACCCAGGAGCTGGTGATCCTCACGCGCACGTCCGCCGGGCTCGACGAGCGCCGCGCGGGCGGCGTGCGGTTCGTGCCGCTCATCTCGCGGCTCGCGTTCACCGAAGGAGACTGGGGGTGACGACGCGGCGCGACGACCTGTTGGGCGCCCACGTCTCGACCCGGGGCGGGGTCGGGACGGCGCCGGCCCGCGCGGTCGAGATCGGGGCCACCGCCATCCAGGTCTTCACCAAGACGCCGAACCAGTGGCGCGAGCCGACCCTGGACGACGCTGACGTCGCGCGGTTCCGCGCCGGGCTAGCGGCCGCCGGGATCCGCGCCGCCGTCTCGCACGACAGCTACCTGATCAACCTCGCCTCGCCGGACGACCAGTTGCGCGCTCGGAGCGCGCGCTGCTTCACCGGCGAGCTGGAGCGCTGTCGCGCGCTGGGGATTCCCTGGGTCGTGTCTCACCCCGGGAACTACATGGACGATCGGGCCGCCGGCCTCGACCGCAACGCGCGTGGCTATGCGGAGTGCCTGGCCCGAGTCCCGGGCGACGTCGGCCTGTTGATCGAGGGCACGGCGGGCGCGGGCACGGCGTTGGGATCGACGTTCGAGGAGCTCCGGGCGTTACGCGATGCCCTGCCGGCAGCCGCACGGGGCCGGGTCGGGTTCTGCCTGGACACGGCCCACCTGCACGCGGCGGGGTATGACGTAGCCGGTGCGATCGACGCCGTGTGGGACCGGTTCGACCGCACCGTCGGCCTCGCCCTGCTCAAGTGTTTGCACTTAAACGACTCCAAGGGCGCTCCCGGCTCCCGTCTGGACCGCCACGCGTGGATCGGCGAGGGTGAGATCGGGCCCGAGGCGTTCCGTCGGATCATGCGCGATGCGCGGTTCGGTTCCGTGATTAAGATTATCGAGACGCCTAAGGGCGACGACCCGGTCCAGAACGACCGGCGGATGCTCCGGCGGCTGCGGGCGTATGCGCGGGCCAACAGACACACCACGCAAACCGTAAGAGAGACGTGATCGCACCCGGAACGCAACGCAGACGCTGGACCGCTCCGCTCGCCGCGGTGCTGCTCGCCATCCAAGGGGTCGCCGGGGGCGTGGTGCCGCTGACGCACGCCTCGGAGCGGTTCACCGCGCCCGCGCACATCGAGGCGCAGCACGGCTCGGCGTGTGTGGTGCTGCACGACGAGCTGCGCTGCGTCCTGTGCCACTATGCGGGTGCTCGGGTGGTGGCGCAGCAAATGCGCACGCAATCCGCGACGACCACGCTGACCGAGCTCCGTCCCGAGCACGCCGACGTCGCTCGCGCCGCCGGCCCGGACCACCTCACCTCACCACCTCGCGCCCCACCCGTTCGGCTCGTCTAGCGATCCGGTCTCGTAGTCGACACCGGATCACGACTCGTGCGCCTGTTGTCTGTGTGAGCGGGCGCGAGGCTCGGTCGATCGAACGGGAGATCCGGGGAGATGACAATCCAACGCTATGCAGTCGGCGCCGCGCTGTGTTTGCTGGCGGCACCGGGAGGGGTGTGCGCGCAACAGCCGGCCCAGCGGCAGCTGGACTCGCTCGGCGCGGAGATCCGGGCGCTCAAGGCGCGGCTCGACAGCCTGCGCAGCGCGCTGGCGCGCGCGCAGCGTGCGGCACCCGTCCGGGTACCCAAGGACACTGCCGCCGGCGACGAGCTCGCGCAGCTGCGCGCCGCGGCCGCCGCCGCCGCCGGGACCGACACGACCAGGGCGCAGGCCGACACCGCGAGCCCCACGAGGTTCATCGGCCGCGAGCGCAGCCAGCCCCAACTCAATCCCGAGATCAGCGTGACGGGCGACGTGCGCGCCTACGCTCAGCGGCCGGGAATCCAACGAGACAACTTCGATCCGCGTGAGTTCGAGGTCGGGTTCCAGTCGCCGCTCGACCCGTACTCGAGCACCAAGATCTTCGTGAGCCTCGAGAACGGCACGGTCAGCGTCGAGGAAGGGTATGCCTACTGGACCGGGCTGCCGGGTCACATCCGCTTCGACATCGGGAAGTTTCGCCAGCAGTTCGGCGAGCTGAACCGCTGGCACCTGCACGCAGTGCCCGAGACCGAGTATCCCGTCGCGCTCAGGGCGTACCTGGGTGACGACGGGCTCGCCGGCACAGGCATCTCCCTGTACCGCGCGTTCGGCGGGCTCGGGACGCACGAGGTGACGGCACAGAGCCTGCGCAGCGCGCTGGCGCGCGCGCAGCGTGCGGCACCCGTCCGGGTACCCAAGGACACTGCCGCCGGCGACGAGCTCGCGCAGCTGCGCGCCGCGGCCGCCGCCGCCGCCGGGACCGACACGACCAGGGCGCAGGCCGACACCGCGAGCCCCACGAGGTTCATCGGCCGCGAGCGCAGCCAGCCCCAACTCAATCCCGAGATCAGCGTGACGGGCGACGTGCGCGCCTACGCTCAGCGGCCGGGAATCCAACGAGACAACTTCGATCCGCGTGAGTTCGAGGTCGGGTTCCAGTCGCCGCTCGACCCGTACTCGAGCACCAAGATCTTCGTGAGCCTCGAGAACGGCACGGTCAGCGTCGAGGAAGGGTATGCCTACTGGACCGGGCTGCCGGGTCACATCCGCTTCGACATCGGGAAGTTTCGCCAGCAGTTCGGCGAGCTGAACCGCTGGCACCTGCACGCAGTGCCCGAGACCGAGTATCCCGTGGCGCTCAGGGCGTACCTGGGTGACGACGGGCTCGCCGGCACGGGCATCTCCCTGTACCGCGCGTTCGGCGGGCTCGGGACGCACGAGGTGACGGCACAGGTCACGCGCAGCGCGAGCGACGCAGAGCTGTTCGGCGGCGGCGCGCGGCCGTCGTACCTCGTCCGCCTCCTTAACTTCTGGCAGCTCACACGCTCGGCCTACATGCAGGTGGGTGCCACCGGGCTGTACGGTACCAACCCCGACTCGAGTTTGCGCACCAAGGTCGGCGGCCTCGATGTGCGGCTGACGTGGCGTCCACCCGCCCAGGCGTTGTACCGCGAGTGGACGCTGCGAGGCGAGCTGTACGCCTTGCGGAAGGAGTATGCCGGCGCCGGCACAACCCACCTCGGCTGGTACGCCGGTACGACGTACAAGCTCGGCCAGCGTTGGATCGTCGGGGTGCGCTACGACTACGTCGAGAACCCGCTCTCGAGCCTCATCACACGGCAGATCACGCCGACGGTCACGCTGTGGGAGAGTGAGTGGGTCGAACTGCGGGCTCAGTACGCCTGGGCGCGGACCGCGGGCCTCGCGGCCTCGCACCAGCTCGCTCTCCAAGCGGTCTGGGCCATCGGACCACACAAACATGAGACCTACTGACATGCTCACTTCCCTATCGCTGCTCCTCGCGCTCCACGGCGGACCCCCGCGAGCGGTAAACCCCGTGCGCGTGGTCACGTCGCTCACGACCTACGCCGCGATCGCCCGTGAGGTCGTGGGCGATCGCGGCACAGTCACGTCCATCGCCAACGGCGACGAAAACCCGCACTACGTGCAGCCCAAGCCGAGCTTCGTGCCCACGCTGTCGCAGGCGGATCTATTCGTCACGACGGGCCTCGACCTGGAGCTCTGGGTCCCTGCGTTGCTCGACAAGGCGAACAATACCAAGGTGACGGAGGGCGGGCCGGGCTACGTCGCAGCGTACGCCGGCATCGACCTGCTCGACATCCCCACCAGCTTCTCGCGCGCCCAGGGCGACATCCACGTCTACGGCAACCCACACATCTGGACCGACCCGATGAATGCGGTCCAGATCGCGCGGAATATCCTGACGGGTCTGAGGCGGGTGTCGCCCGAGAACGCCGAGTATTTCTCCGGACGGGAGAAGGACTTCGAAGATCGCATCTACCGTGCGCTCTTCGGGGACGAGCTCGTGAAGCTGCTAGGCGCCCAGCCCCTCGCCGACCTGAACCGGCAGGGGAAGCTCTTCGACTTCCTCAAGTCCAGACAGTACCAGGGCGCACCGCTGATGGACCGGCTGGGTGGGTGGCTCAAGCAAGCGATGCCGTTTCGTGGCAAGTCGGTCGCCTGCTATCACAAGGAATGGGACTATTTCTCACGGGAGTACGGACTCCCTTGCATCGACTACATCGAGCCCAAGCCAGGGATCCCGCCGACGCCGGGGCACGTCCTCGAAGTCATCAACGAGATGCGCGAGCGACACATCCAGGTGCTCCTGTCCACGAATTACTACGACCACAACCAGGTGCTCGAGGTGGCGCACAAGACTGGCGCGAAGGCGGTGATCGTTCCGTCCAACACGAACGGCGCGCCCGGCATTAACAGCTACTTCGACCTCATGAACCTGTGGATCACGGAGCTGGCCCGCGCCTTCGGCGGCGGCGGCCCCGCGGCCAACTAACTCGGAGGCAGTGTGACCGGCTTCCAGTTGATGATCCCGCCGTTCGTGGCATGCATGGTGCTCGTCGCCATGCTCTCCTACCTCGGGCTGCACGTCATCGCGCGCGAGGTCATATTCGTCGACCTCTCGCTCGCCCAGATGGCAGCGCTCGGCGGTCTTTCGGCCCTCCTGATCCACGTTGAGGCCGATTCCACCTGGGCATACGCGTTAGCTCTGCTCGCGACTGCAGTGGGCGCGCTGCTCTTCGCCTTGACACGCACCTCGCACCGGGAGGCGCAGCGGGTCCCGCAAGAGGCGTTCATAGGGATCGTGTACGTGGTCGCTTCGGCGGCGGCGGTGCTAATCGCGAACAAGGTGCCGGGAGGCGGCGAGGCGATCGAGAAGACCCTGACGGGCAGCATCCTCTGGGTCAACTTCAAGCCCACGATTCTGAAGCTGGCCGTAGTCTACGCCGCGCTCGGGGCGTTCCACTACGCCCTGCGGCACCGCTTCCTGACGATCTCTTTCCACCCGGAAGAGGCCGAGCGGCAAGGATGGAAGCTCCGCTGGTGGGATTTCCTTTTCTACCTCTCCTTTGGCGTCGTCATCACGCTTGCGGTACCCGTCGCAGGGGTCCTGATGGTGTTCAGCTTCCTGGTGGTACCGGCCGTGATCGCGTTCCTGTTCACCCGCGACATGCGGCGACTCACGTACATCTCGTGGGCCTCGGGTGCGCTCGCCTCGTCGCTCGGTCTGTGGGTGTCGTACAAGGCGGACCTCCCTACAGGGCCACTGATCGTCTGTATGTACGGACTGTTGCTCGCGGCGGCGTGGGTGGTGCGGAAGGTCATGGTGGCGTGAGCGGAATGCGAGCGTTCCGGCTGCTGGCGGCGCTGCTCCAGCTCGCGCTGCCGGGCGCCGCCGCGTGGGCGGACGCCGAGCTCGACGCCGCCGGCGCGCACGCCGCAGCGCACGTCGAGTCGCACACCACCAGTGCCTGCACGCGCATCCACCCCCCGGACTGCGCCCTCTGCCACTTTCTGGCCGCGCCTTTCACCGCGCGCCGCCCGGCCGGGTTGCGCGTCGCGGTCGCCGAGGCCCGGGCGGCACGATCCGCGGCTCCCGTGCGGTTCCGCGGCGCGGTCGCCCGACTCCTCCCGCCACCCAGGGCGCCTCCCGCTCTCTCCTGACGGCACGACGCGCTGACGCGCCGCGCCGACCCCAAGACAAAGCCGCCCCGTCGCCTCGCCGGTGCCTACACCGGAGGCGCATGGGCCACGCGAACTCGTTGAGGTCAAGGGAGAGCACATGAGTGCCAAACACTTTGCAAACGCCGTAACGATCCTGGCGTGCCTCGCCACCGCCGGTGGCTTCACCCGCCCCGCGGCAGCCGCCGCACGTCGCGCCGCGCCGCCGGTCGAGGGGGACATCAGCGGCACCGTCGCCGACAGCGTGTCGGGCACCCCGTTGTCGGGCGGCGAGGTGCGCATTCTGCAGGCCGGCCGCACCATCGCGATCGCCACCACCGACGCGTTCGGCCGCTACGTGGTCCACAACCTCCCGTCCGGGGCGTACGCGGTGGAGGTGCGTTACCTGGGCTACCGATCGGAGACGCGGGACGTCGCGATCGCCGCCGGGCAACCGACCGCGGTCAACTTTCGGCTGGTA
>MNIR01000069.1:9528-19592 GCA_001919865.1 Gemmatimonadetes bacterium 13_1_20CM_4_69_16 | reverse complement strand
TCGACTTGAAATGGTACTTGTACTTGCGCGGCTCCTGGGGACCGAGCTTGCGCAGCATCCGAATCGCCGTTGGCGCGGTGTGGAAGATGTTCACGCCCAACCGTTCGGCGATGCGCCAGGGACGGCCCGCGTCGGGGAACGTCGGCACGCCTTCGTACAGCACGCTCGTCGCGGCGTTCGCCAGGGGACCGTAGACGATGTAGGAATGCCCCGTGATCCAGCCGATGTCCGCCATGCACCAGTAGACGTCGTCCGGATGAATGTCGAGAATCCACTTCGACGTGGCGGTCACGTACGCCAGATACCCCGCGATCCCGTGCTGGGCGCCTTTGGGCTTACCGGTGGTGCCGCTCGAGTACATCAGGAACAGGGGGGCTTCCGACGGCAGGGCGACCGGGTCGACCTTCTTGCCTTTGTGCTCCTTGAGCAGGTCGTTCACGAACACATCGCGACCCGCAACCATCGGCGTCTTGGCCGAATACTTTCCGGGGTAGCGTTGCCACACCAGGACCTTTTCCACGTTCTGCCCCAAGTCCTGCGCCGTCCGCACCGCGATGTCGGCATTGGCCTTGTGATCGACGAGCGTGCCGTTGCGCCAATAGCTGTCCATCGTGATCAGCACGCGGCTGCCCGAATCGTGGATGCGCGAGCCGCACGCCTGCCCGCTGAACCCGCCGAAGACTTGCGAATGGATGACGCCCAGACGCGCACACGCCAGCATCGTGATCGGCAGCTCCGGCACCATCGGCATGTGGAAGGTGACGCGGTCGCCCGCCTTAAGCCCCAGGCCGCGCAGCAGCGCCGCGACTTCATTGACGCGATCGCACAGCTCCTGATATGTGATTGACACATCCGGCTCTTTTTCCGGCTCGGGCACGAAGATGAATGCCGCCTTGTTCTTGTACGTCGGCAGGTTGCGGTCCACGCAGTTGTAGCACGCATTGATCTTGCCGCCGACGAACCATTTCCAGAACGGAGCGTCGCTGGTGTCGAGCACAGTGCGATAGGGCTCGAACCAGGTTAACATGTCCGCATACTCCCGAAAGCAGTCGGGGAACCGGTCGAGGCCGAACCTCTCAAACACGCGCGGGTCTCGCAGGTTCGCCTGTGCCTTGAACTTCTCGGAAGGCTGGTAGTACTCCTCTTCCTTCCAGTGCACCGCGATCTGCGCTTCGCTGACCTCGGTTAACTCGCGATTTTCGATTGCCTTTGCCATGTGATTTTGCCTTCAAGATTCCGGAGAAGTTCGCGGCGACCGGTTGTCCGGGCCGCTGTCGGTATCAGTGCCGATTGTCGGTAAGCCGATTGTCCGTAAAAGGTATGCCCCTCGCCGGCGACATGGTCAAGGAGGGGTCGCGGCCTTGCATTCTGCGCCGCGCCGCTCGCTCTGCGGCACGATCTGGCGTGAGAGAGCTCACGAGGGTTTTGACAACCGGTTGAAGAGTCGCAGGTTAGGTTTGCACCGGCGGGTGTGGCACCGGAGTCGCATGGACGTACGCGCGGCGATCTCTGGAGCCGACTGTGGAGGATATGATGACGATGTCCGCGCGCCCATCCGAAAAAGTCCTGGCTGCCCCCGAGGCGCTGGGCCTCGACTCGCGCACCGTGTTCCGCCGCGCCGCCGGCGAGCTGCTGGATCAGCTCGAGGAGGGAGCGGGGCGACTGGTGATCGATCTGTCGGCAACGCGACAGGTCGACAGCGCGGGACTGGGCGCGCTGATGCTGATCCAGCGCAAGGCGGCGGAGCGGCGTCTCGCCGTCTGCCTGCGCGGCGCGAACGAGGAGCTGCGGTTCCTGCTCGTGCTCACCAAGCTGGACGATCTATTCGAGCTGGACAGCGGCGCGTCCTGAGCGCCGCCGTGGACGACGAGGGTTGCCCGCATATATTGGCCCACCATGCGGGCCCCTGCGTCGCGGCGCAAAGTATTGTTCGTCGAGGATGAATCGGCGCTGCGACGCACGTACGACCGGTTCTTCGCCGAGCGCTACGAGGTAGCCTTCGCCGGGAGCGGGTCCGAGGCACGGCGGCAGCTCGAGGAATTCGACCCTGAAGTACTGATCCTCGACCTCCGCCTCCCCGACACCGACGGTGTCACCCTGCTGCAGGAAATCCGCGCCTCTCGCCCCGCCCTCCCCGTCATCGTGACCACTTCGTACGTCAGCATGGAGCCGCTCATCAACGTGCTCGACCTCGGGCACTCGGGGTATCTCGTCAAGCCGTTCGATCTGGAAGACCTGGCCGCCCGCATCGATGCTCTCGGCTGAAGGGCTGCGACACGCCTTCAGGGGGGGGCGGGTGGTCGCACTCGACGACGTTTCGTTCAGCCTCGCCGCGGGACAGACGCTCACCATCTTCGGGCCGAACGGCGCGGGCAAGACGACGCTGCTCAAAGTGCTCGCGGGACTGATCCGCCCGGATGCGGGGAGGGTGACCGTCGCGGGCGGGCGGGGCGCGATCGGTTGGATCGGGCACCACTCGCACCTCTACGGGCACCTCACGGTGCGCGAGAACCTCCTCTTCTGGGCGTCGCTCTACGGGGTGCCGCCCTCGGCGCGCGGCGTCAACGCGGCCGCGACGATGCGCCGGGTGGGTGTGGCGGACTGGGCGAACCAGCCTGTCTGGTCGCTCTCGCGCGGCCTGGTGCAGCGAGCCGCGATCGCCCGGGCGCTGATCCACGACCCGCGCGTGCTGCTGCTCGACGAGCCGTTCACCGGGCTCGACCTCAAGGCGGCGGCGGCGCTGCGCGCGTTGTTGGGAGAGCTGCGCGGTGCGGGCCGCAGCGTCGTGCTCGCGACCCACAACGTGGACGAGGGCGTCGAGCTCGCCAGCGTAGTGGCGTTCCAGCGGCGCGGCCGGTTCGTTCAGCTCGCGCCGCGCGGCGGCCGCAGCGCCGCCCAGATCGCCGAGCAGTACCGTCGGGCGATGGCGGAAGAGGGAGGGGGAGCTGGGGGAGGAAGGGGGGTGGATGGCTGACCTGCTGCGGCAGGCGTGGACGGTCGCGCGCAAGGACTTGGTGCTCGAGTTTCGCACCCGTACGGCCATCGTGTCCGCGCTGGTGTTCACGGCCCTCGTGCTCACCGTGTTCAATTTCGGACGCGATCCGACAGCCGTCCCGACCATCGACCTGGCTCCGACGATCCTGTGGGTGACGTTCACGTTTGCGGCGATGCTGACGCTGAACCGCGCCTTTCAGCTGGAGCTCGAGAACCAAGCGCTGGAAGGACTGCTCGTATCGCCGCTTAACAGGACGAGCCTCTACTGGGGCAAGTTGATCGCGAATCTGATGTTTGTCGCCCTGGTGGAGTCCGTGGGGTTGCCGCTCTTCGTGCTGTTCTTCGACGTGCCGGTGGGTCGGGTGCTGCTGCCCCTCGTCGGAGTGATCGCTTTGGCCACGCTCGGATTCGTGGCGGTAGGAACGCTGTTCAGCGCGCTCGTCATGCGCACCCGCTTCGCCGAGCTGTTGCTCGTGGTGCTGCTGCTGCCGTTTCTCGTGCCCCCGCTCATCGGTGCGGTGCAGGTGACCGCGCTCCTGTTGGGCGGGCGTCCCTTGAGCGAGGCGGCGGGCTGGCTTAGGTTGCTGGCCGCCTACGATATCGGGTTCGTGTCGCTCGCGTCTCTCCTGTTTCGCTTCACGGTGGACGAATGACGCTCGCGCAAAGAGGTGGCTGGATCACGGGGATCGGGCTGGCGCTGCTCGCCGCTGTGTACGTGCGGGCGCTCGCCTTCACGCCGGTGGAGCGCTTCCAGGGGCCGGCGCAGAAGATCTTCTACCTCCACGTCCCCGCCGCCTGGTCGGCGATGCTCTCCATGGGGCTGGTGGGGCTCGGCAGCATTCTGTACTTGCTCGTACGGGACGCGCGGTTCGACCGCTTCGCCGCCGCTTCCGCGGAGGTGGGGACGGCGTTTTCCCTCGTGATGCTCACGACCGGGCCTATCTGGGCGAAGCCGATTTGGGGCACGTGGTGGACGTGGGACGCTCGGCTCACGCTCACCCTGTTCCTCTTCTTCCTCTTTATAGGCTACCTGCTGCTCCGGGGGGCCGTCACGGAGCCGGGGCTGCGGGCCCGCTACTCGGCGGTGCTGGGAATCTGCGGTCTCGTCTTGCTCCCCTTCATCCACCTGAGCGTCTACCTGTTCCGCACGCTGCATCCCCAGCCTATCGTCCTCAAGCCGAGCGCGCCGTCGCTCCCGGGGAGCATGCTGGTGACGCTGCTGGCGTCGTTCGCCGTGTTCACGCTCCTGTACGTCGGGTTCGTGATGCAGCGTTACGCTGTCTCGCTGCTCCGGGAAGCGCGGGCCGGAGAGGGAGAGGGGGAGGGGGAGGGGGACCATGCTTGAGGTGCCGCAGAATGGCGGCTACATGGTGGCGGCTTACGTCGTAACGGCGGTGATCCTGCTCGGCTACGCGCTGTCGCTGTACCGACGCACCACCAAGCCCTAGGGGGATTCTGGAAGCCGAGCGACGAGTGACTCGCCCATATCATACCCGCTGGCTGCTCGAGCATGCTTGGCTGCTTGCGCTCCCAGGCTTCCTGATCTTCCCTGGTGCTGCGCCGTGCCAGGACGTGTTCGGCAGCGTTCGCGGGATCGTTAGCGATTCCACCGGAGCGACCGCGGCCGGCGTTCGAGTGTTCATCGTTGGAACGGCGTTTGCCGTCACCGCGGGGCCGGACGGCCGCTACGCCATCGACTTCGTACCCGGCGGCCGATACACGGTCCGGGCGGAGCTCGGCGAGTACGCAGCGACAGAGCAGCCGGCAGTCCTCGTACTCGGTGGTGGAACCCTCCGGCTGGACCTGAGGCTGGGCGCGGCCGCGCCGTCACGGCGCCCGCTCTTCGCCGCTCCCCAGGGGTTCGCCTCGGGCCTCCGCATCGACGGCGACGCGTTGCGGGACTTGCCGATCGACGATCCGCGTCAAGCGCTCATGCTCGCCCCGGGCGTAGTATTGCATGGCGGCGGGTTGGGCATCGACTCGCCGCCCGACCTCTCGATTCATGGCGGCCCACCTGGCGAGGCGAGCGTGTACATCGACGGCGCGCCGGCTCGATACGAGACGTTCGGCACCCCAGCTATCGCCCTCGGCGCCAACACGCTGTTCGATGCCTCCGTGACCACCGGTGTCCCCGCCGCGTTCGTCCCCGACGCGCACGCCGGCGTGATTGGCTACATCACACGAGCGGGTGGCCCGACGATCGCGGCTGGTATTCGGGGGGAGAGTGACGAGGCGTTCGGCAACGCCGCGACGGTGGGATACAATCGGATCGAGGGCGCGGCGGGTGGCCCCGTGCCGGGCGTCCCACGCCTCACGTGGTTCCTCTCGGCGACAGCGCAGGGCCAGCGCTCGCGCTATCGCGGGCCCGGCGCGGCGGACGAGCCTACCTTCGTCATGGCGGGCCCCGACACCGTGGTGTCCGATACGGCCGCCAATGGCGCCGTCACTCAGACGGTGCTGCCGCGGTTCGCACAAGCGAGCGGCGTGTGCGGTGAGATCGGCAACTCCAATTCGGCCATCGGCACCGCCATTCGGGACAACTACGGATTCAGCTGCTTCGGCTTGCGGCGGCCACTCGACTGGTCCAGCCTCGTGCGCGGCCACGCGAAGGTGCTCTATACGTACGGGGAGGGGTCGAGCTTGTCGCTCACTGGGGTCACGAATGGCTTCCAGCAACGCACCTTCCCCGGTCAAGCCATCGCGGATCCGCCGCTGTACCGAGGTGCTCGGACCTGGTCCCGACTGGCGGTGGCGAACTGGAGCCAACATCTCGGGCGCGTGCGCGGCGGCTCGCTGCGGTTGAACGTCAACCTCTCGATCGGAACGGACCGCGAGATCGCCGGGCCGCTCACCCCAGCGTCGGAGCTCGCCAATCGAGACCCAGCGCTCGGGATCGAGTTCAGCCGACTGCAATTCACCGGGCTCGACGTGTTCCCCTATCCGATCACCGACCAGGTTATTCGGGACATTCGCTCGAACACGCCCAACGGGCTCTCGGTGCCGTTTCCCAACCGGCCCGATCTCAACAATGCGCAGACCGGCCGCTTGAACCCGTTCGGCATGCAGTCGGGCTGGTTCACGTCGGGCCTGCGGACGACGCTGAGCCTGGTGTCGGAGCGTCGCCTGTACGGTCGCTGGCTGCTCGATTGGCAGCCGGGTGGCGTTCACCGAATCACCGTTGGTGGCGACGTCGCACGCACCGACGCTTCGTTCTACACGTCCACTCTGAACGCCCAGATCGGCCTCGATGCGCTCATCGTCCATCCCCGCCGCTGGGGTCTGTTCGCTTCGGATCGGTTGGACATCGGTGAGCTCGCGATCGACGTCGGGATCCGCTACGATCACTTCACGCCGGGCGGCCAATTTCCGAGAGTTCCGGGATTCGTCTCGTCCCACCCAGCGTGGAATCCCAATGCGGCGGTCGACGACACGGCCTACGCGAGCTCGGTCGCCCGCGTGTTCACGCCGGGGCGCAGCCGGGGGGCGGTGTCCCCAAGGGTGCGCCTCGCGTACGCTCTCTCAGCGCGGACCGGCGTCCGGTTTGCGGTCGGACAAGTCGTCGAACCGCCATCCCTCGCCGTCCAGTTTGCGAATGTGAACAGCGATCTCTCGTTCACGAACACGGCCGACGTGTTCGGGCGCGATGTGGACTACGGCAAGTCGACGTTGGTGGAGCTGAGCGTGCGGCACGCCTTCACTCCGGACCTGGGCCTCGACGCTTCTGTATACCACAAGGACGACGGCTCCCAGTACGGGTCTCGGTTTCTGCCGTTCGTCAGTCCCCGCCAGGCGTCGGAGACGCTCAGCGTCAACGCTCTGACGCCGCTTGATGTGCACCAAAGCCCTGGGGTGGATGTAGCGATCGACTGGCGGCGGGGCGATGTCTTGACGAGCACGGTGGCTTACTCGTTCGTCCGGACCGGCTGGAAGGGCGCGATCACCCACACCACAACTCATGCCCTCTACGCCGCGGTCGCCCTGCGCGTGCCGGGCGGTTGGAAGCACGGGACCCTGCTCGGGGCGGTCGGCCGAGACGGGAGCGCTTTCCTGACGCTGCGCGCCACAAGCGGCCTTCCTTACACGCGCCTGGTCAACAACGGAACCGGCGCGACCGTCGCCCAAGGGCTCGTGGGGCCGGCAGCCGAGAACCTCAACGCTTCTCACCTGCCTTGGACCAAGTCGCTCGACCTGCGGGTCACGAAGACGATACACACGGGCCGGCAGCACTGGACCGCGTACGCCGACCTGCGCAACGTGCTGAACTTCACCAACCTGGTCGACGTCTTCAGCGAGACCGGCACGACTTCGAACGATCTGTTCAGAGCGAAGCTGCTCTCACCTGAGTTGGGGAATCTTCAGGCCGAAGCCAACGCGGCCGGGGCGCTGGCGCCGGACGGCACGGTCGACCTGCACACCTGTTCGGCGTGGGGGAATCGGCAGAACTGCGTCGCGCTGCTACGGGTGGAGAATCGGTTCGGGGATGGCAACGGCCTGTACACGCCAGCTGAGCAACAGCGCGCGCTGAGTATGTACTACGAGTCCTTCTTCGGCCCTTGGCGGTTCTACGGGCCGGGGCGTACGGCTCGGGTGGGAATCCAGCTGGAGTTCTGAGCGACGGGCCGTCAGTCCTCGCGCTTCGCCCCCCCTCCCCGCAGCTCCGCGCGCGCGTCCGACAGCCGGTCCAGCCCGCCCGGCACCTGCGTCGCCCACAGGTGCAGCGCTTCGTCTGCCGCCCGCTCGTCGCCTGCCTGGAACAGCGTCTGCGCGTTGAGCCACAGTGCTTCGGCCCCGCCGCCCGCGGCGTAGGCGCGCGCGAACCGGGCTGCGGCGTCCTGCAGCAGGCCGGCGCGGCGGTACAAGTCGCCTGCGGCGACTGCCGCGTCGGGCCGCTCTTCGAGCGCGAGCGCCTGCTCGTACGCCGCGAGCGCGTCCTTCTGGCGAAACACCATCTGATAGGCTTCGCCCAGCAGCATCCACGCGTCCGGGTTGTCGGGGAAGCGCTGGGTGCCCTCCTGGGCCGTGGCCACGGCGCCCCAGCGATCTTCCATCGCGCGCCGCAGCCGCACCAGGGCGGGGTAGGGCTCGGCGAGGACCGGCGTGAAGCGGCAGGCCATCCGGAGCCAGAAATCGGCGCGTTTGGGCGCAAACCGTTGGCAAGCCGCCGCTCGCCGCACGGCGAACCGAGCGAGCGCGGAGCGCAGGGTGCGGAGCATTGCTTGATTATGGTTTTGGTGCCGGAGAGATTGCAACAACGCATGTCACACCCGTGGCGGAAGTCCGTGCCTGCGCGGCCTCTACAGGGGCGGCGGATCGTGGTGACACGCGCGCGGGCGCACGCCCGCGAGCTGGTCCGCGCACTCGAGGAGCTCGGTGCCGAGGTCGTGGCAGCCCCGGCGATCCGCATCGAGCCGCTCGCCGACCTCGAGCCGCTGCGCGCCGCGCTCACGGATCCCGGGCGCTACGACTGGATCGTCTTCACCAGCCAGAGCAGCGTGCAGGTGGTGTGCGAGCGCCTCGGTGCGGCCTACCTCCCGCCGCACATGGGCCGGGCAGCCGTGGCGGCGATCGGCCCGGCGACCGCAACCGCCCTGCTGCACCACGGGATCACGCCGGATCTCGTCCCGGCGGAGTTCGTCGCCGAGGCCGTCGTGGCAGCGATGGCGGCGCGCGGTGAGCTGCGCGGCAAGCGTGTCCTCGTTCCCAGCGCTCGCGCGGCGCGCGACGCCCTTCCCGTCGGGCTGCGCTCACACGGCGCCACGGTGGACGTGATTCCGGTGTACGACACCGTGCGAGAGACGGGCGACGGGCGTGGGCTCGCCACCGACATTCTGGCTCGCCGGATCGATGCCGTCACGTTCACGTCATCCTCCACCGTTCGCGGCTTCGTGGAGATGGTGGGCCGTGAGGCCGCCACGTCCGGCCGGTTCGCTGCGGCGGTGATTGGTCCCGTGACGGCGGCGACCGCCGGCGAGCTCGGCCTCACCGTCGCGGTCGAGGCGGATCCCTACACCGTTCCGGCGCTGGTGCGGGCCTTGGCGCGGTACTTCGGGGAAGAGCAGGGGGGGAAGCCGGAGACGTGAGGAGCGCGCTCAAGCTCGGGACGAGGGGCAGCACGCTCGCCTTGTGGCAGGCGGAGTGGGTGCGGGCGGAGCTCGCGCGCCACGGCGTCGCCGCTGAGCTCGTGGTCATCCAGACGCGCGGCGACGCGGACGTGGACCGGCCGCTGCACCAGCTCGAAGGGAAAGGGTTCTTCACCAAGGAGATCGAGGAGGCGCTGCTCGAGCGACGGATCGATGTGGCGGTGCATTCGCTCAAGGACCTGCCCACGCGCCTCCCCGACGGCCTCGCGCTCGCGGCCGTCCCGGGGCGCGCCGACCCCGCGGAAGCGCTGGTTACGCGGGCGGACGACGTCACCGGGATCAGCGCGCTCGCGGCCGGTGCCCGGATCGGGACGTCCAGTCTGCGGCGGGTGGCGCAGATCCGGCACCTGCGCCCCGATCTGGAGGTCGTACCGCTCCGCGGCAACGTGCCCACGCGGGTCGCGAAGGTGAAGCAAGGGCGCGATGGGCTCGCCGCGGCGCTGCTCGCGAGCGCGGGGCTCGAGCGACTCGAGCTCGCGGGCCAGATCGCCCAGCGGCTCGACCCGCTCGAGGTGATGCCCGCACCGGGGCAGGGAGCCTTGGGACTCGAGATTCGGGCGGGCGAGGAGAACGTCCGCGCGGCGCTCGCGCCACTCGAGGACCCCGCCAGCGCTCGCGCGGTCGCCGCCGAACGCAGTCTGCTCGCGGCCCTGGGGGGTGGGTGTCAAGCGCCGGTCGCGGCGTTCGTGGGGGCTCGGGGCTCGGGGCTTGGGGCCCGATTGTTCGGGCGGGTCACCGCCCAGGATGGCTCCGTTCAGATCACCGCGTCCGCCGTTATCGATGAGCGCGATCCGGCTGCCGCGGGTGTGGCCGTGGCGGGCTTGCTCCAGGCGCAAGGCGCCTCGAGATTGCTCACCCGATGAGTCAGTTCCCGATTCGCCGCATGCGCCGGCTGCGCCGCACGCCTGCGCTGCGGCGTCTGGTTCAGGA
>MNIR01000069.1:0-9171 GCA_001919865.1 Gemmatimonadetes bacterium 13_1_20CM_4_69_16 | reverse complement strand
GTTTCGCGAAGCGGCCGGCTCGACCCCGCAATTCGGCGACCGCCAGTCCTACCAGATGCAGGCCACCAATGCCGACGAAGCGATGAAGGAGATCCGGCTCGACATGGACGAGGGCGCGGACATCATCCTGGTGAAGCCCGCGCTGCCGTGTCTCGACCTGATCCGGCGGGCGAAGCAGGAGGTGGGATCGCCGCTCGCGGCGTACCAGGTGAGCGGCGAGTACGCGATGATCAAGGCGGCGGCGGCGCGCGGCATGCTCGACGAGCAGCGCGCGATGTGGGAAACGCTCTAC
Organism: Gemmatimonadetes bacterium 13_1_20CM_4_69_16; assembly: GCA_001919865.1. Classification (GTDB taxonomy): domain Bacteria; phylum Gemmatimonadota; class Gemmatimonadetes; order Gemmatimonadales; family GWC2-71-9; genus 20CM-4-69-16. The sequence goes on along the minus strand of MNIR01000069.1, from coordinate 8,879 downwards.
GCCATCCGCCGCGCCGGTGCGGACATCGTCCTCAGCTACTTCGCTCCCTGCGCCGCGGAACAGTTGACGTAGGGGCGCAGCATGCTGCGCCTCTACCTTACGGTCGCGGGAGCAGGACCGCTTTCCACAGCGCGGCCGCCACCGCGGCGCCGAGCAGCGGGCCGATCCAGTAGACCGCTTGGCCGTTGAGGCTGGCGTTGATGAGCGCCGGTCCGAAGGCGCGCGCTGGGTTCATCATCGCGCCGGTGAGGTTCCCACCCACCAGCGCGCTCACGAACACCGCGAGTCCGATGCCCCACCCCCCCATCTTCGGAGCCTGCGGGGAGACGGCGGTGCCGAACACGGCGCTCACGAGGAAAAACGTGAGTACCGCTTCGATCCACACGCCCTCCAGGAACGTCACGTCGCCGGCGAGGTGCGGCGTGCCCCCCAGCACGAGCGACACCGCGCCCCGCGGCAGCACGCCTTTGACGAGCGCTGCCCCGACCAGCGCGCCCAGGAGCTGGGCGCCGACGTACTGAAGGGCCAGCTTGCCGCCGATCTTGTCCGCGATCCACAGCCCGGTCGTCACGGCGGGATTGATGTGCCCGCCGGAGATGCTCATGGTCATCGAGACGACGATCGCCAAGGCCACGCCATGCGCCAGCGCAATGGCGAGGGCGCCGACTTGCGCGCCCGATGGCCCGACCGCCGCGAACGCGACCACACTGCCGGCGCCGAGGAACACGAATAGCAGCGTACCGACGAACTCGGCGGTGAGCGACCGCAGGTTCTGGAACATGACGAATTGATCCTCGGAGAGTGGGCGGCGCCAATCTACGGCGGCCGCTACGCCCGCCGCAACACCAGCGACGCGTTGATGCCGCCGAACCCGAACGAGTTCGAGACCACGACGTCCGGAGCCGCGCTGCGTCCTTCTCCCGGGAGGCAGTCCAAGTCGCACGCGGGATCGGGACGCTCGAGATTGATCGTCGGCGGGAGCCAGCGTCGCGCCATCGCCAGCGCGCAGATGGCCGCCTCGATCGCCCCGCTCGCGCCCAGCGCGTGCCCGTAGTAGCCCTTCGTGCCGCTCACGCTGAGCCGGTAGGCGTGTGCGCCGAACACCTGCTTCAACGCCGCGGTTTCCGTGGTGTCGTTGAGCGGAGTGGAGGAGCCGTGGGCGTTCACGTAGCCGACGTCTCCAGGCGCGACGCCGCCGTCCGCGAGAGCGAGCCGCATGGCGCGTGCCGCCTGGCGTCCATCGGGGCGCGGCGCGGTCATGTGATAGGCGTCGTTCGTGAAGCCATAGCCCGCGAGCTCCGCGTAGATCCTCGCCCCCCGCGCGAGCGCGCGGCCCCGCTCCTCGAGCACGAGCACCGCCGCCCCTTCCCCCATCACGAAGCCGTCCCGGCCCTCGTCGAACGGGCGCGACGCGTGCGCCGGGTCGTCGTTCCGGGTGCTCATGGCGCGGATCACGCTGAACGCCGCGTACGTCATGGGCGCGAGCGGGGCCTCGGCCCCCCCCGCCAGCATCACGTCGGCGCGGTCCTCGCGGATCGCGTGGAGCGCGTCGCCCACGGCGATCGTGCCGGAGGCGCAGCTCATCGCGTTGGTGGAGTTGGGACCCGTGAAGCCGAACTCGATGGCGATGTTGCAGCTGGCCGCTCCCGGAAACACCGCGAGCGCCAGCGCCGGGTCGAGGCCGCGGGGGCCGTCCCTCAGGAAGTCGCCCACCTGCGCCTCGGCGAAGGCGACCCCGCCGAGCGCCGAGCCCATCATGGCGCCGACGCGATCGGCGTCCTCGCGCGTCGCATCGAGTTCGGCGTCCGCGAGGGCGAGCCGGGCGCTCGTCACCGCGAGCTGGGAGAAGCGGTCGAGTCGCTTGGCCCGCTTCGCGTCGAGGTGGTCCTGGGGGCGGAAGTCGGGGATTTCGGCGGCGATTCGACTGCGGAACCGCGTCGGATCGAAGCGGGTGATCTCTCGCACCGCCGAGCGCCGCGCCGCGAGCCCGGCCCAGAGGCCGTCCGCGGCGGTGCCGATCGGCGTCACGGCGCCGACCCCGGTGATCACAACGCGACGCCTACCGTTGTTCATCTGACCTCCGTTCACCCCGGGGCGTCGCCCCGGGGTCAGCCGCCCTTCGATGGTCTCGCGCGGCTGACCCCGGGCTGGTGGCCCGGGGTGCCCGGTCGCGCTCGACTTCCCACTTGAGCCCCGCGAGTGTCCGCGACGCGATCCCGTGAATGAACACGGGACCGATGACCAGGTTCGCGGCGAGCCGCCCGACGAGCGGCCACCCAGGTCCCCGCCACTCGTGAGTGATCGTGACGAGCACCCCATCCGTCTCTACGGCTTCGTTCGTGGTTCCCACAGCCTGGGTATCGAAGCGCCACGCGACGTCCATTCCCCTCGTGATACCCTGCAGGTGACGGTACCGGATCTGGCGGTTCGCGCGGTCCACCGTCATGTCCGAGACCCACCAGGCGGGGTAGCGCACCGGCCCGAACGGCCGCCACGCGGCCATTTCCACGGTTCCGGCGTCGTCGTGACGCCGGTTGAGGAAACGGACCCAGCGGTAGTGCGGCAGAATGTCCGGCCATCGCTCGATGTCTGCCGCCGCGCGGAACACGCGGTCCAGGGGCGCATGGATGACGATCTCGTCGATGGTCCGCACAGCGCTCTCAGCTGTCGGCCGTCGGCGACGTCGTGGCTGAGGGCTGACGGCCGACGGCTGATGGCGCCCACGCCGCCACGATTCGAAACCCCGGCCGATAGCGCGCCACCGCGGCCACGCCCGCCTCGCGCAGCAGCGCGTCGAACTCGCGCTTCGTGTACCCGCGTCGCACCGACACCACCGCGTCGTGCCGCGTCGTCCCGCTCATTCCTAAGGGGAACGAAGCGAGCCACACCCCCGCCGCCGCGAGGCGCGAGCGCCGCAGATCGGCGAGCACGACCGCCCGCCTCGCCATCCGATCGAACCCCGCGATCCAGCGCCGGGCGACCGCGCGCGGGAGGTGGTGCAGCACTTGGCTTGCGATCACGATGTCGACGGACTTCGCGGCGAACGGCAATGCGCCGCCGTCGCCCAGCACGACGCTGACGCCGTTCTCCCGCGAGAGCCGGGCCGCGGTCGGGATCACGTCGAGACCGATGGGCGTGAGCGTGATCCCGCGCCGGCGCGCGACCGCGGCCACCGCCCGTGGGATGTCTCCGAGGCCGGTTCCCACGTCGAGCAGTGTCCAGCTCGCCGCTCCCAGGCCCCGAGCCCCGAGCCCCGAGTGCCGGAAGAACGGCTCGAGCGCGTCGACCACCGCCCTCGTTCCTCCGAACAGCGCGTTGAGTCGGGCGATGTCTCGCAGCTCGCGGCGCACCGCGCCCGGATCCGCGCGCGGGTCGTCCAGCAGCTCGGTGCCGATCATGCGCCCGAGAGACCCGCGTAGCCGCCACGGTAGTAGAGCAGCGGCCTCCGGTCCGTCACGCTGCCACCCGTCACGACCCCGAAGAACACCGTGTGGTCGCCGCCCGGCACCTCGCCGTGCTTGTCGCACTCGACGGCCGCGACGGTCCCGTCGAGCAGCGGGAGCCCGTCCTGGCTCTCGCTGTAGCCGATCCCGTCGAATCGGTCGGGGCGGTCTGCGGCGAAGCGGCGCGCGATGGCCTCCTGGTCGGCGGCGAGCACGTTGAGGACGAAGCGCGTCGCCACCTGCATCACGGCGTGCATGTCGTTGCCCTTGTCCACGGAGACGAGGAGCAGCGGCGGGTGAAGCGAGACCGAGGCCAGCGAGCTCGCGGTCATGCCGATCGGCTGCCCCCGCGCGTCGCGCGTCGTGAGCACGGTGACGCCGGTGGCGAAGCGGCCGAGGAGCTGGCGGAACTGCGCTGGATCGACGCCGTGCGTGGTCACAGGAGCAGTCGAGCGAGGACGCCGGGGGCGAGGACGCGGTGCGCCGGGACGAAGTTCCCGGTCGCGCCGACCACAAGATCCGCCAGATCCGGCCGGCGCGCCAGTCGACTCACCACGCGGTTGGTGAGCGCCGGCCACCCCACCCCCACGCCGATGAGGCGCTCCAGCGCCCACTTGCCGGCGAATTCGCGGCGGCGCGCGCGGACGTAGGGCTCGAGCGTGGTGGCGGAGATGGGTGCATCGGCCCCGCCCGTAAGGCGGGGGATCAGGGAGTCGGCCGCTAACTCAGCTCCGCGCAGCGCCGCGTAGATCCCCTGACCCGTGAACGGGTCGAAGAAATCGGCGGCGTCGCCCACCAACAGGGCGCCGTCCGCGACGGGTCGGCGCGACCACTGGGCGAACGGCCCGGTCGCGAGCACCTCACGCACCATGCGGCGCCGGTCGAACCGGCCGGCGAGGCCGGGATACCGCTCCAGCTCGGTGAAGAAGTCCGCCCGGAAATCCCGCGCGCGGCGCTGCACGCGAGCGAGGGGCACCACCAGCGCCACCGTGGTCACGCCGCCGCCGATCGGGCCCAGGCCGACGTACCCATCCGCCCCGACGTGCAGCTCCCCCACGCCGTCCACGCCCGCCACGTCCGCGACATGCGCGGTGAACGCGACCCGTCGGGGCGGCGAGGTCCGGACGAGCCCGAGCCGTCGCGCGATTACCGAGTGCAGGCCGTCCGCCCCGACGACGATGGACGCGTTGCGCGTGGCCCGTTGCCCGTCGCCCGATCGCACCACGACGCCGGCGACCGTCCCGCCATCCCACAGGAGGTCCTCGACCGCCACGCCTTGGTGCACGACGGCGCCCTCCCGCTGGGCCGCGCGTAGCAGGATCGAGTCGAACGCGGCGCGCGAGAGCGCGAAGCTGTATGGCCGCGGCGGGGCATGACCGTGGCCGGACGTGAAGCGTCCGCACATGGCCGTGCCGTCCGGGGCGACCACCTTCATTCCGTAGAGCTTCGCGTGCGCCGCGCCCTCTACCTGTTCCAGCACGCCCGCGCCGAGGCGCTCGAGCACGGCGGTAGTCGCGGGGCTCAAGTACTCGGAGCAGGCCTTGTGGCGGGGGAAGCGCGCGCGGTCGAGCAGCAGGACGCGCACGCCCGCGCGCGCCAGCAACAGCGCGGTGGTCGAGCCCGCCGGGCCCGCGCCGACGATGACGACGTCCCAGCCCCTCACCCTTCCCCCTTCCCGGCAGTTACCCGACGCGCTGAAACCGGGAGCCGCCGAGCAGCAGGTCCGCGCCCGAGAAGCCGACGGAGAACGTCGTGGGGACTGACGAGCCGACGAAGGTGATGGTGACCGAAGAGCCGCCGGACGTGTAGTTGCAGCTGCCCTGGAAGATCGTGTCTTGGACACCGGCGTTCACGAAGGTGTGGATGACGAGCTTCGAGCATGACCCACCCGCGGCGAACGTCCAGCGCGTCTCGGAGACGATCGTGTCCCCGGAAGCGGCGTCGAAAAAGGTCGTGAAGTTGCGCCAGGTGCCGACGACACTGGTGGCGCCTGTGCCGCCGCCCCCCGAGCCGCCGCCCGCGAAGCCCGGGCCACCAAGCAGCCGGCCGCCCTGGGGGCACGCGGCGGTGACCCCGGCGGCGGCGACTACCGCCAGTAGCCCGAGCCGAGCCCGGCTACCGCCGCGCCGACGAGCGTCGCCGCCAGGTTCACCGCGTCGTTGTCGAGCCATCGCCAGCCCCTCGTGAGTCGTACCGCCTCGTGACATACGGTATTCCCGCGCTCGAACCGCGCATCGCATGCCGGGCACTCATACTTTCCCTGAACCGTGGCGCCGAGCACGGAGTCGGCGAGCATTCCTGCCACGCCAGCGCCCGTCAGGACCAACAGCGTCCGCGTGCGACCGTGGTAGACCGCCCCCGCGGCCACGCCCCGGGGTTGCAGCCACGCTGCCAACGTGGCGAGGACCAGCGCCCCAGCCACGCCGCCCGCCGTCCCCAGTGCGGTAATACCCCCCGACGCCCCCCGGGTAACCCGTGCCCCCGTCGTGATCAGCCGCGGGGCGAACGGCGAGAAGGCGCCCAGCTCGGTGGCCCACGTGTCCGCGGCGGCGGCAGCGAGCGCACCGGCGGCCACCGACCAGGCGCCGCACAGCGCCGCCACCGCTGCGACGCCGCCGTTCGCGACGACTTGGCGTGCGGTGCGCCGGGGGGCGCGCCGCTCGGCAAACTGTGTGAGGAAACTTCCCGACAGGAAGAAGGCGAACAGCAGAACCAGGCCCTGCCAACCGAAGCCCCAGGCCACCGCCGCCCCGACCGCGAGTGCCGCGGTGAGGCCGCCCGGGGTGAGCCAGCTCACTCGTCGAACAGCTCGCGCAGGATGCGGCGCTTCAGGTCGGGCGGCGCGCCCTGCGCCCGGGAGCGGGCCCGCAGGAACGTGAGGAACACCCGCTCGAAGTCGAAGTGCTCGCCGCACGGCGGGCAGTCGGCGATGTGCGCGCGGATCTCCCGCTCCACCTGCGGCGTCAGCTCGCGGTCGAGGTACTCATACAGATGCTCGGAGCACTCGCGGCAGTTCATGTGGAGCTTCCTTTGATGTACCCCATGCCGACGGCGTACTCGTACAGCTTACCCTGGAGCAAGCGACGGGCGCGGAACAGTCGCGATTTTACGGTGCCAACCGGCACGTCGAGCACGCGGGCGATCTCCTCGTAGGACAGCCCCTCCACGTCGCTCAACACCACGGTCTCCCGAAATTGTTCCGGCAGCTGGTCGATCGCTCGGAGCACCTCATCGTCCACGATGCGGTCGAAGAATGTCCCCTGGGGGTCCTCGTCCTGCAGCTCCTCGAACACCGAGAACGGCTCGATGGCGTCGAGGTCCACGGTCTCGGGGTGGCGGGTGCGGCGGCGGTATTCATTAATGAAGGCGTGCCGCAGGATGGTCAGCAGCCACCCTTTCGCGTTGGTCCCCTTCTCGAACTGGTGCCACGCGCGGTACGCCTTGAGCATCGTTTCCTGGACGAGATCGTCCGCTTCCGCGGGGTTGCCGGTGAGGCGCAGGGCGACGCGGTACAGGCTGTCGAGGTGCACGAGCGCTTCGCGCTCGAAGCTCGCCCGCTTCTCGGCGTCGGCGGCGGGAGTCGGAGTCGGGGCGGGAGTCGGGGTCGTTGCCATGGCTGACCGTAACCTGCCGATGCCGTGCCGGGTTCCGCAATGGGGTGGGGGCGTGCTACGTTACGCGCGCCGTGATCCACAGCATCGTCCCTCTTGCCGTGCTCGAAGCGGTCCGTAACCTCGACACTCCGGTCGAGGACGGCCTGTCGGAATTCGCCGAGGAACTGCTCTCCAAGCGCCTCGGCCTCTCCCACACCGTGGCCATGCAGCTCGCGCAGTACGAGACGATGGTGCGGCGCGGCGCCCGTGCCGATTCCGCGCACGTCGAGGCGCTGCTGCGGCTGGTCGGTCGCCGGCCCGATGCCGACCTGGTGTTCGCGGACGCGGGGCGGCGGGCCGCCCGGCGCGCGGTGCGCGGCCTGTCGGTCGCGTCGCGCCTCGCGGCGCGGGCGGCGCCGCGCCTGCTGGGGTACGGCGCCGCGCGTCGCGCGGCCCGGGCCGTGTTCGGCGGCGAGCTGCGGCGCGAGGGCGGTGTGCCGGTCGCGCGCGTGAGCGACCTGATCGCCGTGCAGGCGACACCGGACGGCGCCGCCTGCGCTCTGTTCGGCACCGGCTTCGCCGAGCTGCTGCGCCTGCTCGTAGGCTTCGAAGGCGCGATGCTCCACACCGCGTGCCGCGCCACCGGCGGCGACCGCTGCGAGTGGCGCGCCGCGCCACCTGATCCCAGACACCACTGATGCCGCTGCTCGAGGGGCTCGATTTTTCAGATCTGGCGGAGGCGCTGACGGCGCTGGGCGTGGACGCCTGGTTACTGTACGACTTTCGCCGGGTGAACCCGGTGGCCGAGCGCATCCTCGGCCCCACCGGCATGGGGACCCGCCGGCTCTTCATCTTCCTGCCGCGGGGCGGGAAGCCGGTAGCGGTGGCGCACCGCATCGAGCTGCAACCGCTCGCGGGCTTTCCGGGCGAGGTGCGCCCCTACGGCTCGTGGCGCGAGCTGCACGACCTGCTGCGTGCCTTGGTGCGCGGTCGCACGCTCGCGATGGAGGTCTCGCTCGAGGACGCGGTGCCGTATCTCGACCGCGTGCCGCACGGCGTCGTGCAGCTGCTCGAGTCGTTTGGCGCGCGCGTCGTGTCTTCGGCGCCGCTCGTGTCGCGCTTCGCGGCGCGCTGGACGGCGGGGGAGGCGGACGGGCATCGGCGGGCCGCGCAGGCGCTCGCCGAGATCGCGCCGGAGGCGCTGGCCTGGGCGGGGCGCGAGACCGCGCGCGGCGCCGAGGTACGCGAGGTCGCGCTGCAGCGGCGCGTGGCCGAGGCGATCGGGCGCGCCGGGCTCGTGACCGACCACCCGCCGATCGCGGCGTTCGGACCGAACTCCGCCGTGCCGCACTACGAGCCGCTCGCCGGCGCGGACTTGCGGCTGCAAGCCGGTCAGGTGCTGCTGCTCGACTTGTGGGGCGGGCCCGCGGTGGGATCGGTGTTCGCCGATCAGACCTGGATCGGCTTCGCCGGGCGAGCGCCCGACGCCGAGGTGCGCCAGGTCTGGCAGACGGTGCGGGGGGCCCGCGACGCCGCCGTCGCCTTACTGCGGGAGCGCTGGCACACGCCGGGGAAGGGGGAAGCGGGAAGGGTCCCGACCGGTGCGGAGGTCGACGATGCGGCGCGCGCCGTGATCCGCGCGGCAGGGTACGCCGAGTATTTCGTGCACCGCACGGGGCATTCCATCGATCGGGACCTGCATGGCTCGGGCCCTCACATCGACAACTTCGAGACCGCCGACGACCGTGCGCTCGTGCCCGGGGTGGGGTTCTCGGTGGAGCCCGGGGTGTACCTCCCCGGCCGGTTCGGGATGCGGAGCGAGATCAACGTGTTCATGAGCGAA
>MNIR01000014.1 GCA_001919865.1 Gemmatimonadetes bacterium 13_1_20CM_4_69_16 | reverse complement strand
GCACCTCGGTGGCCTGTTGGGTCCCGAGGTCGATCAGCTTGAGGTACGGCACCGGGCGATAGTAGGGAAGCAGACCGCTTGCGTCAACGAGCGCCGCGCGTCAATCCAACGGCTTACACCCGCGCCGCGTGAGCGCTCTTCCGGCGGTCGGGAAGCAGGCGGCGCTGCGCACCTGATCGCCGCACCGCCCGGCGGCGCTCTTGCGCCGTGCGCCGCTCCAGGCCGGCGCGCCGATCCGTCTCGACCGGCTGGCTGTCCCGCCGCCGGTCCGGCCCGAAACGGCGATCTACACCCGCGCGCCGGTCGTCCAGCAGGCGGCGGTCGCGGAGCGAGCGGCGGTCGGGGAGCGGTTCGTAGCCCCTGGGCTGGCGTCCATGCAGTCGGCGTCGGGTCCTAACCTACCCGCCAGCGTGGAGCCCGGCTAGTGCTTCTCCGCCCGCAGCCGCACGTCGACGTCCGTGATGACTTCTTCGGCGCGGCCCTTCCGGACCCAGCCGCGGTGCCTGCCGCGGTCGTGCCTTTCCGTCAGGCCGCGTACGACCACGCGCTCGCCCTCATGGTTGACGAACACCCGCACCACTTCGTCGTCGCCGCGACGGGCCCAGATAATCCGGTTCGGGCCGGCCTGCTCCACTCGGTACACCACGTACCCGCGGTTCACCAGGACCTCGCGCGTCACGACGACGACGCGCTCCGCCGGCACGACGTACACGTACTGCGGAGGCTCGGCGTACACCACCTCCGCGCGCGTGTAGGCGCCGGGGCCGCAAGCGGCGAGGGCAAGCACGAGTATCAGGTTGGGACGCTGCATCGGCGCTCCAAGGAGAGGTGTCGATTAAAGACTCGGCAACACCCCGATTCGTTACAGCCGCCCGGCGCTGGCACGGGAGCCTTAGATTGACGGCGCCATGACGCAGCCGACACCCCCCGCCGACCTGCTCGACAGTCTGATGCGGGCTTTGGAGCCCACCTTCCGGCTGGACGACCTCGTGGCGTTGTCGCCCGAGCGCGCGCTGTACCGAGCGTGGGATCGCCTGCTGAAGCGCTCGGTGGCCCTGCGGGTACACCTGGTGCCCGGCGCGCCGGGCCGCGCCTGGTTCCTGCGGGAGAGCGAAACGCTCGCGGCGCTCGACCACGCGGCGATTCGGCACGTGTACGCGGCCTGGACCGCGGGCGACTTCGCGTACCGCACGGCCAACTGGATCGAGGGGGAGAGCCTGGCCGACGCGATGCGCCGGGGCCAGCGGCCGATCCCCACGGCGCACGCGATGGTGCGCGATCTCCTGGGAGGCCTGGAGCACGCGCACGCGCGCGGCGTGATCATGCGCCGCATCGTGCCCACCACGCTGATGATCGAGATCTCCGGGCGCCCAGTGATCACCGATCTGCGCTACGCCAACTGGTGTCTGGCCGAGGTGCCACCGGAGGAGCGCGGCGCGGGCGGCGCGTTCGCGGCCCCGGAGGTGCGGGCCGGCGGCGCGGGGGAGCCGGCGAGCGACGTGTACGCCGTCGCCGCGATCGTGTATTACTCGCTCACGGGACGGGAGCCCGATCCCGACCCGGCGAAGCTCGTCCCGCCCCGCCGGGTCCGGCCCGCCGTGCCCGCGGTCCTGGAGCGCGTCCTGCTTCGGGCCCTCCAGCCCCAGCCCGGCGACCGCTACTTCACCGCCACCGAGATGCTGGAGGATTTCGTGCGCGACGCGGGCGTGTACCAGGAGCCGGCCGCGGCACCGCAGGTCGTCGAGGCCGGGTTCGAGCGCCGCCTGCGGCGCGCGCTGGGCGACGACTACGAGCTGCTGGACGAGATCGGCTCGGGTGGCTTCGGGCGCGTGTTCCGGGCGCGCGACCTGGCGTTGGAGCGCGAGGTCGCGATCAAGGTGCTGCATCCCTCGCTCACCGCCGACCTGGGCGTGGTGGAGCGCTTCCGGCGCGAGGCCCAGCTCGCCGCCAAGCTGCGCCACCCCAACGTCGTGAGCATCTACGACATCATGGGGCGCGCCGGACTGCAGTGGTACACGATGGAACTCGTGCCAGGCATGAACCTGGCGCAGCTCGTCGGGAAGCAGGGGCCGCTCACCGTCGAGAGGACCGTGCGCCTGCTCGACGAAGCGCTCTCGGCGCTGGAGCAGGCGCACCCCCTGGGGTTGGTGCACCGGGACTTGAAGCCCGAGAACATGCTGATCGAGCCCGACGGCCGTCTGCGAATCACGGATTTCGGGCTCGCCCTGGCGCTGCGCGGCGACGTCCGCTACGGCGGCGCGACTTCGCGCAGCGGCACCCCGCAGTTCGCGGCGCCCGAGCAGCTGCTGGGCGAGCGCGTGGACCAGCGGGCGGACCTGTACTCGCTGGGCGCCGTGGCGTACTTCGCCCTGCTCGGCCGGCCACCGTTCGACGGCACCACCCCGGAGACGATCCTCGCGCGGCAGACCACGGACGATCTTCCCCCGCTGCACGCGTCGCGCGGCGAAGTGCCCAGGGAGCTGGAGGAGGTGCTCCGGAAGGCGGTGACCGGCGAGCCGGCAGGCCGCTACTCGAGCGCCCAAGAATTCCGGCGGGCGGTCCGCCGGGCTCAGGGGTTCTTGCGGCGGCTCGTGGTGTTTCTGCGGGGTGACTGACGCTCCCCTATTTGACAAACAAACGCTTTCACTACAGAATCCGCGCATGTCCTCGTGAGCACGCCCATCCCGATCCCGGAGGTGCCCTATGCGCAGCTACGTTCGTCTGTGGCCTTCACTCCTGGCGTTCGGGGCGGCCTGCGGCGGGAGCTCCGGGCCGACGTCGACGGGAACCAACAACAATCCGCCGCCCACAGCACCGCCCACCGCGAGCGTGAGCATGACGGACTTCGCCTTCACGCAGGCGGCGATCACGATCAAGGCCGGCACCATGGTGAAGTGGGTGAACAACGGGGGCACGTCCCATACCGCTACGAGCGACGGGGGCGTCTCGCCCGCGTTCGACAGCGGCACGTTGGCCGCTCCCGGCACCACCACGGATCCCTATGGGGGGACGACGACGACGCCGGGTGGCTCCTATTCGACGACCTTCTCCACTCCCGGCACCTACGCGTACCACTGCACGTTTCACGGCACGCTCCACAACATGACAGGCACGATCACCGTCACCCAGTGACCTAGCGCCAGCGGAAGATTTTCAGGGCGACGACGAAGCTCACGGCGCCCCAGCCCGCGACGATTGCGAGCGGGGCGCCGAGTCGCAGTAAGCCGGTGCCGTCGATCATGACCGCGCGCAGCGCGTCGTTGAGCGCCGTGAGCGGCAGGGCCTTCACGAACGGCTGCACCGCGTCCGGGAAGCGTGCGTATGAGAAGAACGTCCCGGAGAGGATCCACATCGGGAGCATCACCAGATTCATCAGTCCCGATACGGCCTCGATCGTGCGCGCCCGGCTCGCGACCAGCATCCCGAGCCCCGCGAACGACAGCGCGCCGAGCACCGTGACGAGCGCGAGCGACCCGAGCGACCCCCGCACCCCCACGCGGAACATCAGCCAGCCGAAGCCGACGAGCGCCGCGATCTCGAGGAAGAGAAACAGCAGGCGGGACAAGACAAAGGACGTCAGGTAGTGGCTGCGACGCATCGGCGTGGCCATGAAGCGCTTGAGCAGCTTCTTGGTGCGGGCCTGCACGACGGAGAAGCCCACCCCCCACAGACCGCTTCCCATGAGGTTCATGCCGAGCAGCCCGGGGATCAGGAAGTCGATGTAGCGCGAGCCCGGCTCGACGACCCGCTCGTCGCGCACGCTGGCCACGTCGGGGCGGCCGCGGGCGCGCTGCAGCACCTCGTCCGCCTCCAGCCGCGCCAGCCGGCTCTCGGTACGGGTCGAGTCGTAGCGGTACACGATCGGCTCTCCGGGCACCACGAGCAGCGCGATGCGCCCCGTGCGCAACTGGGCACGTGCCTCAGCCGAGTCGAGCACGGCGGCGACGAGCGCGGGTGAGCGGTCGAGCGCTACGGCGATCGCGCTGTCTCCCGGCGTCCGGAGCACCGCTACCTTCAGCTCGCCTGGCCCGCGGTTGCGGAACGCGATGCCGAGCGCGAACGCCAGCACGAGCGGGAACCCGAACACCCAGAAGATCGCTTCGGGCTCGCGATAGAACTCGCGCATGCGCGCCAGCGTGAGCTGGACGAGCGGATGATCACGCATCCCGCAGCTGCCGGCCCGTGAGCGAGACGAATACGTCCTCGAGCGTGGCGTGGTGCGTGGCGAGCATCGACAGCTCGGCGCCGCGGCGCTCCAGCAGCGCGAGCAGCGCCGGCACGGCGCGGTGCACCGCCGTCACGGTGAGCGCGGTGCGATCCGGCGCCGGGCGTACCGCCTGGACGCCGGGCAGGGCCGCGAGCTCTTCCGGCAGCGGCGCGTGCCCGGCGCCGTTCGCAAGGGCGAACTCGACCACGTGCTCCGCGCCGAGCGAGGCGATCAACTCCGTCGGCGTCCCCAGCGCGATCACCTTGCCGTGGTCCATGATCGCCACCCGGTCGCACAACCGCTCCGCCTCTTCCATATAATGAGTCGTGAGGAGCACCGTGCCGCCCGCTCCGCGGAACCGGAGCACGACCTCCCACAGCTGGCGGCGCGACTGGGGGTCGAGCCCGGTGGTCGGCTCGTCGAGGAACAGCAGCTCGGGGCGGGAAACGAGCGCACACGCCACGGCGAGCCGCTGCTTCTGTCCCCCGGAGAGCTTGCCCACCCACGCCCCCCGCTTCTCCTCCAGCTCGACCAGCGCGAGCACCTGGTCCACGGTGTGCGAGTTCCGATAGAAACTGCGAAACAGCCGCACCGTCTCCTCGACGGTCAGCTTGTCGGCGAGCTGCGTCTCCTGGAGCTGGACGCCGAGCCGCTCGCGCAGCGCCCGGTCCGCGGCGCCGCTCCCGCCCCACCGCACCCCGAGCACGGCGACGTCCCCGGCATCGGGAGGTGTGAGTCCTTCGAGGATCTCGATCGTCGTCGTCTTGCCGGCGCCGTTGGGCCCCAGCAAGCCGAAGCACTCGCCCGCGTCCACGGTGAGGTCGAGCCCGGCCACCGCGACGACGTCCGCGTAGCGCTTGACGAGGTTGGTGCAGCGGATCGCCGCCACGCTCAATGGGGCGGCTCGGGCGCCTTCTTGGGATCCGGCGTCATGGCCTGCTTGAGCGCCTGGTCGAGCTGCATGCGCAGGCTGTTCACGCCGTCGGTGAGGCCCCGGATCTTCATGGCGATCCCGCCGCCCCGTCCCGCCATGACCGACATCGCCCCGGCCACGTCGGCGATGGTCCCGACGCCCGACGAGAGCGCGCGCTGGCGCATTTGCGAGAGCTGGCGTGCGATCGACTCGCAGATGTTGCTGATGAGCTGCGACTTTGCCGCGCGGTTGGAGTCGAGCTCCGTGACCAGCTTGCTCACGTGGTCCACGGTTTTCTGAAACTCGAGAATCTCGGCGACGCGCCGTTGTTGGTCGGCGCTGAGCTTGGTGGCCATGGGAGTTCTCAGTCCTGTGATGCGATCGCTTCGGTCAGGACGCGCCCGTCCAGCGGCTCGCTCGGCGTGAGACCGAGCAGGCGCGCCAGCGTCGGCGCGATATCCACCGTGTTGACTCGGCCGGGATAGACTCCGCGACGGAATCCCGGGCCCCAGAAGACGAGCGGCACGTGCGCGTCGAAGTCGTTCGGCTGTCCGTGGGTCGCGATGGCGAGGTTCGGGTAGCTCCAGATGCAGTACGGCTGGAGCGTCACGACGAGCTCCACGCTCGCGTCCGACGGGAGGCTATGGACCCAGCGGCGCACCACGGCGGCGGTCGTGTCCGCGCGGGCGAGGTCCCCCGGCCGGTCCACGCGCGTCACGCCCGGGAGCGCACCCAACCGCGCCGCCACGGCGGTGACGACGCTGTCGACGTCGACCCCCAAGGCCGCGAGCTTCGAGCGGTCGGGCAGCAGCAGCATCCCGCTCTCGAACCCGAACCAATCGGCGCCGCCCACCCGCGCATCGAGCGCGGCGTTGACGCCGCGGATGACGCTGTCGGGGACGACCCGCTGCGCCCCGGGATGCCCCAGCGCGCGTGAGCGCTCCGGGAACGGCGTGATCCCATGGTCCGCCGTCAGCACCACGTCGACGTTCCCGCTGCCGTACCGCACGAACAGCTGCTGCAGAAACCAGCCGAGGCTGCGGTCGAGCCGTATTACCTGATCATGCATCTCGCGCGAGTCGGGGCCGTAGGCGTGGCCGATATAGTCGGTGCCGGAGAGACTCACCGCCAGCAGGTCGGTCGCGCCGCGGCCGCCGAGCTGCAGCGCCCGCATCCCCTCCAGCGCAAGGGCGAGGGTGAGCGAGTCCATCCCGGGCGTCGCGAGAAAGGCCAGGGCGGCCCGGTTGCTGTCGGTCGGCAGGCGGTGCGGAAACGTGAAGTCGTGGCCGCTGTTCTCGTACGACACGCTGTCGGGTTCGTGGTACGCCCGCTCCGGGAGCAGCAGCGTCCAGGCCTTGCCCGCGGCCTTGAAGGGGACACGCTGGGCGTTAAACGTCTGCAGCCACGTGGGGAGCGAGTCGGCGTAGTAGTGGCTGGTGGTGAAAGCACCGTAGGAGTACCAATAGACCTGCGCCTTCGCGCGACCGAGCGGCAGGATGGCGCCGCGGTCCTTGCCCGACACCGACAGGGCCCGCGCGCCGGGTTCCGCCGCCTGGAGCCAGTCGAACAGGGCGGTCCCGCGGAAGCGCACCGGCGACGCCCCCGGACCCGGGCTGCCGACCAGCGGCGCGGTCGAGTCCGGCACACCGGCGGTGTTCCGAATGATGCCGGTGTGTGCGGGCCACCGCCCCGACAGGATCGTGGAGTGACCGGGCGCCGTCTCGGTGACGGCGTGGTCCTGGTAGGCATCCGTAAAGGAGGCGCCCCGCTTCAGTAGCAGCGCCAGCCCGCCGTTCAACTGCTCGCGATAGCGGTCGAGGTAGTCAGGCCGCAGCTGGTCCACGGTGATCACGCAGACCAAGCGCGGCTTGGGGGACGGTTGGGCCCCCAACCCGGCGAGGAGCAGCAGGAGTGCAGGATTCATGGCCGAAAAGTAACGAGGGTCAGGCCACCTGGGCGGTCGCCGTCACCGGCTCGCCGCGCGGCACCTGCGTCGCCATCAGCAATGCCAGGGCGATGATCACGGCGCACGCGAAGAACGGCACGCTGGGCCCGAGGTGCTGGTAGGCGAGGCCGGCCCAGATCGGCCCCGCCACGCTGGCCACACCACGCAACGCCTGCTGCACTCCCATCATCAGACCGAATTCGTGCTTATCGGCGCGATGGCTCACCAGGGCCGAGTTGGCCGGGAATAGGAGCGCCGTCCCGAGCGGCAGCAGGATCTGAATCAGCAGGAACATCGGGACCGACGGCGCCAGCGGCAACAACGCGTAGCCGAGCGCGTACAGCGTCGCCCCGAGCCGCATCGTCCGCACCTCGCCGAGCCGATCGTTCACCGGACCGACGACCAAGGCGCGCATCAGGACGCCGACCCCACCGAACACCGTGAAAAACCACCAGATGTTCGTGGGGCCGATGCCGAAGCGCCACGCGAGATAGATGGTGAACACCGCCGGCGCGGAGTTGTACGCGAGCATCGCGACGGCGTAGATCCAGATGAGGTGGGCGGCGGGACGACCCGGATGACGGATCACCTCCCACAGCGCGTCACGCACGGGACGCGGCTCGGGTGCCCGCACCTGATGCCCGCTGGCCGTCGTGACGTGCGGCGAAAAGACCCGCGACTCCGGCAGCCATTTCCAGGCGAAGACGAGATTCGCGGCACACAGCGCCGCCGCCACGAGTCCGGGCGCCGACTCGCCCGCGCGGGCGGCGAACGATCCCACGACGGGCCCGATCACGACGCCCAAGCTCGTCGCCGCCGACAGCCAGCCCAACGCCTTGGCCCGCTCGTGCGGAGCCATGGTGTCGGCCACGTACGCCTGGGCGACGCCCGTCGTTCCGCCGCCCAGCCCCTGGACGAAACGCGACACGAAGAGCAACCACAGCGACCCGGCGAGCCCGAAGATCAGGTACGCAACGGCCGATGCCGTCAACCCCGCCAGCAGCGCCGGACGCCGGCCGTAGCGATCCGACACCCGCCCCCAGACAGGGGACGCGACGAGCTGCGCGACCGGGAACGACGCGGTCAGAAAGCCGATCGTCGTCGGGCTAGCGTGGAGATGGAGGGCATAGAGCGCGAGCAGGGGCAGGACCAGGGTGAGCCCGATCATGTCCACAAACGCCACCGCCATCAGGATCCCCATCCGCGTCATCGTCTCGCTCCTACCCCGAGGACCAGGCCGCTCACGACCATCAGGATCACGCCGAACGCCGCCGCCACGCCCAGCTCCGAGACGCGCAGGCTCGACATGATCTCGATCGAGATCGGGCGGTTGTCATACGTGTAGAGCACGATGGACGTCACGAAGTCGCCGAGCGCGGCCACGAACGCCAGGCTCGCGCCCGCCGCGAGTGCGGGCCGGAGGAGCGGCAAGGTCACCCGCCGGAACACACCCCACCACCCGGCGCCGAGGCTCGCGGCGGCTTCCTCGAGCGCCGGATCGAGCTGCCGGTAGCCGGCGAGCACGGCGCGCCCGGTCACGGGGAGGTTGCGCACCAGGTAGGCGAGCGGCAGCAGGACCACCGTTCCCACGAGGACCCACCGCAGCGTGATCGGGCTGGACACGCTGAACGTCGCCGCCAGGGCGATCGCGAAGACGGTCCCCGGCAGTGCCCACGGGAGCGCGACGAGCGTCTCGATCGCCCCGCGGAACCGGCCCGCCGCCTCCCGCGGCCGTCGCCGGCCGATGAGCGCACCCGCGGCGAGCGCCAGGACGAGGGCGGCGAACGTGCTCACGGTCGCCATCCACAGCGAGTTCACCAGGGGGCGCAGCCGCTCCGGCTCGCCGAACAGCCGCTGGTAATTCCCGAGTGAGAGCACCGGGGGTAGCGTCTCCGTCGTCCAGCTTCCGTACGGGACGAGCGACACGAGGGCGAGCGTGAGATGGGGCAGCAGCAGCAGGACGGCGAACAGCCACCCCGCCGCGGTCGCGAACCCGCGCACGCCCGGGCGGCGGATCGGGCGGCGGCGCGGGGCGGTCCCCTTGCCGAGCGCGATGAGCGGGTCATTGCCCTCGGTGCGGCGCAGCACGGCGAAGCCCACGACCGCGACCAGCGCGAGTGCGGCCGTCTCGACCATGGCGAGCGGCAGCTCGCCGTTCAACTTCGTCGCGACGATCTGCGTCGTCATGACCCGGAATCCCCCGCCGAACACGTACGGCGCGCTGAAGGAGCCGAGCGCCGCCATGAAGACGAGCAGTCCGGCGCCCCCGAGCGCGGGCCGCAACAACGGCAGCGTCACACGGGAGAGCGTGTCCCAGCGGCCCGCCCCCAGCGCCTGCGCCGCTTCGATGAGCGACGCATCGAGCTTGGCGAGCCCCGCGCGCGCGAGCAGATAGAAATACACATACATCGAGTACGCGTGGACGAGCAGGATCGCGCCCGCGCCCTGCAACCGCCACGGGGGCCGCGTCAGCCCCAGGACTGCCTGCACCGCCCGCGCCACGAACCCGGACTCCCCGTACAGAAAGAGGAACGCGATCACGCCGACGAAGGGCGGCAAGACCGCCGGCAGGGCGATGAGCGACCCGAGGGTCTTGCGACCGGGAAACTCGAGCCACTCGAACAGGAACGCGAGCGGCACCCCGATCGCGGCGGCGAGGGCGACGCTCGCGAGCGAGATCCACAGGCTCGCCCAGAGGGCCCCCCATTCGCCCGGCCGAGTCACGAACCGAGTGACGGCGTCGCCCCCTCCGGCGGCGGCGTCCGCTACGACGATGAGAATCGGGTACAGCACCAGCCAGGCGAGCAGCACCGTGAGAGCCGCCGCCGCGGTTGGGCCGAGCCGCGCGTTCACTCGCGTCCCGCCGCGAACGTCAGGACCCGTGTGGCCTCCACGTACACGCGGTCACCCACCCGCGCGGCGGCGGGGCCGGCCAACACCTCGAGCCGGTCGCCCGGCTCGGTCTCGACCTGGTAGAAGGCCGCGGCTCCGGTGTAGCGCCGCTCCCGCACGACGCCGGGCAATCCGGCGTCGGCGAACCGCAGCTGC
Source organism: Gemmatimonadetes bacterium 13_1_20CM_4_69_16 (assembly GCA_001919865.1). GTDB lineage: Bacteria > Gemmatimonadota > Gemmatimonadetes > Gemmatimonadales > GWC2-71-9 > 20CM-4-69-16. Next base: position 11,704 of record MNIR01000014.1, on the reverse strand, counting down.
TCGGGCCGAACGACCGTGACCTCCCCGTCGCGGCCGCCCAGGGCGCGAGCGGTCGCCCCCCGTACGACGTTCGCCCGACCGACGAACGTGGCCACGAAGAGCGACGCCGGGCGCTCGTACAGGTCTTCGGGCGCCCCGACCTGCTCGAGCCGCCCCCGGTCGAGCACCGCGACGCGGTCGCCCAAGTCGAACGCCTCCTCCTGCTCGTGGGTGACGAACACGGTGGTGATTCCCACGCGCTTGATCAGCGCGCGCAGCTCACGCCGCGTGCGCTCGCGCAACGCCGGGTCGAGGTTGGAGAGCGGCTCGTCGAGCAGCAGCACCCGCGGCTCGGGGGCGAGGGCGCGCGCGAGCGCGACCCGCTGCTGTTGACCGCCCGAGAGCTCGTGCGGCTTGCGACGCTCGAACCCGGCGAGGTCGACCAGTTCCAGGGACGCGGCGACCTTACGGTCCCGGTCATGCCGCTCGAGTCGGTCCAGCCCGAAGCCCACGTTCTCTCCGACGTCCAGGTGCGGGAACAGCGCGTAATGCTGGAACACCATCCCGCAGCGCCGCCGCGCGGGCGGCAGCGCCGTCACGTCCTCGCCCTCGATCGCGATGCGCCCCCCGTCCGCCAGCTCGAACCCGGCGAGCAGGCGGAGCACGGTCGTCTTGCCGCTCCCTGATGGCCCGAGCAGCGCCACGATCTCACCGCGCGCGATCTCGAGCGACGCGGGGCCCACCGTCACGGTCGGCGACCACCGCTTACGGATGCCGTCGAGCGTGACGAACCCCGTCACGGCCCTGCCCTCTCTCTCCCTTCCCCCTTCCCGCGCACGTTCTCATCCCAGTATCGCATCCACTCCGCACCACGCTCGGCGAGCACGTCCCAGTCGACGTCCGCCACCTTCATCACGCGTCGTACCTCACGTGCCCAGGGCGGCAGCGAGTCCAGGGGGAGATCGAGCCGAGCCGGCAAGCGGTAGGCCTCGCGGGTGGCCAGCAGCTGGGCCTCGACGCTGCCCACGTATTCGACGAATGCGTCCGCCTGGGCGCGATGGCGGGCGCCCCGCACCACGCCGATCGCGTCCTCGATCACCGGGGTGCCGCTCTTCGGGAAGACGTAGCCGAGCTGCAGTCCGTCACGGCGGTTCAAGAGGATGTCCGGAAGGTCCCAGATCGTCACCAACCCTTCCTGGCGCACGATCTTCTGGTCGAGCAGCGGCCCGTTCAGCACGTACTCCTTGGTCTGCGCGTCGAGGCGGCGCAGCCACTGGAAGCCGGCGGCGGTGTCGCCCGTGTGTTTGAGACCGCGCTCGATGATCATCCCCCACACGGCGCGCATCGTGCCCGAGGCGAGCGGGTCGCGGATCAACACCTTGCCCTTCCAGCGCGGGTCGAGCAGGTCGTCCCAGTCGCGCGGCGCCTCCTCCGGCTTGACCGCCTGCTCTGCGTAGACGATGACGGCCGGCGTTTCGTACGCGGCGAAGTAGCGATCCCCCGGGCCGCGCCCGTGCGGACCGATCGCGCCCGCCCAAGTGGGCCGAAACGGCTCGAGCAAGGAGTCGTGCGCGCCGCGCGCGAAGATGGTCGCTGGGCCGCCGAACCACACGTCCGCCTGCGCGTTGGCGCGCTCGGAACGGAGCCGGTCGTACACCTCCTGCGAGCCCATGTCGAGCCAGCGCACGTCGACGTCGGGATGGAGTCGCTCGAAGCGGCGCTCCAGCAGGGTCAGAAGATCGCGACCGTGGGGAGAATAAATGACGAGGGGCGTGCGACTGTCCCCCGTACAGGCGCTCGTGAGGAGAACGAGCAGCGTGACGCGAGCGAGCAAACGCATTTCTATTTCTTGCGCAGCGCCAGCAGGTTCGCAAAGAGCCGATATGCACCGGGGATGCCCGCGGGGAGCTGCCGGAAGAAGCTCAGCCCGGTGTACACATAGGTGCCCTTGCCGACCGGCGCCACGAGCAGTCCGCCCGAGAGCGGCGGGCCGCTCGCATCGTGCATCTCGAGCAGCGGCGTGTAAGCCGGATCCCACTCGTGCGCGAAGTAGAGCCCGCGCTCCTGCACCCAGCCCCGCCAGTCGTCCGGACCTATCTCGTTGGGAAGGTGGAACACCGGGCTGGCCGGATCGAGCGGTGTGACCCGTGCGGTCTCGTCCGTGACGCGATCGTGGGGACGGGCGATGGCGAGCGGGTACGGCGCGAAGTTGCCGCTGACGAAGGGATACTGCTGATACTGCACGATCACGAGGCCGCCCCCGCGCGCGTAGTCGAGCAGCCGTCCGTTGCTCGCCACCAGCGCCGGATCGGTCTCGTACGCGCGGCTGCCGACCACGATCGCGTCGTAGCGCGACAGGTCGCCACGCGCGAGCGAGTCGGGCCCGAGCAGCTCGATCGGCACGCCCACCGCCTGAAGCGCCTCGGGCACGCGGTCCGAGGCACCGCGCACGTACCCCACGCGCGTGAGCGCGGGCAACGAGATGCGGGCCACGCGGATCTCGGCCGTGGATGGGTGAGTCACGGCGCGCGGTCGGATGTGCGGGTAGTCGATGACGACGAGCGCGCCCTCCCGCTTCTGTCCGGCCGCGCCAGCGGCGACTCGCAGCGTGAACACGCCCGGTCGCAGGTTGGGGGGCGGTGTGAGGGAGAGCGTGAGGCTCTTGGACTCGTCCTCCCGCTGGAACGTGAGGTCTTCGAGCGGCGGGGCCCGCCACCCGGCGGGCGGCGTGAGAGCCACTTGAGCGGTGACCGGGCCAGGCCAGCGGTTGGTGACGGTGATCGTGAAGTGCCCCGCACCGCCCCCCCCGCCCCCTCCGCCCCCCCCAGTGCGGCCGTCGATCGGCCAAACCACCAGGTCCGGCGTGACCGCGACGTCGAACGCCTGCGTGACCCAGATCGGCCGCCGGATCTCGCCGATCCGCTGGTCGCGGTAGCGGTACACCGCCTCGCGACGCAGCGTGAGCGGCAGCCCCGCGATCGTCAGGCGGAACGTCACCTCGACCGGCGGCGGCTCGAACGGCAGCCCCCGCCAACCAGCGGGGACGCCGGTCCAGTCGTACAAGGCGCCGGCGAGCGGCCGCCGCAGGAAGTAGGGTTGGGAGCGCGGCGCGTCGGAGGCCACGGTGAGCGCAAAGCGACGCGTCGCGACGCTCCCCGGAGGTACGGGCGACGTCGCGGGGTCGAGCCGCTCGATCGTCCAGCCGGCCGGCGCGCTCACGTCCACGCCATCGAGTGTGACGGAGGAGTCCCCCCCGTTCCACACGCTGGTCTCTAGCTGGAGCCGCTGGCCCGGAATCACGATGCCGTCGTCCGCGGTCGCGTCGATCGCGACGCCGGCGGCGGTGGCGAAGCTCTGCGTGAGGATGGCCTGCTGCCCGGAGTCAGCGGTGCCGAGCTCGCGCGCGGCGCGCGCGAGCAACGGGACGAGCGTGGCCGGATGAGAGGGGTTGAGCAAAGCCCGGGCCGAGTCGACCAGCACCGCGTAGCGGGCCACGCCGGGGAACACCGTATCGACCCCGGCGAATACGCCGCCGCCCCCATCCCCTGACGCCCGTCCCCGGTCCCGCCACTCCACAAATGCGAGCCGTGCGAGGCTCGGCCCGGGTCGCTCGAGCTGTCCCTGGTCCTGCGAGCGGTGCTGACTGCGGCCGGCCATCGCAATCTGGTGATACGACCGACCCTCGACCGGGTCAAGCAGCCCCGCATCGAGGCGGAGCGTGGCGGCCGCGGTATCGACGTAGAGGGACCGATACAACTTCACGGGCCCCCAGCTCGAGTCGCGCAGTATCTCGAACGCCTGGCGCGCCAGGACGCCGGCGAGCTGGTGCTGGCCGTGACCGTCGCTCGGCGTGCCGGAGAAGACGGAAACGATGATCTGGGGTCGGAAGCGGCGCACCACGTCGAGCACGTCGCGCAGCAACGAGTCACGCGGCCAGAACCGCAGAGTCTCGTCCAGCGTCTTGGAGTACCCGAAGTCATAGGCGCGCGCGAAGAACTGGCGCGCGCCGTCGATGCGCCGGGCCGCGAGCAGCTCCTCCGAGCGGATGACGCCGAGCTCGGGGCCGAGCTCGGGGCCGATGAGGTTCTGCCCGCCTTCGCCACGGCTGAGCGACAGGTACGCCACCTGCGCCCCCATCCCACGCGCGAACAGGGCGACGAGATCCGAATACTCGTCATCGGGGTGCGCCCCGATCATCAGGACGCGCTTGTTCGCCCCGAGCTGCTTCAACGTGCCCGCCAGCGCCGCGACGCCGCCGGTGCCGGGTGGGGCGAATTGCCCCGCCACCGACCCGACGGCGCCGACGACGCAGGCGAGACTAACCCCGAGCGCGTGCCGCACTATGGCGAAACATAAACCACCCCGCCCTTCATCACGAACCGCACGCGCTCGAGCTCCGTGATGTCCTTCAGCGGGTCCGCCGCCACCGCGACCAGGTCCGCGTACATCCCGGCGGCGACCACCCCGATGTCCGGCTGACCCAGCAGCTCGGCGGCGAGCGACGTCCCAGACTTGATCGCCTGCATCGGGCTCATGCCGTATTGCACGTAGTATTCGAACTCCTTCGCCTGGTTGATCTCGGTCCAGGGGAACCCGCCCACGTCGGTGCCGAGCACGATCTTGACGCCCTGCTTCAAGGCGCGGGCGAACGCCCGCCGCTGATGCTCGGCCATCGCCTCCCAGGGGCCGCCCCGGGGCCCGGCGACGTAGCGTGACACGGTGACGGTAGGAACCCAGTACACGCCTCTCGCGGCCAGCACGCCCGCCAGAGAATCCGTCATCCCGTCGCCGTGCTCGATCGTATTCACACCGGCGCGCAACGCGGCCGCGATGCCGTCCGACCCGATCGCGTGGGCGGCCACGTGGCGTCCCAACCGGTGCGCCTCGTCGACGATGGCGCGTGCCTCGTCGTCGGTAAAGTTCACCCAGCTGTGCAGCACCGAGTCCGGTGCCGGCCCGAAGTAATAGCGCCGGTCCGAGTAGTACTTGATCCAGTCGGCCCCGTGGGCGACCTGCTCGCGCACGGCGAGGCGCGCGTTGTCCGCCCCGTCCACCGGCTGCACGCCGTGCGGCAGCTCGAGCTCCCAGTTGTCGGACACGATCGGATACATTCCGGTCGGCGCCATGGCCCGCGTGGACGCGAAAATACGCGGGCCCGGGACCTCACCGCGGCTCACCGCCCGCTTCACGTCCACGTCCGCGTACATCGCTCCTTCGGTCTCCAAGTCGCGGATCGCCGTGAACCCGTGCTCCAGCGCCACACGCGCGTTGCGCGCCGCGAGGATCGCGCGGTACGGGGTGGATTGGTACAGCAGCTGTTCGTTGTACGACTGCGCCGTGGGATCGCCCTGGAGCAGCAGGTGGGTGTGCACGTCGATGAATCCCGGCAGCAACGTCAGCGAGGACAAGTCGACGACCCTGGCGGTCTTCGCCTGTCCCTGCAGCTGAGCCAGCGGCCCCACGGCTTTGATGCGATCGCCTTCGACGAGGATCCCCACACCGCTCTGGGGGGCATCGGATCGGCCATCGATCAGCCGGCCCGCCTTGATCAGGACTTGCTGCGGCGCGGTAGCTTTGGGCGTTTGCGCGGCGAGCGGGGTACACCAGACAACGGCCACGGCAAGCCGCAACGACCGGTGCATCGGTGGTCTCCTGTAGAGGCGAGGCGAATCTCCCCCTAACCGGTGTGCTGTCAAGGCGCTTAAGTTACGTGGGGAGGCAGCCATGACCATCACCGCCGCTCCGGAACGCAAGGTCAGCGCCGACGAGGCGCGCGAAGTCGCCGAAGCCGCACGCGAGCAGGAGTGGGTCGCGCCCAGTTTCGTGCGCGACCTCTTCCTCGGCAAACTGCGGCTGGAGCTGATCCATCCCTACCCCGAGCAGGACCCCGAGGAGATCACGCGGGCCCAGCCATTTCTCGAGCGACTCGAGCGGTTTCTGCGCGAGCACGTCGACGCCGATCGGATCGACCGGGAGGGCGAGATCCCGGACACGGTGATCCAGGGGTTGCGAGAGCTGGGCGCGTTCGGCATCAAGATCCCGCGCGAGTATGGCGGGCTCGGTTTGTCGCAGCTCTCGTACATGAAGGCGATCGAGCTCGTCTCCTCCCTCGACGGCTCGGTCACCGCGCTGCTCTCGGCCCACCAGTCCATCGGCGTGCCGCAGCCGCTCAAGATGTTCGGCTCGGAGGCCCAGAAGAAGAAGTACTTCCCCCGCCTCGCCCAGGGCGCGATCTCCGCGTTCGCGCTGACCGAGCCGGGTGTCGGGTCGGACCCGGCCGCGATGGAGACGCTGGCGGTGCCGAGCGGGGATGGGCAGGCGTGGATCCTCAACGGCGAGAAGCTGTGGTGCACCAACGGGACCAAGGCCGAACTGATGGTCGTGATGGCGCGGACGCCATCCAAGGTCACGAACGGGAAGGAAAAGCGGCAGATCACCGCCTTCATCGTCGAGACCAACTGGCCGGGCGTGGAGGTAGTGCACCGCTGCCACTTCATGGGGCTGAAGGCGATCTACAACGGCGTCATCCGGTTCACCAATGTCCGCGTGCCCAAGGAGAACGTCCTGTGGGGCGAGGGCAAGGGCCTGAAGCTCGCCCTCGTCACCCTGAACACCGGTCGTCTCACGCTGCCCATCTCCTCGGTCGCGGCGGGCAAGCGCTGCCTCGAGATCTCCCGGCACTGGGCGAGCGAGCGGGTCCAGTGGGGACGCGCCATCGGCAAGCACGACGCGATCGCGCAGAAAATCGGAGCGATGGCCGCGAACACGTTCGCGATGGAGGCGGTGGCCGAGCTGTGCGGGGCGATGGCGGACCGCGGCAGCTACGACATCCGGCTCGAGGCGGCGATCGCGAAGCTGTACAACTCCGAGGCCGGCTGGCGCATCATCGACGAGACGGTACAGATCCGCGGCGGTCGCGGCTACGAGACCGCGGACTCGCTGCGGGCGCGGGGGGAGAAACCCGTGCCGGTCGAGCGCATCATGCGCGACTTCCGGATCAACCTCATCTTCGAGGGCTCGAGCGAGATCATGCACCTGTTCATCGCCCGCGAGGCGGTGGACAAGCACCTCCAGATCGCGGGCGACGTGGTGCTACCCGGCAAGCGCGCCCTGGAGCGGTTGCGCGGGCTGCTGCGCGCGGCGCTGTTCTACAGCTGGTGGTACCCCTCGCGCTGGCTCGGCTGGGGCTTCTGGCCCAAGCACGCCGAGTTCGGCCCGCTCGCCAAGCACCTGCGCTACGTCGACCGGACCGCGCGGCGACTCGCCCGCAGCGTGTTCCACGCCATGGTGCGGTTCGGCCCCAAGCTCGAGTACCGCCAAGCGGTGCTATTCCGCCTGGTCGACGTGGGGGCGGAGCTGTTCGCCATCGCTGCGACCTGCGCGCGGGCGCAGTGGCTGCTGCGGCGCGACGGCGCGACCGGCCAGCGCCCCGTGGCCCTCGCCGACTTGTTCTGCAGCGAGGCGCGCGGGCGGGTCGACGCCAAGTTCAAGCAGCTGTGGCGCAACGCGGATGTCGCGGCGTATCGCGTGGCGCAGGACGTGTTGCAGGGTGAGCACCGGTGGCTGGAGCAGGGGATGGTGGAGCTGGAGTGAAGGCGGAACGATGGACAGATGGAAAGTTGGTAAGAGAGGCGGCGCACCAGCCGCCTCGAACTTTTTTAGCACTCCCGGGATGAGTTTGATAATGCTTGCCGGAGATCACAGCCTAGACTGAATCGGTATGATGCCCTACGAGCGCCTCAAGGCGTGGCAGAGCTGCCACCAATTGACCATCGCCACGTATCGAATTACGAATTCGTTCCCGAAATCTGAGCTCTACGGTTTGGTATCCCAAATGCGCCGCGCAGCCTTTTCGGCCGCCGCCAATCTCGCGGAGGGATCGGGTACGCGAGCTCGGCTTCGTCTCTGAGGGCGAGTGGAAAGAACTCAACGACCTGCGAGCAGAGGCGGGAAGGCTGACCTGGGGGCTGTACAGGCTGATCAGATCGAAAGAGACCACGCCTCGCACCTGACGCCGGCTCCACCCATTTCGACATTCCATCCTTCCATCGTTCCACCCTTCCATCTGCGATTCACGCCGCTTGATGCGCAATCATGATGCTCCGCAGCCGCTCCGGCGTCTCCCCCGTCATGTCGCCGTACGGCGCGGGGTGTCCTTTGGGCTCCACCAGCACGCTGGGGCACACCAGCTCGTAACGGCGCCCGCGAATCCGGTCCGCTGCGGGCTGCGTCGCGACCGGTGTAGCGATTACCACCTGCTTCGCTCCCAGCTGCTCGGCCGCCTTCGCGGCCGCGAGCACCTTCCACGGATATACCACCTGACCGTCCACGATGACCGCGACTTTGCCCGCGAGCGTCTTCACGGGACGTTGCGTGCGGTACAGGATGAGGTCCCGGGAGACGCGGGCGCGCGACTCGTCGATCGCGGCCGACAGCTTGTCGAGCAGCGCGCCGCTTGGCTGGAAGTCGGGATCCATCTCTGACGGCACCGACTCGGCGACGGCCCCGATGGGGGCGAGGTTCGAGCCGAGCTTGATGAAGGCGGCGACCAGCACGTCGAACTGGGCTCCCATCGCCCGGGCGGCGTTGGCCGCGATCTCGACTCCCTCAGGCGTGATGCCGAGCAACAGGCATCCGATGTGGCCCCGGGTCGCCAGCTGTTGCCCCAGCAGGGCGCCCGCCGCCGAGCGGGTCGGGTAGAGACTGGCGGGTTTGGCGGGCGCGGGGTGGGTCATGTGGCAGCCAAGATAAGGGGACGGGGGAGGACGGGGAAAGACGGGGAGCGGATCTCGCCCCGTCCTGCAGTGGTTATCTTTCGCCAGCCAAATCCAGGATGCCGCGCGTGCCCAAGGACACTCTCACCGTCGTCGACAACCGCACCGGCAAACAGTACGAGCTCCCCGTCCAGGACGGTACCGTCCGCGCCGTCGACCTGCGGCAGATCAAGACGTCGGCCGACGACGTCGGCCTGATGACGTACGATCCGGGGTTTCTCAACACGGCGGCGTGTCGCAGCGCCATCAGCTACATCGACGGTGACAAGGGTATCCTGCGGTATCGCGGCTATCCGATCGAGCAGCTCGCCCACCAGAGCACGTTCCTGGAGACGGCATACCTGCTGCTCCACGGAGAGCTCCCGTCGGCCGCGGAGCTGGATTCCTGGGTGTTCAACGTCACGCACCACACGATCGTCCACGAAAGCATCAAGAAGTTCATCGACGGCTTCCACCACGACGCGCATCCGATGGGGATGTTCGTGAGCACGGTGGCGGCGCTCTCCACGTTCTATCCGGAAGCCAAGCACATCCAGGACGAGACGTCGCGCTGGAACCAGATTTTTCGCCTGATCGCGAAGGCGCCGACGCTCGCGGCGTTCGCGCATCGCCATTCGGTGGGGATGCCCTACGCGTACCCGGACAACGACCTGAGCTACACTGGCAATTTCCTGAACATGATGTTCAAGGCCACCGAAGTGAAGTACACGCCGAACAAGACGCTCGAGCACGCCCTGGACGTACTGTTCATCCTGCATGCCGATCACGAGCAGAACTGCTCGACCAGCGCCATGCGCGGCGTCGGCTCGTCGCACGCAGATCCGTACTCCGCCATGGCCGCCGCCGCCGCCGCCCTGTACGGTCCGCTGCACGGTGGTGCGAACGAGGAAGTGTTGCGGATGCTGCGTCAGATCAGCACGAAGGACCAGATCCCGGCTTACATCGACCGCGTGAAACACGGCGAGTTTCGCCTGATGGGATTCGGCCACCGCATCTACAAGAACTTCGATCCGCGCGCCACCCTCATCAAACGGGTGGCGGACGAGGTGTTCGACGTCACCGGCAAGAACCCGCTGATCGACATCGCCGTCGAGCTCGAGCGGATCGCGCTCCAGGACGACTACTTCGTGAGCCGCAAGCTCTACCCGAACGTGGATTTCTACTCGGGGATCATCTACGAGGCGATGAAGTTCCCGATGGACATGTTCCCGGTGCTGTTCGCGATCGGCCGCACGCCGGGCTGGCTCGCCCAGTGGCAGGAGATGCTGCTCGACAAGGAGCAGAAGATCGCGCGGCCGCGCCAGATCTACACCGGCGCGCCGCAGCGAGACTACGTCCCCATCGAGAAGCGAGGCTAGGGCGTCGCGCAAGCACGTCCCGCGACGTCTACCGCCGCCGGCGTCCCCCCACTCGGGCGCGCACCGACCGCCCCGGCTTGGGCTGCCCTGCGACCGCCGCCTTCGGTTGCAGCGGCGGAATCGACGGCTCGAACCCCGGGATCACCTCGCGTGGGAACGTCTGCCCGATCAGCTTCTCGATGTCTCCCATCAGGAGCCATTCGTCGGGCGAGATCAGGGTCAAGGCCAGCCCGCGCGCCCCGGCCCGCGCCGTGCGGCCCACTCGGTGCACGTACACCTCCGGGTCGTTCGGGACGTCGAAGTTCACCACCATCCGGATCCCGTCTACGTCGATGCCGCGCGCCGCGATGTCGGTGGCGACGAGCACGTCCGCCTGCCCGCTGCGGAACGCGTCGAGCGTGCGGGTGCGGTGACTCTGCGCCTTGTCACCGTGGATCGCATGGGCGGGGATCCCTTCCTTCCGCAAGAAGGTCACGAGCTTGTCCGCCCCGTACTTGGTGCGCGTGAACACGAGCGTCTGCCCCGCCGGCTTGGCCCGCAGGATCCGGGCGAGCACGCCGCGCTTTTGCAACTTGTCGACCGCGACGGTCACGTGCTCGACCCCTTCGGCCGGCGTCGCGCGACGGCCGATCTCGACCGAGGCATGGCCGTCGAGTGCGCGGCGCGCCAACGCATCCACCTCGGGCGACACGGTGGCCGAGAACAACATCGTCTGACGTTTCTCGGGCAGCGCCGCGAGGATGCGGCGCACGTCGGGGGCGAACCCCATGTCGAGCATGCGGTCGGCCTCGTCGAGCACCAGCACCTCGAGGCGGGAGAAGTCCACGTGGCCGCGCTCCATGTGGTCGAGCAAGCGGCCGGGCGTCGCGACCACGATGTCGACGCCGTGCCGCAAGGCACGGGTCTGCGGCTCCATCCCGACGCCGCCGTACACGGCGGCCGCGCTGACGTGGAGATGGCGCCCGTAGGCGCGCGCGCTCTGCAAGACCTGCTCCGCCAGCTCGCGCGTGGGCACGAGGATGAGCGCCCGCAGGGCGGGTCTGGCGCCGCGCTGCGCGAGGCGCTGCAGGATCGGCAACATGAAGGCGGCCGTTTTGCCGGTGCCGGTCTGTGCGGACCCAATCAGGTCGCGCCCGGCGAGGGCGAGCGGGATGGCCTCCAGCTGAATGGGGGTGGGCTGCTCGTAGCCTTCCTCGGCTACCGCACGCAGCAGCTCGGGCGCGAGCCCGAGGGATGTAAATGGCATTTCTGAAATCTCTTCCTTTCCGGAAGCACACACACGCACGCCGCCAGTGGCTCATGCCACTGCGCTACAGCGTCACTCTGGTTGTGAACCTGGGGAATGAGACCGGGCGTGTGTTCAGCGCCGGAACCCGCTCCTGAGCGGGACCGTCCTACGGAAGGATGCCAGCTCGTGGTTCGGAGAGAACCGTAACTACGTCACGCGGCGACGTCAAGTGAGAGCGTTTGACGGGAGCGTCGCGCAGAGGGCGTAACCCGTTCCCACGCCTCCGCGTGACGCTGTCGTGGCACGTCGTCATGCACGCCTCTACCTGACGCCTTTCGGGTGTCTAGCCGCAGTTGACAAATCCG
>MNIR01000074.1 GCA_001919865.1 Gemmatimonadetes bacterium 13_1_20CM_4_69_16 | reverse complement strand
TGACCGCGTCCCCCTTGAGATCGGGAAGCACCGCGCCCGATTCGGGAACGACGCGCACCACCTGGGGCGGCACCGTGTGGGGCGGTCCGCCCGGCGGCTCACCCTGGTTGGCGCACGCCGCCAGTGCGGCGGCTAGGAGCAGCCGAGCGACTTGAGCTTGTCGGCCAACGCCTGCCGCTGGTCCCGCCACGCCCGCTCCTTCTCGCGCTCCTTGGCGACCACCTCGGCGGGCGCCCGCGCGACGAAATTCTGGTTCGTGAGCTTCGCGGCGAGCCCCGCGAGCTGTTGGTCCAGCCGGGTGAGCTCGCTCGAGAGGCGGCGGCATTCCTGCTGCACGTCGATCTCCCCCTCGAGTGCCACGAACACGTCGCTGCCGTCCGCGAGCACTGCGTGCGCGCCCACCGTGGCGCGGTGGCCGTCAAACGCGAGCGCGGAGAGCTGCGCCAACCGAAGGATCGTTTCCTGTTCTCCCGCGAGCGCCCGCCGCGCCTGCTCGCTCTTGGGCCGCACCGAGGCCTCGAGCCGCGCCTTGGGCGGAACGCGATACTCGGCACGCAACATCCGGATGGACGAGATCGTCTCCTGGACCAGTGGAAACTGCTGGTCGGCCGCGGGGTCCACGAGCCCCGCCCGCGGCTCGGGCCACGCCGCCACGACGAGCAGCTCGTCCGGCCGGCGACCCGGAAGCTTCTGCCACAGCTCCTCGGTGATGAACGGCACGACAGGATGCAACAGCCGCAGCACGGTATCGAAGCAATACGAAAGCACGGCGCCGGTGTCGGCCGACAACCGCGGCTTGACCGCCTCGACGTACCAGTCGGCCAGCTCCTTCCACACAAAGTCGAAGCAACGCTTCGCTCCCTCGTCCAGCCGGAACTGCTCGAACGACGCGGTCGCTTCGCGGATCGTCGCCTGCGCGCGGGACAGCACCCACCGATCGGCGAGCGGCAGGGTTTTGACATCGAGCGCGTCGATCGGCTGTACCCGCGCCGGCAGCTGCGCCAGGATGAACCGGCCGATGTTCCAGAGCTTGTTCGCGAAGTTCCGGCCCGGAGCGAAGGTCGTCTCGAGATCGTTCGGATCGAGGATCACGTCGGCGCCGAGCGAGCTGCCCGCGATCAGGGTCCAGCGCAGCGCGTCGGCGCCGTACAACCGCACCACATCGAGCGGATCGATCCCGTTGCCGAGCGACTTCGACATCTTGCGGTGCTGCGTGTCGCGCACCGTACCATGCAGGTAGACCGTCGCGAACGGCTTGTCGTCCATGAAGTGGTAGCCGGACATGAGCATCCGCGCCACCCAAAAGAAGAGGATCTCCGGCGCCGTGACCAGGGTGTGGCCGGGATAGAAGCGCGCCAGGTCCGGCGTGCGCTCCGGCCAGCCGAACGTCGCGAACGGCCAGAGCCACGACGAGAACCAGGTGTCGAGCACGTCCGGATCTTGCTCGACCGGCCCGCCGCACTTGGGGCAGGTCGTCGGGTCGTTCCGATCGGCCCACTGGTGCTTGCATTTCGTGCAGGTGAACACCGGGATGCGGTGACCCCACCACAGCTGGCGCGAGATGTTCCAGTCCCGGATGTGCTCCATCCAGTGCTCGAAGGTGGCGCGCCAGCGCTCGGGGATCAACCGAAACGCGCTGCGGCGATAATCGGCGAGGACCGGCTCGGCGAGCGGCTGCATCTTCACGAACCATTGGTCCGAGAGCCGCGGCTCGACGATCGTGTCGCAGCGGTAGCAGCGCCGCAGCGCGTGCCGGTGCGGCTCGATCTTCTCGAGGAGGCCCCGCTCCTTCAGCATATCCACGATCCGCTCGCGCGCCTCGAACCGGTCGAGGCCCGCGAGCTGTTTCGGCACCCGCGTCGCGTGCTCCATGCGTGCGTCCTCGGTCATCACCAGCGGCATCTCCAGCTTGTGCCGCAGGCCGATGTCGAAGTCGGTCGCATCGTGCGCGGGCGTCACCTTCACGAACCCCGTTCCAAACGTGGGATCGACCGCCTCGTCCGCGACGATTGGAATCGAGATGTCCGCAATCGGGAGCCGGGCAACTTTCCCCACGAAGCCGGCGTGGCGGGCATCCTTGGGGTTGACCGCCACGGCCGTGTCCCCGAGCAGCGTCTCGGGGCGCGTGGTAGCGACCGTGAGGAAGGGCTGGGGGCCGCCCTCCACGGGGTAGCGGATGTAGTAGAGCTTGCCCTCCGTGTCCTTCGATTCGGCTTCCTCGTCCGACAACGCGGTGAGACAGTGCGGGCACCAATGGATCACGCGGTGCCCGCGGTAGATCAGTTTTTCCTCCCACAGGCGCACGAACACCTCGCGCACCGAGCGCGAGTAGGCTTCGTCGAACGTGAAGCGGGTCCGGCTCCAGTCGCACGAGCAGCCGATCACCTTGAGCTGTTCGAGGATGACGGGGCCCGTCTCCCGCACGAACTGCCACACCCGCTCGACGAACTTGTCGCGCCCGAGGTCGAACCGGGTCTTGCCCTCTTTGGCGACCAGTCGCTCGACGACGTTCTGGGTGGCGATCCCCGCGTGGTCGGTTCCGGGGAGCCACAGCGCTGCGCGGCCGCGCATGCGTTCGAAGCGGATCAACACGTCCTGGATCACGTTGTTGAGGCCCTGGCCCGTGTGCAGGATCGCCGTGATGTTGGGCGGGGGCATGACGATCACGTACGGCTCGCGCGCCGAGTCGGCGCGGGCCGTGAACACGCCGCGGTCGAGCCAGCGCTGGTACAGCGGCGCCTCGACGTCGTGCGGGTCGTACTGGGGTGGGAGGGCGAACTCGGGCGGCGGCATTCCTTATAATAGGCAGGATCGTGGAGGTTCGTGGAGGATGGTGGAGGTTGCAGCGGCGCCGCCTCCACCATCCTCCAGCCTCCACCACCCTCCCGTGGCCCTGCCTCCGTCGCCCCACTAGAATATCTCCCATGGCCGACGAATCGAACGTTTTGCCCACGAGCCGCGTGGTCCGGTGGGTCGCGATCGGCGTGCTGATCGCGCTCGCCGTGGTGCTGTACTTCCGCGACGCGCGCACCCTGCCGCCGCTCACCGCCCCCTCCCCGACCGCGTCGGCCGACCAGCCCGCGAACTGAACCGATGGTCGCGTCCGAGATCCGCGTGACGCTCCCCGACGGGAGCGAGAAACGGTTGCCCGCAGGCGCCACCGCGGCCGATCTGGCCAAAGCGATCGGCCCGGGCCTCGCCAAGGCGGCCGTCGCCGCGCGCGTGGACGGGCAGGTGTGGGACCTGGCGCGCCCGCTGCCCGACCGCATGAAGGTCGCGATCCTCACGGACAAGGACCCGCAGGCACTGGACGTGCTGCGCCACTCGTCCGCCCACGTGCTCGCCACCGCGGTGCGCCAGCTCTTCCCGCACGCCAAGATCGGATTCGGGCCCCCTATCGAGGACGGCTTCTACTACGACTTCCAGGTCCCGACGCCGTTCACGCCGGACGACCTCGAGCGGATCGAAGCCAAGATGCACGAGGTGGTGAAAGCCGATTACCCGTTCATGCGCGAGGAGGTGGACCGGGCGGAGGCGAAGCGCCGCTTCAAGCTGCTGCACGCCGCGGGCGCCTACTGGCGCGGCGACGAGCGCCGCCAGATGCTGCAGCGCATCTACGGCACGGCGTGGTTCACGAAAGAGGATCTGGAGAGCTACCTCCGCCGGCTGGAAGAAGCGAAGAAGCGCGACCACCGGCTGTTGGGAAAGCAGCTCGACCTGTTCTCGATCCAGGAGGACGTGGGTCCCGGGTTGATCTTCTGGCACCCCAAGGGCGCGATGATGCAGTTCCAGCTGCGGCGCTTCATCGAGGACGTGATCCTGGAGCGGGGGTACCAGCTCGTGTACACCCCTCACCTGACCCGCGAAGAGCTGTTCCTGCGCTCGGGACATCTGCCGCTGTACGCGGCGAACCAGTTCCCGCCCATGGCCGCGGGCGAGGGAGAGTCGGAAGCGGTGCGCTATCGGGTGAAGCCGATGAACTGCCCGATGCACATCCTGATCTACGCCTCCCAGCAGCGCAGCTACCGTGACCTGCCGATTCGTCTGGCCGAGATCGCGAACGTGTACCGCAACGAGCGCTCGGGAACGTTGCACGGGATGCTGCGGGTGCGCGGGCTCACGATGGACGACGCCCACCTCTTCCTGCGCGAGGACCAGATCGAGCAGGAGATCTTTCAGCTGCTCGACATAGTGGAGCTGGTGCTGGGGAAGACGTTCGGCCTCTCCTACCGGCTCGACCTGGCCACCCGGCCGGACAAGAAGCTCGGCACCGACGCGACGTGGGATCAGGCGGAGCGCGCGCTCGAGCAGGCGCTCAAACACCGCGGTGCGACGTACCGGATCGACCAGGGCGGGGGGGCGTTCTACGGCCCGAAGATCGACGTGAAGTTCAACGATGCGATCGGGCGCGAGTGGCAGGGCGCGACGATCCAGCTCGACTTCGAGCAGCCCGAGCGGTTCCGGCTCGAGTACGCGGGGGAGGACAACAAGCCCCACCGCCCGGTGATGATCCACCGCGCCATCTATGGGACGCTGGAGCGGTTCTGCGGCTTCCTGATCGAGCACTTCGCCGGCGCATTCCCGTTATGGCTCTCGCCCGAGCAGGTGCGGGTGCTCCCGATCGCGGATGCCCAGCTCCCCGCGGCACGCGCGGTGCAACAGCGGCTCGCCGCCGCCGGCATCCGCGCGCACGTGGACGAGCGCAGCGAGACGCTCAACTACAAGGTGCGCGACGGCGAGACGCACAAGGTGCCCTACATGGCCGTGGTGGGGCAGCGCGAAGCCGAAGCCGGGACGGTCGCGGTGCGCTCGCGGGGGGAGGGGAACAAACAGGTCGTTCTCCCGCTCGCGGAGTTCGTGGAGCAGGTGAAGGAGGAGGTTCGGACGCGGGCGCTCACGCCCTCGATCCGTTAGTTTGAACGTGGAACGCGGAAGTCGGAACCCGGAACAGCTGCCCGCCCTTCCGTTCCGCGTTCCGTGTTCAACGTTCCGCGTTCTGGAGCAGCACTGATGGCAAACGAACAAACAACGCCCGTCATCCTCTCCGCCTGCCGCACCCCGATCGGTCGCTATCTGGGCGGGCTGTCGTCGTTGCCCGCGCCCGGGCTCGGGGCCGTCGTGATCCGCGAGGCGGTGCGTCGCGCCGGCGTCGACGCCGCCCAGGTGGAAGAAGTGATCATGGGGAACGTGCTCCAGGGCGGCGTCGGCCAGGCGCCGGCCCGACAAGCCGCGATCCACGCCGGTCTCCCCGGCACGATTCCGGCGCTCACCGTCAACAAGGTCTGCGGCTCGGGGCTCAAGGCCGTAATGCTCGCGGCCCAGGCGATCAAAGCGGGCGACGCGCAGTGCATCGTGGCGGGCGGCATGGAATCGATGTCGAACGCGCCGCATTACGTCTACGGGATGCGCAGCGGCATCAAAGCGGGCAACAGCCAGCTCGTGGACGGCATGATCCACGACGGCCTATGGGACTCGTTCTCGAACACCCACATGGGCAACCTCGCCGAGTACAGCGCGAAAAAAGCAGGAGTGTCGCGCGAGGACCAGGATCGCTTCGCGCTCGCGAGCCATCAGAAGGCGGTGGCCGCGATGGCGGCGTGCCGCTTCGCGGCAGAGACGGTGAAGGTCGAGATTGCGGGAAAGAAGGGCGCGACCGTGGTGGAGAAAGACGAGGGGCCGCGGCCCGACACGACGCTCGAGGCGCTCGCCGCGCTCAAACCGTCCTTCGAGCAGAACGGCACGGTCACCCCCGGCAATGCGCCGGGGCTGAACGACGGTGCGAGCGCGCTCGTCGTGGCATCGCTGGCGTTCGCGCAGGCAAACGGACTCGAGCCACTGGCCCGCATCACCGCCTACGCCACCGGCGGCGGCGAGCCGAAGGACCTCTTCTTCGCCCCGATCGTCGCGGTCCGGAACCTCATGGCCAAGGCGAAGACGACCATCGCCGACTACGACCTGATCGAAGCGAACGAGGCGTTCGCGGTGCAGGCGCTCGCCGACGGGCGGGCGCTCGGCTGGGACTGGGACCGCGTGAACGTCAACGGCGGGGCGATCGCCCTCGGGCACCCGATCGGCGCCTCGGGCGCGCGCGTGCTCACGACGTTGCTCTACGCTCTCAAGCACAAGCAGCAGACGACCGGGCTCGCCACCCTCTGCCTGGGTGGCGGCAACGCAGTGGCCCTCAGCGTGGAGATGCTCTGATGCCGGTGAACTCAGCCGTCATGTCCGCTCAGCCGCTCACGCGCCGCCGCGGCGTGGCGGTGCTGCTGGGCGCCGCCCTCGTCGCGGTCGCGGCGCAGGTCGCGCTGCCGCTCCCGGGCACCCCCGTGCCGATGACGCTGCAGCCGCTGGCGGTGCTGCTGGTGGGCGGCCTGCTGGGGCCGTCGCTCGGCGCGGCGAGCATGATCCTCTACCTCGCACTCGGGGCGGTTGGGCTGCCGGTATTCACGCCGTACGGCCTCCCCGGGATCGCCCGGCTCATCGGACCGACCGGCGGCTACCTGCTCGCGTATCCGGTGGCGGCGTTCGCCGTCGGCAAGCTGTCGGGCGACGGGCGGCACTGGGGCCGGATCGCACTCGCGGTACTCGCGGGCATCGCGCTCATCCACTTGGGCGGCGTGGCGCAGCTCGTGATCCTGACCGGCAGCGCCGCCAGCGCCGTGCGACTCGGGACGCTCCCGTTCGTGATCGGCGATCTGCTGAAGCTGGGCATCGCGATCCTGGTCTTGCGACCCAGCCTGAGTCCGTTCCGCGCGCGCCTGTGACGGCGCGCGTTTCGTTTGCGGCGCGGGCGAGGGGGACGGGTGCCGCGGTCGCGTGGATCGTGGCGTTCGCGTTCCTCGGCGGCGCCGCCACCTGGGCCCTGGATCAGGTGCGGCCCCATTCGGACCCGCGCTGGTGGCTTGCCTGGGGCTCACTCGTGTCGGTCGTGGGCTTCGGGCTCGCGACCTGGCTCGTCGGCCGCGTGCTCGACCGCCGGTCGTGGGACGAGCTCGGCTGGCATCCACGGACGGGGGTGTTCCGGGGTTGGGCGCTCGGGTTCGCCGTGGGCGCGGTCATGGCGTCGGCCGCGGTGGGGCTCGCGGTGGCCGCCGGGCGCGCCGCGGTCACGGCGCGGGGCGGGTGGCCCGCCTGGAGCGCGGCGGCGCTGCCGCTTGGCGCCGGCTTTCTGCTCGCCGCCCTCACCGAGGAACTGATGTTTCGTGGCTACCCACTGCGACGGCTCGCCAACGCGGTGGGCGCGGGACCCGCGACGGCCCTGGGCGCGCTCGGGTTCGGGCTCGCCCACCTCGGCAACCCGGGCGCCACGGCGTTCTCCACGCTCAACGTCGCGCTGGCGGGCGTGTGGCTCGCGTGCGCGTTCTTTTCCCCGGGCGGCATGCCGCTCGGGTGGGGCGCGCATTTCGGCTGGAACGCGACCCTGGCTTTGGGGTTCGCGGCTCCGGTGAGCGGGTACGCGTTCCCGCTTCCGGCGTTCGAGTATCGCCCGGGCAGCCACGGCTGGATCGACGGAGGCGCGTTCGGCCCGGAGGGGGGGATCGTGAGCACGCTGGTCATGCTCGCCGGAACGACGGCGCTCGTCGCCTGGAGCCGGACCGCGCGCACGCCGGAGCCGGCGGCATGAGTCGGGTCGCCGTGGTGGGCGCCGGCACGATGGGCAACGGCATCGCCCACGTGTTCGCGCAGCACGGCTGGGACACCGCGCTGATCGACGTCGCGCCCGGGTTACTCGAGCGGGTGCTCGCCATCATCCGCGCGAACTTCGAGCGCCAGGTGAAGAAGGGAACGGTCACCGGGCAGCAGCGCGACGCCGCGCTGGCCCGCATCCGGACGTCGCCGAGCTTGGACGCCGTCTCGGACGCCGAGCTCGTGGTCGAAGCCGCGACGGAGCACGCCGACACCAAGTCCAAGATCTTCCGCGAGCTCGACCGGCTCGCGCCGCCGGCGGCGCTGCTCGCGAGCAACACGTCGTCCATCTCGATCACCACGCTCGCGGCCCAGACGCGCCGTCCCGGACAGGTGATCGGGATGCACTTCATGAATCCGGTCCCCGTGATGCAGCTGGTCGAGGTGGTCCGGGGCATGGAGACGGCGGATGAGACGGTAGCGAAGGTTGTCGAGGTTGTGAAAGCGCTGGGCAAGACACCGGTTGTGGTGAACGACGCGCCCGGGTTCGTCTCCAATCGCGTCCTGATGCCGATGATCAACGAGGCGGTGTTCTGCGTCATGGAGGGGGTCGCCACGCCGGAAGCGGTGGACGGCGTGATGAAGCTCGGCATGAACCACCCGCTCGGGCCGCTCGCCCTCGCCGACCTGATCGGCCTGGACGTGTGTCTCGCGATCCTCGAGGTGCTGCAGCGCGACCTCGGCGACGACAAGTACCGGCCGGCCCCGCTGCTCCGCAGAATGGTGGCGGCGGGGCGCCTGGGGCGAAAGAGCGGCCGCGGTTTCTATGTCTATCGCGATTGAGCCCGCCGGTCTCACCGAGATGCAGCGCCAGATCGTCGACCTGGCGCGCGAGTTCGGCCGCACCAGGATCGAGCCGTTCGCGGCGGAGTGGGACCGCACCGCGCACTTCGCGCGCGACGTGATCGACGAGCTCGGCAAGCTCGGCTTCCTCGGCATGTGCACGCCGGACGAGTACGACGGCATGGGGCTCGATACCGTCACGTACCTGCTCGCGCTCGAAGAGCTCGCGGCGGCCGACGCCAGCGTCGCGGTGTCGGTGTCGATCCACAACGCCATCCCCACGACGATGCTGGTGCGGCACGGCAGCGCCCGGCAGAAGGAGCGCTGGCTCAAGCCGATGGCGCGGGGCGAGCTGCTCGCCGGCTTCGCGCTCTCCGAGCCCGAGTCGGGCTCCGACGCGGCGTCGCTCTCCGCCCGGGCGGTGCAGGACGGGGACGAGTGGGTGCTCTCGGGGACCAAGGCGTGGGCGACGAACGGCGGCACCGCGGACGTGATGATGGTGATGCTCCGCACCGACCGGCCCGAAGCGCGGCGCGGAGCGAAGGGAATCTCGACGTTCATTGTGCCGACCGATGCCCCGGGTTATCGTCCGGGGAAGGCGGAGGACAAGATGGGCCTCCGCGCGTCCAATACGGCCGCGATCGCGCTCGAGGACGTGCGCCTCCCCGCGGACCACCTGCTGGGCGACGTGGGGCAGGGGTTCGTGTACGCCATGGAGGGGCTGGACGCAGGCCGGCTCGGGATCGCGATTCAGGCGGTGGGGATCGCCCGGCGGGCGCTCGAGCACAGCGTCGCTTACTGCGCCGAGCGCAGGCAGTTCGGCCAGGCGTTGCGGGAGTTCGAGGGGGTGCAGTTCAAGCTGGCGGACATGGCGACGCGGGTGGAGGCGGCCCGCGCCCTGGCGCACGCGGCGGCGGCGCGCAGGGACCGGGGCGAAGCCATCACCACGCCGGCGAGCATGGCCAAGCTGTTCGCTTCGGAGACCGCCATGTGGGTCACGACCCAGGCGGTGCAGCTGTTCGGCGGGTACGGGTACATGCGGGACTTTCCCGTCGAGAAACTGTTTCGCGACGCAAAGGTCACCGAGATCTATGAAGGCACCAGCGAAATCCAACGGATCGTCATCGCCCGCGGCCTCTATCCCGGACCCTAGCGCGCGCCCGGCGTCCCGCCAGATCTACGTCGGCGCGGACCACGCGGGCTTCCAGCTCAAGCAGAAGCTGGTGGACGAGCTCACGCGGCTCGGCTACGAGCCGGTGGACGTGGGCCCGAAGGCCCTCGATCCGGCGGACGACTACCCGGATTACGGGAGGCCGGTGGCGGAGGCGGTGAGCCGCGGCGTGGCGCCGCGCGGCGTGCTGACCTGCGGCACGGGGCTCGGGATGACGTACATCGCCAACCGGTTTCCGCGGGTGCGCGCCGCGGTCGCCTGGAGCCCGGAGATCGCCGAGCTGGCGCGCAAGCACAACGACGCCAATGTGCTGGTGCTGCCGTCGCGCTTCGTGAGCGAGCAGGAAGGGATGGAGATCTTGCACCGCTGGCTCGACACGGGGTTCGAGGGCGGGCGCCACGCGCGCCGCGTGGAGAAAATCGACCATGATTGACCGGCGCGCCCACTTGGCGCAGGCCGACCCGGCCGTCTACGCGTTGATCCTGCGTGAGGTGGAGCGCCAGGAGCACGGGCTCGAGCTGATCGCGAGCGAGAACTTCGCCACCATGGCGGTCATGGAAGCGATGGGCACGGCGCTCACCAACAAGTACGCCGAGGGGCTCCCCAGGAAGCGCTACTACGGCGGCTGCGAGGTGGTGGACGAGGTGGAGCAGCTCGCGATCGACCGCGCCAAGGCGTTGTTCAAGGCCGAGCACGTAAACGTCCAGCCGCACTCCGGCGCGCAGGCCAACATGGCCGCCTACCTCGCCGTCGCGAAACCGGGTGACACCCTGCTGGGGTTGGCGCTCTCGCACGGCGGCCACCTGACGCACGGCTCGCCCGTCAACTTCTCGGGCACGCTGTTCCGCGCCACCTCCTACGGCGTGCGCGAGGACACCGGGCGCATCGACTACGACCAGGTGCGCGAGGTGGCGCGGCGCGAGCGGCCGCGCATCCTGGTGGGCGGCGCGAGCGCGTACGCCCGTGTCATCGACTTCGCCGCGCTGCGCAGCATCGCCGACGAGGTCGGGGCGATCTTCGTGGTGGACATGGCGCACTTCGCCGGGCTGGTGGCGGCGGGGATCCACCCCTCGCCGGTGCCGCACGCCCAAATCGTCACCACCACGACCCACAAGACGCTGCGCGGCCCCCGCGGCGGCCTGATCCTCTGCCAGGAGCAGTACGGCAAGGACGTGGACAAGCAGGTCTTCCCCGGTATCCAGGGCGGCCCCTTGGAGCACGTGATCGCGGCGAAGGCGGTCGCCCTCGGGGAAGCGTTGACGCCGGCGTTCAAGCAGTACGCAATTCAGGTGGTGAAGAATGCCCAGACACTTGCGGCGGCGCTGATGGAGCGCGGCTACGCGATCGTGTCGGGCGGCACCGACACCCATCTCATGCTCGTGGACCTGCGGCCCAAGGGTCTGACGGGGAAGGAGGCGCAGGCCTTGCTCGACCGCGCGGCGATCACAGTGAACAAGAACACCATCCCGGGCGATCCGCAGTCGCCGTTCGTGACGAGCGGCGTCCGGATCGGGACGCCGGCCGTCACGACGCGCGGCTTCGCCGAGCCCGAGATGGAAAAGGTGGCCGACTTCATCGACACGGTGCTCACGCGGAAGGACGACGCCACCATCGCCCGCGTGAAGGCTGAGGTACGCGAATTGACGGAGCAGTTCCCACTGTACGCGGCACCCGTCCGCCACGCCGTGGAGGCGCGCCATGTCTGACAGCAGCGGGGGGGGTGGGGGGGGTGGGGGCGGCGGCGGGTTCTCGGGCCGGCCGTCGCGCGGCTCCGGGTCCTTCACGGTGCATCTGGCCGACGAGCTCGAGGTCTACTTCAACGAGGTCGCCCACGGCCGGCCGGTGGGCTTCGTCGCCTCCTCCAAGTGGAAGCCGCTCACGGACATTTACGAGACCGACACCGCGCTCGTGGTCTACATGGACATCGCGGGCATGCGCGCCGAAGACTTCAGCGTCGAGCTCGCCGAGGGCATTCTCACGATCGGCGGCGAGCGCAAGCCGCGCCGCGAGGGGAAGCCCCACTATCACGCGATGGAGGTGCAGGTCGGCCCGTTCGAGCGGCGGTTCCGCCTCCCCGTGCCGGTCGATCCCGACTCGATCCGCGCCAGCTACGAGCAAGGCTTCCTCGAGATTCGGCTCACGAAGCTTCCCCCGCGGATGTCGGGTCCCCAGTCGGTGAAGGTGCAGTAGATGGATCGACTGCCGATCCTGCCGCTCGGCCAGCTGGTGGTCTACCCGCACGTCGTGCTGCCGATGGCGCTGGCGGATCCGAACGCGGTCCAGCTGATCGACGAGGTGGTGCAGGGGAACAAGCGTCTGCTGCTGGGCGTCGTGAAGCCGCTCTCCGGCACCGAGCCCCCGGAAGGCGCGATCATGCAGGCCCGGCCGGAAGAGCTGTACGAAGTCGGGACGCTCGGGTCCGTGGTCCGCATGCTCAAGCTCGGCGACGGCTCGGTGCGGGTAATGGTGCAGGGACTGGAACGCGCGCGCCTGGTCGAGATCAGTCCGGCCGAGCATTGGCTCGTGGCGGGCTATGAAACGCTCGTATCCACGACCACCGAGGACGCCCGCACCGAGGCGCTGAAGCGCACCGTGCACGCGCAGTTCTCCCGCGTCATCGACATCGCGCCGTACCTCGGGGAGGAGCTGCATGAGGTCCTCTCCGGCATCACCGACGGCTCCAAGCTCGCCGACTTCGCCGCGGCGAATCTGGACCTGGCGCTGCCCGCCAAGGCTGAGCTGCTGGCGATCGACGACGTGAACCGCCGCCTCGAGCGGCTGGCCGAGCTGCTGGGCCAGGAGCTGCAGGTCCTCGAGGTGGGAACGCAGATCCAGGAGAAGGTGAAGTCGCGGCTCGACGCCAACCAGCGCGAGTATGTGCTGCGCGAGCAGCTGCGCGTGATCCGCCAGGAGCTCGGGGAGGACGAGGGCGAGGACGAGCTCGACGAGCTGGCCCGGCGGCTCGATGAAGCCGGCTTGCACACCGAGGCGAAGAAGGTCGCCGACCGGGAGCTCAAGCGGCTGCGACAGATGTCGCCGCAGTCGGCGGAGTACCACGTGGCGCGCACCTACCTCGAGGTGTTCGCGACGCTCCCCTGGGGACGCACCTCGGAGGACCGCCTCGATCTGAAGACCGCGCGCGAGATCCTGGACCGCGATCACTACGACCTGAAGACGGTGAAGGAGCGCATCCTCGAGTATCTCGCGGTGCGCACGCTCAACCCGCAGGCCCGCGGCAGCATCCTCTGCTTCGTGGGCCCGCCGGGCGTGGGCAAGACCTCGCTCGGCCAGAGTATCTCCGAAGCGCTGGGGCGGCGCTTCACGCGCGTGTCGCTCGGCGGCGTGCGGGACGAAGCCGAGGTGCGCGGCCACCGGCGCACCTACGTCGGCGCCCTCCCCGGCCGCATCATCCACGCGCTGCAGCGCTGCGAGACGCGCAATCCCCTGCTGATGCTCGACGAGGTGGACAAGATGGGCGCCGACGTCCGGGGCGACCCCACCGCGGCGCTGCTCGAGGTGCTCGACCCCGCCCAGAACGGCACGTTCGTCGATCACTACCTCGAGGTCCCGTTCGACCTCTCGGGCGTGATGTTCATCGCCACCGCCAACAGCCTCGCGCCGATCCCCGACCCGTTGCTCGACCGGATGGAAGTTCTCACCTTACCCGGGTACACCCCCGGCGAGAAGCTCGCCATCGCGAAGCGCTTCCTGCTGCCGCGGCAGCTCAAGGAGACGGGCCTCACGGTGGAGCGGGCGGGTGTCGCCGACGCGGCCCTGGAGCGGCTGATCGCGGAGTACACGCGCGAGGCCGGCGTGCGGCAGCTCGAGCGTGAGATCCAGGGCGTGCTGCGCAAAGCCGCGCTCGAGGTGGTGGAGGGGCGGGCGGGGACGGGGGCCCTCAAGATCACCGCGAAAAACCTCGAGAAGTACGCCGGCCAGCCCAAGGTGCAAAGCGAGGTGGCCGGGCGCAGCCCGGAAGTGGGCGTGGCCACCGGCCTCGCGTGGACACCGGTGGGCGGCGACATCATGTTCATCGAAGCGATCCAGATGCCCGGCAAGGGCCAGATCACCTTGACGGGACAGCTGGGCGACGTGATGAAGGAGTCGTCGCTGCTGTGCCGCCGACCCGCGCGCCACGACGTCGCGATGACCGGTGAGCTGACGCTGCGCGGCCGGGTGCTCCCGATCGGCGGTCTCAAGGAGAAGCTGACGGCGGCGGTGCGCGCGGGGGTGAAGACGGTGCTCGTGCCGGCGCGCAACAAGAGCGACGTGGTGGAGGTGCCGGACGAGGTGAAGAAACTGCTCGACATAAGGCCGGTGGAGACGATCGACGAAGTGCTCGAGCTCGCGCTGCTCGAGCCGCGCGTGTCACGGCCCGTCGACGTGCGGCCGCGTCCGCCCGGCAACCTCGAGGCCCGGCCATGAGCGACTTCGCCACGCTGCAGGAGGCGTTCGAGCGGATCGGGCAGCAGGACGGCCGCTATCACGAGCGCGGTTACCTGTTCGTGCTCGCGGCGCTCGAGTATGCGCAAGGGAGGCTGCCGGCGCGCCGCCACTTGAGCGGGGCGGAGCTCGCCTGGGCCTGCCGCGATTTCGCGCTCGAGCAGTTCGGGCTGCTGGCGCCCACCGTGCTGCACCACTGGGGAATCACCCGCACCGACGACCTCGGGCACATCGTGTTCGCCCTGATCGACGTGGGGCTGCTGGCGCGCCAACCGAGCGACAAGCGCGAGGACTTCGAGCGCGTGTACGATTTCGCGGAAGTGTTCCGGGCCGGGTACCGCTGGCCTGGGGTGGAGGGGGCGCGGGAATAGCGGGCGCCGGATCGGGTGAAGGGGGTGCCGCATGAACACGGACGCCAGGGAATGGCCCGCCTGCAGGAAGTGTCAGCAAGGTCTGCTCATCCCGTTATCGGACTACGGCCGCGACGGGGCGCCGATCACCTACAAGGCCTGGGTCTGCAGCAACCCGGACTGCGGGTTCAACATCCGCATCGATAACGGGGAGATCTCCTTCGGTCGCGCGATCGGCCAGAGCTCCAAGTAACCGCTTGGACGCGGTGCGCGCGCCTGCCGTCAGCGGGCGCTTCTATCCGGGGACGAAGCGCGAGCTGGAGCGCGCCGTCCGCGAGCTGCTCGCGGCCGTGCCCCAGGCGCGCCCCGCGCCGGCGCGCGCGGCCGTGGTGCCGCATGCGGGCTACCTCTACTCGGGGCTCACCGCCGCCCACGTGTTCGCCCGTCTCGACATCCCGCCCGTGGTCGTGATCCTCGCTCCCAACCACACCGGTGTGTGCGCGGCCCGTGGGGGCGCGTCGCTGTGGGAGGCGGGGGCGTTTCGCACTCCGCTGGGTGACGCCGTGGTGGACGAGCGGTTCGCGGGCGCGCTGCTCGAGGCCTCGCCGCTGGTGGACGTCGATCACGCGGCCCACGCCCAGGAGCATGCCGTGGAGGTGGAGGTGCCCTTCCTGCAGCTGCGCCGCGCCGACGTGCGGATCGTTCCCGTCGTGCTGGCGTGGGACGCCTGGGAAGGCTGCCGCCGGTTGGGGGAGGCGCTGGCGGCGCTCGCGGCGCGCTGGCCGGAACCCGTGCTGCTGCTCGCGTCGAGCGACCTGACCCATTACGAGTCCGCCGCGGTGTCGCAGGGCAAAGACGCGCGCGCGCTCGAGGCGGTCGCCGCGCTGGACGGGGAGGAGCTGCTGCGCCGCTGCAAGAGCGAGCGCATCTCGATGTGCGGCCGCGCGCCGACCGCCACGGTGGTCGCCGCCGCGCGCACGTTGGGGGCGGCGCGCGCTGAGGTCGTGCATTACAGTCACTCCGGGATGACCACGGGCGACGACGCGGCGGTGGTCGGCTACGGCGGCGTGGTGATTCCGTGAACCCGATCCCCGTGCTCTCGGCGAGCGAAGCCGCGGCGTGGGACTCGGCGGCCCGCACGCAGTACCGCATTCCCTCGCGGGTCCTGATGGAGGCGGCGGGTCGCGCCGTCGCCCACGTGATCGTGCGCGAGTTCCCCGAGGTGATCGCCCGCGGCGTGCTGATCGCCGCCGGGGCGGGGAACAACGGCGGCGACGGCTGGGTGGTGGCGCGGGCGTTGCACGCCGCCGGCGTGCCCGTCTCCGTGGCGGCGCTCGATCCCAAGACCGACGACGCCATCGACAACCGGGCGCTGGCGCGCGTGGACGGGGTGCGCGAGATCGGTCGCGACGAGCCGTGGCCCGCCGCCGCCGTCGCGGTGGATGCGCTGCTCGGCACCGGAGCGTCCGGCCCGGCGCGCGGCGACGTGCTCGCCCTGGCCCAGCGCCTGGTCACCTATGGCGCGACCCTGGTCGCCGTGGACGGTCCGACGGGACTCGATCTGTCGAGCGGCGAGGCGCACGGCCCGGTCCGCGCCGCGGTGTCGGTCACGTTCGGCGGCCCGCGCCGCGGCCACCTGCTCGCGCGCGACTGGTGTGGGAAGCTCGTCGTCGTGGACATCGGCCTCCCTCCCGCCGATCCGTCGTGGCCGGTGCTCGTCACCGACGCCTGGGCGGGGGCGCGGCTGCCCAAGCTGACCCCCACGATGCACAAGGGCGATCGCGGCCGCGTGACGGTGGTGGGCGGCTCGAACGGCATGACCGGCGCCGCGCTGCACGCCGCGCGTGCCGCGCTCGCCGCCGGCGCCGGGCTGGTGAAGCTCGTGGCGGGAGCGGAGACGATCGCGGCGGCGCGCACCAGCCTGCCGGACGTGCTCACGGTCGAGTCGGCGCTCGGGCCAGAGCTCGAGCCATCGGCCGCCGAGGCGCTCGAGTGGGCCGACGCGCTCGTGGTGGGTCCGGGACTGGGCCGCGACCCGGACCGCGGGCCGTTTCTCAAGGCGGCCCTGGCGCTTCGCCCGGTCCCCACGGTGCTGGACGCGGACGCGCTCACGCTGTTCCAGGGAGCGGCGGAGCGGCCGATGGTGTTCACGCCCCACCTCGGCGAGTTCCGCGCCCAGTTCGGCGACCAGCTCGCCGACGCCACGGCGAACGACCGGTGGGCCGCGGTGTCCAAGGCGGCGCACACGGTCAAGGCGACCGTGCTCCTCAAGGGCGTCCCCACGGTGATCGCGGACCTGCGCGGGCCGATCCACGTAGTGGCGAGCGGCAACCCCGGACTCGCGACAGGCGGCTCGGGGGACCTGCTCGCGGGATTCATCGGGGCGTTCCTGGCGCGCGGTAGCGCGGGCCCCGAAGCGGCCGCGCTCGGCGCTCACGTGCTGGGACGGGCCGCGGAGCACGGGGCCAGGCAGTGGACGGCGCGCAGCCTCCGGCCGGCGGACGTGCTCGCTGCGCTCCCGGATATCTGGCGCGCCTGGGCGACTGCGAGGCCCTCCGGTCCTCCGTTGCTCACGGAGCTCGAGCTTCCGGAGACGGAGTGAGAAAAGGCGGAACGATGGACAGGTGGAACGATGGAAGGTGCCGCTCGTCGCCGGGCGTGCGCCGGCTTGTCGCCGCTTTGCTGTCCATCGTTCCGTCATTCCATCTTTCCGGTCAGCGTTGGCGCCCCGAAGACCGCGCCCTCATCAGCGACTTCTCCTACATCGAGGCGGTCGCCGTCTCGCCGTTCACCGTATTCGCGGCGACGACGCATGGGCTCACGATCTACGACCGCCAGCCGCGGACCTGGCGTCTCCCAGTTACCGCGCTCGACGGCTATCCGGCGGCTCGCGTCCGCGTCGCGCTCGCGGACGGCGTTGGCGACGCCGTTTGGCTCGGCACCGCTGACGGGTGGGCCCGCTACGACGCCACCGTGCGGACGTGGGAGCAGGGATTCGTGCCGGGTGGCGTAGTCAACCTGATGTTCGACGCGCGCGACCCAGCCGGCGGCATCTTCGTGCAGAGCGCGATCGGCTGGGGATTCCTCCCCCGCGGCGCGCTGATCCCGACGCAGGACCGGCCGCTGCCACCTCCCGGGCAGCGCATCGAGCCGCTCGACCCCCGCGCCGCGCTCGACCAGGCGCCGATGGCAGACGCCATGCGGGCCCTCATCCTCACGGACCCGCGTCTCCGAAGCTTTCGCTTCACCGCCGCGGCTCGCTCTCCGGACCGGAGCGAGCTGTTCCTCGGCTCGGACGGCATGGGCCTGGTCCGCATCGATCCGATGACGGGCGAGTGGAGCCGTCTCACGTTTGGCCTGCTCGCCACGCGAGCCGGCGCGGTCGCGACGGCGCCTTGGGGGGGGGGAGGCGCCTGGGTCGCGTCGGCGGGGCGGGTGGGCGAGCGGCGTGGACTGACCTGGGTGGCGGCGGACCTCTCGGCCGACACGGCGATCGAGGGCGCGGGCACACTTGGGTTCCCGTGTGTCGAAGGGCGGCGCCTGATCGCCAGCGGGCGGTCGCTCTGGCTCGCGTGCGAGCGGGGCGTCGTCAGGATCGAAGCCGCCGGCTCGCGGATCAAGCTGTTCGAGCTGGACAACCCGCTCGCCCTGGCCCCGGCGCCGGACGGCGTCTGGGTCGGGACCGCGCGAGGGTTGTTCGTGGTGACGACCGAAGAGAAAGTCGTCCCGATCGGCCCATTGCGACAGCCGGTGCTCAGCTTGGTCGCCGTACGGGAGAGCCTCTGGGTCGGCACGTCGGGGGATGGGCTCGGCCTAGTGGTGCCGGGGACGACCGAGGTGATAGCGCCGCCCGACGTCGTAGACCAGCCCGCGCTGCGGGCGCCGATCGTCGCCCTGGCCCTGGTACGCGACACGCTCGTCGTCATCACCCCCGACCAGTTCGCCTGGCGCGATCCCGCGACCCGGCGCTGGACGCTGCAGCGTGCCCGCGCCGAGCTGGGACGCGTGACCGCGCTCGCAGGCGACGCCGGAGGAGTGTGGATCGGCGGGACCAACGGGCTGGCGTTCTGGGACATCCCGCACACCACGTTCCGTACCCTCGCGGTGCCGCTCGACCTCCCGTCCGCCGTGCGCGACGTGGCGGTCGATCGGTCGTACGTATGGGTCGCGACCGACAGCGGGTTGGTGCGCCTGGCGCGCGACGCGGCGCTGCGATGAGCCGCCACCTCCAGCTCGGCCGCGGGGGCGAGTTCGACCGGCTGCGCCGCATCTTCGCCCGGCTCGGGCCGGGGGGGGGGCGCGACTTGGGCGACGATTGTGCGTCGATCTGGGTGGGAGGGCGGGCGGACGGGACGACGCTCGTCCTGAGCATCGATCTGAGCGTCGAGGGCGTGCATTTTCGCACCGACTGGCTGTCGTTCCGGGAGATCGGGTGGCGCGCGACCGCGGCGGCGCTGTCGGACCTCGCCGCCGAAGCAGCGGAGCCGATCGGAGTGCTGGTCTCGCTCGGAGTCCCGGGCAACCGGCAACGCCGTAGCGGCAACGCCGCTCCCGCAACCGAGATCATGGCAGGCGTCGGTGCCGCGGCGCGGAGCGTCGGGGCGAGCGTGCTGGGTGGCGACCTGGTGCGCTCAGCGCGCTACCTCGTGGACGTGTGCGTCGTCGGGTGGACCGCGCATCCGGTGCGGCGCAACGGCGCGCGGCCCGGCCACGGCATCTGGGTGACGGGCGTGCTCGGCGGAGCGGCGCTCGCGTTGGCGCGGCTCAAGCGCGGGCGGCGGCTGGCCAGGTCCTTGTTCCGCCGCTACGCCGCCCCCGAGCCGCGCATCACCGCCGGTCGCTGGCTCGCCGGCCACGGCGCCGTCGCGATGATCGACGTGTCGGATGGCCTCGTCGCCGACGCCGGCCATCTCGCCGCCGCCTCGGGCGTGCGTCTCGACATCGAGCTGGAGCGCATCCCCTGCTGGCCCGGCGTCACGCCGCGCGCCGCTGTGGCGAGCGGCGAGGAATTCGAGCTGCTGGTCGCGCTGCCCCCGAGCTTCGACGCCGCGCGTGGGTTCCACCGCGCCACCGGCCTGCCGCTCACGCGCATCGGCCGCTGCGCGCGCGGCCGCGGCGTGCGCCTGACGCGCGCGGGGCGGCCCGTCGCCGCTCCGCGCGGTTTCGATCACTTTCCGGCCGGATGATCCGGACCGCCTGGTTCTATCTCGTGCTCGTTTGGTCGAGCGTGATCCACGCGGGCGGCGTGCTGATCGCCGCCCTGCTCGGCGTGAAGCGCCGCCCCGGGGTGGGCGCGGGCGGGATCTACGACTGGGGCGCGAGCGACTGGGCGCGCGATCTCATCGCGGCGGCCGGCACACCGGTGGAGGTCGAGGGACTCGAGCGCATCCCACGAGACCAGCCGGTGGTGTACGCGTCGAACCACTCCTCCATGTTCGACATCTGGGCGCTCGCCGCGACGCTCCCGGGCTCCGTGCGGTTCGTCGCCAAGCAGGAGCTTCTCAGGGTCCCGCTCGTCGGCCGCGCGATGGTGGCGGCGGGCCACGTGGCGATCGACCGCGCCAATCGGGCGCGTGCCTTCGCGGCCTACGAGCGCGCCGCCCAAGTGATCCGGAGCGGCATCTCCGCCGTGGTCTTCCCGGAAGGCACGCGCAGCCGGACCGGCGAGCTGCTCCCCTTCAAGAATGCGCCGTTCGGGCTGGCCATCGCCGCCCAGGTGCCGCTCGTTCCGGTGTACGTCCACAATACGTTCGAGATCCTCCCCAAGGGAGGATTCCGGCTGCGCCCCCGACCGATCCGCCTGCGCGTCGGCGAGCCCATCCCGACGGCCGGCCTGACCGCCGACGATCGGCAACAGCTCGCCGACCGCACCCGGGCGGCCATCCTCGCCCTCCGGGCCCGCGTTGACTCGGGCGCGGCGTCCCGCTAGGGTAGGGGCCACTATGAGCACGATCATTTCCGTCCACGCGCGCGAGCTGCTCGACAGTCGCGGCAACCCGACCGTCGAGGCGGACGTCGCGTTGTCGAGCGGTGCCGCGGGCCGCGCCGCCGTGCCGAGC
This sequence comes from Gemmatimonadetes bacterium 13_1_20CM_4_69_16, assembly GCA_001919865.1. Lineage (GTDB taxonomy): Bacteria > Gemmatimonadota > Gemmatimonadetes > Gemmatimonadales > GWC2-71-9 > 20CM-4-69-16. Next base: position 8,398 of record MNIR01000074.1, on the reverse strand, counting down.
GGTGCCTCGACCGGCGAGCACGAGGCGGTGGAGCTGCGCGACGGCGACCAGAAACGCTTCCTCGGCAAAGGCGTGCTCGAGGCGGTCAAGAACGTGAACGAGCTGATCGGCCCGCGGCTCGAGGGGATGTCGGCGGAAGAGCAGCTTGCCGTGGACTACGCGATGCTCGAGCTGGACGGCACGCCGAACAAGAGTCACCTCGGGGCTAACGCGATCCTGTCGGTCTCCATGGCCGTGGCGCGGGCCGCGGCGAGCGACGCGGGGCTCGCCCTGTACCGCTATCTCGGTGGCCCGGCCGCGAATGTGCTCCCCGTGCCGATGATGAACATCCTGAACGGCGGCGCGCACGCTACCAACACCGTCGATTTCCAGGAATTCATGGTCGTGCCGATCGGCGCGGAGAGCTTCCCGGAGGGGTTGCGGATCGGGGTGGAGGTGTTCCACGCGCTCAAGAAGGTGCTCGCGAAGCGCAACCTTTCGACCGCGGTGGGCGACGAGGGGGGGTTCGCGCCCAACCTGGCGAGCGACGAGGCGGCCCTCGAAGCCGTGATGGCGGCGATCGAGGCCGCGGGGTACGAGCCCGGGAAGGATGTGGCGATCGCGCTCGACGTCGCCGCCTCCGAGCTGTACCAGGACTCGAGCTACGTCTTCAAGAAGAGCGGCGGCGCGAAGAAGACCGCCGAGGAGATGATCGCGCTGTACAAGAGCTGGATCGACCGCTACCCCATCGTGTCGATCGAGGACGGCCTCGCCGAGGATGACTGGTCCGGTTGGGCCAAGCTCACCGAGGCGCTCGGCGCGCGCGTGCAGCTCGTGGGCGACGACCTCTTCTGCACCAACGTGGAGCGGCTGGACCGCGGCATCGAGGAAGGCGTGGCCAACGCGATCCTGATCAAGCTGAACCAGATCGGCACGCTGAGCGAAACGCTGCACTGCATCGACAGCGCGCGCGCCAACGGCTACGGGGCGGTGATCTCACATCGCTCGGGCGAAACCGAAGACACCTTCATCGCCGACCTCGCGGTGGCGACGCGCGTGGGACAGATCAAGACCGGCAGCGCGTCGCGCACCGACCGGGTCGCGAAGTACAATCAGCTGCTGCGGATCACCGAGGAGCTGGGCGACGTGGCCGACTATCCGGGACGCGACCTGTACGGCTTATGACCCGTCCCCGCATCGCCGGCATCGCCGGCGCCGTCGTGCTCGCGGGACTCGCGTTTCAGGCGGGAGAGTACGGCACCGTGGACTGGCTCAAGCTGCAGCGCCAGCTCACGCAGGAGCGCCAGGCGGTGCGTGATCTCGAGGCGGCGCTCGATTCGCTCGACCGACTTGCCCGCGCGCTCGAGACGGACCCGGCGGCGCAGGAGCGGGCGGCGCGGGAGCAGTTCGGGATGATTCGCAAAGGGGAGATCCTCTACCGGCTGGTACCGCCGGTCGAGACGACGCCCTCGACGCCCCGATAAACCCCCGGGGAGTAGTGAGCGGTGCTTTAGGGGCCGCCGATGCCGACCGCCAAGCTGACCGCTTCGACCGTCTCGCTCCGCAGCCCGCCCCCCAGCCGCGCGCCGTCCACCCGGTAGCCGAGCCGGAACCACAGCGCCGCACCGGGCGGCCGCAGCACCACGCCCGCCTCGCCGCCTTGCACGTGGTCCACCGGTTCGGGGAGATTCACCCGGGCCGACAGCGCTCGCCACAGCTCGATGTAGGTCTGCAGCGGCGTGGACGCGAGCGCGTTCTGCGCCCGGGCGCGGCCCTCCCACCACACCCAGCGCTCCGTGGCCGCGTCGGTCACGAACGCGCGCACGCGGGGCCCCGCGCTCAACGTGAGCCACGACAGCGGTCGTGCGCTCACGAAGATGCGCGCCTCCACGAGGTCGCGGCCCTGTGGGGTGCCGCTCGTCCCCGGCTGTAGCCGGCCCTCCAAGTAACCGACGCCCAGCGTGACCGGGCCGAGACCGAGCCTCCCCTCACCCCCAAAAACCGGTCCGCTCTGGGACTCTCGGGCCCCCAGGATCTGAGTTCCCAACTGTACGATCGCGCCATCTCCCCAGCCCGTCGCCCGCAGGCGCTGCTGGGCGCCCACCGCTGACCCCAGCAACGTGAGGCCGGCGGCGGCGAGTACGAGAGTCTTCATGGCCCACCCCCAAGTTCCACCGACGTCGCCGGTCCCGCGCGCACGATCAGCCGCACCTCGGCGGCGCTCTGCGCATTCTGTTGCTGCACTTGCTCCAGACGACGCCGGGCCGCAGCTCGCGCCGCCGCGTTCGCTCCCGCGATGGCATCCACGGCGGGCGCGGATCGCTGCGCGAAGAAGCTCACGATCCCAGCCCCGCCGATGGCGGCCGCGATCGCAAAACGGCCCTTGAAGCCGGCGGCGTCGTGCGACACGATCGACGGCAGCACGACCACGGCGACGGCCGCCGCCAGCCCCTCAGCGAGCGAGCGCACCGCCGGGCCGGAGGAGGAGGAGGAGGGCAGCGGGAGCGGCGTCCCTTCCGCCAGCCCCGCGCCGGCCGGCCACGGCTGCGTGTCGGGCTTCGCCCGCAGGATCTCGAGCGAGAGCTGCCGGGCCAGCTGCCCGGCGCCGGCCGCGCGGGGCGCCACCCGGAGCGTGTAGCGGCCGCTCTGCACGGGATTCCTCTCTTCAGTGAGACCGTCCCACGTCACCGCGAGGCTGTCGGCGATCGGCCCGTCGTACAGACGCCGCACGAGCTTGCCGTCCCCGGTCGTGATCGTGACGGCGACGTCATGCGGCGAGCTCGCTACCAGCCGGGCGGTAAAGTGCTCCGTCTTCGCTCGGAACTCGGTCTCTTGTTGCACCTGAAAGAACACGGTCTTGGTCTGTTGCCGCGCCTCCCCGAACACGCCGGTCACCTGCGGCGGGAAGATGATCTCGCTCGGCCGATAGCGCGGGTCGGTGGCCGCGATCTGGCGGAACGCGGCGAGGGCGGCGTCCCGACGGTCTCGGAACAGCTCGCTCGCGCCGAGGTACGTCAGCGCCTGGAGTCGCTCCGCGGTGGAGAGTGTGTCCCCCACGGTGCGGGTGAGGCCACGGCGCAGGATGGCGGCGGCCTGGTCGTAGTCGAGACTTTGGTACGCGCGCATCCCTTGCGCGAGCAGGTCGGTGGCCGCCTGCTGGGCGGCGACTTTGCCTCGCACCGTGAGCACGAGCAGCGAGGCCAGGAGCAGTTGAACAAGGCGGCGTGTCATGGGGCGAGCTCTCGGAGGACGATGTCGGTGATCTTGAGGCGCTGGCCCGACCCGATCTCGAACCGGCGCTCGTACGGGTGGAAACCCTCACGCTCCACGCGCAGCGCGTGCGTGCCTGGCTGGATGGGCACGTCGATCAGCGGAACGGTCCCCACCAGCTGTCCGTCCACGTACGCCCTGCCCCACGGTATCGCGTTGATGGACACGTGTCCGAGCTCGACACGTCGCGCCATGGAGGCGGGCGGGGCGGGCGACGCGGGCGGCGGCGCGGGCTTTGTGGCGCGGCGTGAGGGAGAGGGTGCGGGGGCCGCGCGATGGACGCGCGCCGCGGCCGGGCGCGCGACGCGAGGTGCCGGGGCAGCCGGCTCGCGCTCGGGTTGCACGCTTGCGGGCGGGGGCGCGCTCGCCGGTGGCGGCGGATCGGGCGCCGACGTCACGGGGGAAGGAGCAGGGCGTCCCATGTGATTCTCGATCGCCGGGGCCGCGGGAGGAGCGGACAAACCGAGCCACAGCCCACTCACGCCGAGGGCGAGCACGAGGGCGGTTGCGGCGGCCGCGCGGCCGCGCGCCGGTCGCGGCTCAAACTCGAACTCCGTGATCACCTTTGCCGAGCCGGGTCCGCCGCGCGGGTTGAGCGACGTGAGCGGTGGCCGCTGTCCGGCACCGGACGCCGCGCCCTCGACGGCGGCGACGAAATCGAGCACGCTCGGGAACCGCACCGCGGGGCGGGAGCTCAGCGCGCGCTCCAGGGCGTCCGACACATGCCGTGGGATCTCCGGGCGGACGTCGCTCAAATTGGCGGGCGTGTCGCTCGCGGGCGCCATCCCGCTGAGGCACTGGTAAACCAGCGCCGCCAGCGCGCACTGATCGGCGCCCGGGGTCGGCCCGCGCGCGTGGAACAGCTGGGCGGTCGGGCGGCCGGCCGCCATCACGTCGGCGACGGCGAAGTCGCCCACCAGCGCCCACTGGTTTGCATCGACGATCACGCTCGCGGGGACAAGGGCACCGTGGAACACGCCGCGCCGGTGCGCGTAATCCAGCGCGCTCGCGACTTGCTCGAGGATGCGCAGGCAGTGGGCGAGGTCCATCGGGTCGGTGCGGACCATTGTTTCGAGGGACCGTCCTTCGATGAGCTCGGTCGCGTACCACAGGAAGCTGGCCGTGGTCCCGCCACGGTAGATCGGGACGATGTGGGGATGGTTGAGCGCCCCCGCCGATTCGAGCGCGCGTCGGAATCGGTCTTCCGGCAACGGCCCGCGGGGCGCGACCTTGAGCAGCACCTGCCTGTCCTGCTGTGGGTCAGAGGCGAGATACGTGATGTGCGGGGGCCCGGGAGCAATGAGGGCCTCGATGCGGAATTCGCGCGCCAGCTCGCGGCGCGCGTCCAGCTCGGTCGGGCCGGGGGGAGACGCAGCCGTCTCGAGGGGGCAGCCGGCGTCGGCGACCTCGTAACCGCACACCACGCATGCCGGCGCGCCGGCGGGGATTTCCACCAGGGAGCAGCGCGGGCACCGCATCACAGCACCGCCACGTCGAACGCCGCGCTCTCGACGATCGGAGCCGCCGTGCCGAACGCCGCTTTCAGTGTGTAGCCGGTGCCGATCTGGTCGATGCGTAAGTCGGCGAACGTCGCCACCCCGCCGCTGGCGGCGGCGGTGGTCGAGCCCGACAGCTGGGCGTTGCCGAGCGGGCTGCCGTCATGCCCCAGCGTCACCTGCACGACGCCCGTGAAATTCGTGGCCTTGTTGCCCAGTGCGTCGAACGCCGTGACTCGCACCGGCGGCGTGATGGGACTGCCGGCCGTGGTCCGACTGGGCTGCGTCGTGAAGGCGAGCTGGGTCGCCGGGCCGGGCACCACGTCGAACGCCGCACTCTGAACGGTGGACAGACTCGACGCGGCGGCGGACAGCGTGTAGCCGCTCGCCGCGCGGTCGATTGCCAGGTCCGAGAAGGTCGCGACGCCGTTCACCGCCGTGACCGTCGCGGTCCCCGAGAGCCTCCCCCCGGCCGGGTTCGTCCCGAGCGCCAGCGTCACCTGACCAGCGAAGCTCGTCGCCGTCGCGCCGTTCTGATCCTGGGCCGTGACCTGGACGCTGGCTGCGATGGCTTGCCCCGCCGTCGCGTTGCTGGGCTGGACCGTGAACGCCAGCTTCAGGCTGCCCGAGGCGGAGGGTGGCGGACTGCCGCCGGGTTGATGCAGCAGGTTGTCGAGGCGACACGCGGCCAGCGTGCCGAGCACGATGAGCAGCAGGGTCTTCATGGCGTTGCCGCTGCAGGATGCAAACGTCGCACCGCGTCGCCCTGCTTGGGGAGTGTGGCCACTCGCAGATCGCGCAGCGCGCGGCGGGCCCCGCGTGGCTTGCGAGCAACGGGTGTTTCGGCCGCTCCACGCTGCGGTCGTGGGCGAGACTTAAGTGATTGCCGTCACTCCCGTCGGCGCGTAGCTTGAGACCCCTCGGAGCTAGGGAGCGAGCGTCGCTCACTCCATCTGCTCCGCGGTGCCGTCACTTTTCTCCAAAGGAGTTCATTATGGGTCGCGCCCTCTGTCTCTCTGCCCTCATTCTCGCAGCATCCGCCGTCGCCGCCCACGCGCAAAAACCCGCTGAGCCGAAGGGTGCCGCGATGAAGTGCAGCGCCTGGGACACCAAGACGATGGCGGGACCCAAGGACAGCGTGGTGACGACCTCTGCGCTCGAAGCCACCGCCGACGGCAAAGGTTGGACGCTGAAGCTCGCCAATAACCCCAACGGCATCCCGGTGCGGGTCATCACCACGGGCGGTGACAGCATGGTGATGGAGGCGGGGCCGTTTCCGAGCGTGCTGCGGCCGGGCCAGACGGTAACGACGCTGCGGACCGTCGAGCATATGAAGGGGAACAAGCTGACCGGTACTGTGGAGGCGCACTATTCGTCGGGGGACGTGTTCCACGGCAAGATGGAAGGCACGTGTCGGAAGTAAGCAGCCGTCGCGGCGCCACCGGCCAGCGCCTGCGAACGCTGGCCGGTGTTGTTCCTGACGCCCTCCGCCGATCCTGAACGAGACAACGAAGAGAGACAGGCGGCCCGCCACCTTCAAGCGCTTGTCAGGCGGCACCGTTGGCGGCCGCAAGCATCAGTGTCGGAGCTGAGCCAGTTGGTCGGCGACTGTAACCAGGTCGTGGTCATTGACCTGCTCTACAACAGTGTACCAATGATCATTCACACTGATCGGATACATGGCACCGAGGATTCCGCCAGCGATGGACGCTACGGAGTCACTGTCTCCGCCAATGTTCGTGGCCAAGAGGATCGCTTCTTCCGCCGACTCCATCACTGTAGCGAGTCCCAACGCCAACGGCACGATCGTCAGGGGCTGATTCGGGAAGTGGCGTGCGGCAACCTCTACCGGTCGAAGTGTAGGCAAGCGCCTGAGGTTGTCATGGACCGTGCGAACCGCCTTGGCGAACGCAGGGGCGGCGTGGCCCGGCCACCGACCCTCGGCTTGCGCCGCCGCGCGTTCCGCAAGCTCCAGAACCTGTTGTGGGGACGCCTCATCAATAGCTGCCGAGACCGCGGCGGCTGTGGCGGCCGCGGCAGCGACCGCGAGTGACCCGCCATGCGTTGAAATCGATGCTTCGCGGGCGCCGTTCACGAGTTCGTCCAGGCGGTTCGAGGTATAGAAGATGCCCACTGGTGCGACACGGATGGCGGCTCCACAGCCGTCATGGCCCCTCGCAATCCGCGCGGGATCGGCAGCCTGATGAAACTCCCAGAGAGACTTGACACCCGGATGTACACTTTTCGTGCATCGGAGCATTTCACGACCGACGCTCAAGTGCGAAACGTTCCTTTCGGTGATAATGGCTCGCGCGACGGCAACGGTCCCCTCTGTGTCGTCCGTGGTTTCGCCGATCCGCCACTCGTGTTTCGAATTGCCCGCGTATCGGGAGATGATCGCGCCGGGGGTGCCTTCGAAGCCTCGGATGCCGTGGGGATACCAATGGAGCACCTCGTCATGCGATAACGTTTCCGCCTGCTTGCCGATGGCGTCACCGGTAGCGATGCCCTTCAGGCAGCCGACGATGCGATCGGTTACAGTGACAGTCATGGGGGGAGGTGGAGGAGAACGAGTGAGCCGCCGCCTAGCGGACCGCGCTTAAGCTGCGCTGCGCTAACGGTTGATTCAATCCCCGACACGTGCCGCCAGCTTCAAGCGCTTGTTAGGGCAATAACATACTTGAACCCGGAGAGAACTAGGGTCGTTATGGACCGGCGGAGTCGAGGAATTGGCATCGAGAAGGTTTTGCCGCGTGCGGCCTTGTATATCGATTCTTCCTTAAACTGTGATCAAGTTGAGGTGGGCGATAGCCCGAGTGGCCTAGGGTCCTCGAGACCGTCCGTTAGCCGGGGCGTCGCCCACCGTCGCTCGTCTAGAACCCGCACAGTTGACCGGGACGTCAGGGCGTCTCTTGCGCACCGGGGGCGAGGACCGGTACAACGTCGTCAGCGAGCAGATCTCGCGCAGCCGGTCGCGAGCGGATCGGCAGCAAGGAGACCGAAGTGAGATAGAAAAGCCCTTCCTCAGGGTCCGAGGCTCCGCTAAGTTCTTCTCCTGAAACTCGGCGGCGTAGCTCAGCTGGTTAGAGCAGCGGAATCATAATCCGCGGGTCGTCGGTTCGAGTCCGACCGCCGCTATTTGTCACACAACGACTTAGCAGCACCCGCGTCCCAGGGTTGGGGTGACAGTGGGACAAACAGTGGGACTTCATCAACTCCCTGTCGCAAGTAGCACGTCTGCCAGGACTTTCGCGTTCTCGCCCCGGTCACGCTGCTTCGCGTAGCGGCGTGTCATGCTCGCCGTGGCGTGCCGCATGGCGCTCTGTACGCTCGCTTCAGACTGTCCAGCGTTCACGAGCAGTTGCGCCGGGAAGTGTAGCAGTCTCTAGAAGCCCAGAGCGTGCCTTGAGCGCCTACAAAAATGTCGAGTGGATGGAAAAGGTCCGCGACGAGCAATACCGCCGATGATCCTCAGTCATCCGAATGATCACGATAACCGCTCTTTTTCATCCAGCTCGGCTGTGACGGCGTCGGCAGCGGCTTGGGAGCGACTCGCTGGGCCGGAGTCGACGCCGGAATCGAGGTAGGGGCTTTGGAGCTCGCCGGATAGCTCGCCGGATTTTTGAGAACGCTATCGAGATTGCCGACCTTCA
>MNIR01000064.1 GCA_001919865.1 Gemmatimonadetes bacterium 13_1_20CM_4_69_16 | reverse complement strand
CGGTCGAAGCGTACGATCCCGCGACCGACACGTGGACGACGAAAGCGGCGATGCCCACCGCGCGATTGGGCCTGGGTGTCGCGGTGGTCAAGGGCATACTCTACGCCGTGGGCGGCTCTGATCGGCTCTTACCGTTGGCGACGGTCGAAGCGTATGATCCTGCTACCGACACCTGGACCGCGAAAATGTCGATGCCCACCGCACGTATGAACCTGGGGGTCACCGCCGCCGGGAAGATCGTCTACGGCGTGGGTGGTTATGACGGGTTCGACTTTTTGGCGACCGTGGAAGCGTACGATCCCGGCACCGACACATGGATCACGCGAGCGCCGATGCCCACCGCGCGATGGCTCCTGACTGCCGGTACGCTGCGCGGAATCATCTACGCCGTCGGCGGCCAGGCACCTTCCCTCATTGCGACGGTCGAAGCGTATGATCCCACCACGGACACATGGGCGACGAAAGCGCCGATGCCCACGGCGCGATTGTACCTAGCTAGCGGCGCGATCTCGCCGAATCTATATGCCGTGGGAGGCATAAAAGGTGAGACCGCCGCGACGGTCGAGGCTTATCGGCCGTAGCATCGAAGGCATGACCGGTCACTGGCCGATCACCCTCCTCGGGTATGCATCTCGCGGTGCGGATCGGCGCGCAGCGCGTCGATGCGGTACAACGCGGCCCGGTCCGCGACGCCGAGCCGCTCCTCCGCCCCGCGGTCGGTGCGACCTTGCCAGGTGTCCCGGATGATGCCCGCGAGCTCCCGGTCGGTCGCGCCGCGGCGCAGCCGCTCCCGTAAATCGATGCCCTGAGCGGCGTACAGGCACAGGAACCAGGTGCCGTCCGCGGTGATACGGCTGCGATCGCAGGTACGGCAGAACGGCGCGCTGACTGAGGCGATGATCCCGAAGGTCGTTCCGTCCGGGAGCCGGAATCGTTCGGCGGGAGCGCGGCCGTCCCCGGTCGGGCGGACCGGCTCGATCGCTCCATAGCGCCGGGCGAGCCCTTCCAGCATTTCTTGCTGGGACACGACCTGGTCTCGCGACCAGCGGGTCGCGCCGCCCACGTCCATGTATTCGATGAACCGCACTTCGGCGTCGTGCGTGCGCGCGAACTCGACCAGATCGGCGAGCTCGTCGTCGTTGAACCCACGGATCACGACCGAGTTGAGCTTGAGCTGCGCGAACCCCGCCCGCCGGGCCGCCGCGATCCCCTCGAGCACGTCGGCATGGCGCGCGCTCTTAGCGAACGCGATCATACGCTCGGGGCGCAGCGTATCGAGGCTCACCGTCACCCGTTGCAGGCCGGCGGCCCGCAGCGCGGCCGCGTGCGTTCCGAGCAGCAGGCCGTTCGTCGTCATGGCGAGGTCGTCGAGTCGTGCCTGGCGCGCGATCAGCTCGACGAGGTTCGCTAGGTCGTGCCGCAGCAGCGGCTCGCCTCCCGTGAGCCGGACCTTGCGCACTCCCACGGCGGCAAACACGCCGGTGAGCCGAGCGATCTCTTCGAATGTGAGGATGGATTCGCGCGGCAACCAGACGTACTCGTCTTCCGGCATGCAGTAGCGACACCGCATGTTGCAGCGGTCCGTTACCGAGATCCGCAGGCTCCCGAGCGGACGGCCGAAGCTATCCGCCAACGCACGCTCAGACATGAGCCGGCTTGCTGGTCGGTCGACCGGAGGGATCGACCCACACCTCGCTCCCGTCGCTGCGCAGCTCCTTCTTCCAGACGGGAACCCGGCGCTTGATCTCCTCGATGGCGTAACGGCACGCCTCGAACGCCTGGGCTCGATGCGGTGCCGCCGCGACGATCGCGATGCTCGCCTCGCCGGCGGGGATCACGCCCAGACGGTGGCGTAGCGCGAGCCGGCCGCCCGGCCAGCGCGCCGCCGCCTCCGCCACGATGCGGCCGAGCTCTCCCTCTACCATCTCCTGGTAGGCGGAGTACTCGATCGCCGTCACATCCTTTTCCTCCGGCCCGTTGCGCACGGTGCCCAGAAACACACACGTACCGCCGCACTCGGGGGAGGAGACCTCGGCGAGCAGGGCCTCGAGGGAGATGGAAGAGCGCGTGAGATACACCATGGTCTTTGGGTTCGGCTAACCCCGGGGCGTCGCCCCGGGGTCAGCCGCGCGATACATCACCCTCCGGCTATCGGGGGCAGCAGCGCGACTTCGTCGCCGTCCTGCACGCTGGCGTCGAGCCTTGCGTGCCGCAGGTTCACGGCAGCGAGTGGGCGCTCGGGAATGTCGCCGGCCCCGGGAAGCTGCTCCCGCACGCTACGCACCACGTCGCCAACCGTGGCGGGGAGCGGCACCGCGACGGCGGCTTCGGCGCGCCCGACGAGCTCCGCGTAGCGGGCGAAAAAGCGGACGCGAATCGTGCCGGCAGGCTGGAGCGGCATAGCGATCCAGAAGATAGCCGCCCTCAGCCCCCGGTGGAACCGGTGGTGAGGGCGCGCCAAATCTTTGCCTGTTTCGGGCTCGCTCCGGACGCCGGCGCGAGTGTGAAGGCGGTCGTGCTGCGCTCGCGCACGGCGGTGTTGAGCGTTACGGTCTGGCCGCCACGCCGCACCGTGATCGTGAGCGCTGCCCCCCCCTGCCCGTGATAGCGCTGCCGGAACTTCGTGGCCCAGTCCTCGTCGGAGCGTGTGTCGACCTCTCCCACTTTCACCAGCTCGTCCCCCGGCAGCAGCCCGGCGACCTCGGCTGCGCTCCCCGGCACCACGCTCTGCACCACCAGCTTGCCCTGCTCGTTCGGCTGGGCGTTGACCCCGAGGAACGGCACCGACGTCCCCTTGCGGCTGACCACCACCCCGGCCTTGGCGAACACGGCCTCGTACGGCAGCGGCTCGCGGCCGTTGATGTAGCGCTGATAGAAGCCGTCGACGTCCGGCATCCCGAGCTCCCGCAGCAGGGCGAGCAGGTCCGCGGTCGTGAACCCCTTGTGCTGTTGGTAGAAACGCGTGTACAGCGCGCGCGTCACGTCGTCCAGGCCGGCGCGGTTGTCCGTGGCATCACGCATCGAGATGTCGAGCAGCATCCCGGTGAGCGCCCCCTTGGGGTAGTACAGCTGGGAGCTGTTCACGAACACCTCGTTGATCCACGTCGCCACGCTGCCGTCCTCCTCGCTCCACGGCTCGGGAGCCGATTCGACCTGCTGCATGTCCGAGGCGGCGTTGTTGAGGAATTGCTCGGGCGTCCACAGTCCGGACCGCACGTTCGTGAGGTCCGCGTAGTAGTCCGTCACGCCTTCGGACCACCACAGCAGCGGCGTGTACTGCTCGCCGTGGTAATCGTACGGCCACATCTCGGCGGGGCGCATGCGCTTCACGTTCCACAGGTGGAAGTACTCGTGGGACATGAGCGGCACCATGAAGCTGCCGAAATTTCCGGTCGCGTCTGCGAACGCGCCTTGGGGCATGATGTCGAACTGCGCCGCACTGTGTTCGAGCCCGCCGCCGAAATTGACCGGCTCGCGGATGACGTTGAAGAACACCGTGTAGGCGTCATATGGCGGTCCGCCCATGATCGCGTTCTCGGTCTTCGCGAGCTTCTCGATGTCGCTGCGCATGTTGCGCGCCACGGCCGCCGTGTAAGCATCTGCGGGCCAGACCGCGATCCGGATCCACCTGCCGTCCACCCGGATCGAGTCGAGGTTGTACTTCCCGACGAACGTCTCGGCATCCACGAGCTCGTGATAGTCCGGCGCCGTGTAGGGGCCCGTCCCCGATCCCTTGAGCGCCGTGGTCACCTGCCAGCCCGCGGGAAGACTGAAGCGCACCTCCGCGGGCCGCTGCAGCTGACCTTCCTCGTACAGAAATAGGTTCGTGCCGAGGAACTGGCCGAACTCGCCGCTGATGCGCGCGAGCGAGAGATCGACCGTGTCGGCGAGATACTCGAACTCGACCGTCACGCGGTCGCTCTTTCCGGTCGCGACCCGCCATGTGTCCTTGTCGAAGCGGTCCCAGAACAGCGTCTGACCGGCGGCGTTGCGCGCGCCGAAGTGGCGCACGTAGCGCGCGTAGTTCTGGATCTCGTACGCGCCGGGGCTCCATGCGGGGAGCGACAGGTAGAGCGTATCTCGACCGCGCGCGGGGAACTCGGTCTTGACATGGAACAGCTTGGCTGCGGGCGATGGGACCGAGACTTCGTAACTGACGGTTTGCGCGGACAACGGGACGGCGACGAGCAACGTGAGCAACTGACGCACCGGTAGGCTCCGTGGGTGGTGTGAGCAGTCAGTACCCCGCCCAAAACAAAGCGGCCCAGACGGTTAGTCTGAGCCGCGGTGCCGGCGCGCGCAATTCGCTCAGGGCGTGACCTTCTCGCTCGCTTCCGCCACCATGGCTCGCAACTCCTTGCTGGGCTTGAACACAGGGACCGGGCGCGCCGCGACTTCCACCGGGTCGCCGGTGCGCGGGTTGCGCGCCATCCGGGTCTTACGCTGCCGGATCTTGAATGTCCCAAAGCCACGTATCTCAATGTTATGCTGCTCGGCCAGCGCGGCCTTCACCGCGTCGAGGAACGAGTCGACGACGCGCGCGCAGTCCTTTTTGGAAATCAGGGGACCGGCAGTGCGGGCAATTTGTGCAGTGACCTTCTCGACCAGGTCCGCCTTCGTCATCCGTCCCCCTTGAAGGGCCCAAGGGCACTCAAGACGAGGGGCCAACATACGGGCTTACCTATTGTGTGTCAAGAGCTTGGAGGAACTGCTGGAAGTGTCCCTGGGCGTCGTGCGGCCCGGGCGAGGCCTCCGGATGGTATTGCACGGCGAAGATGGGGTATTCCCGATGCTTCACGCCTTCGACTGTACCGTCATTGAGGTTAAGGTGGGTGACCTCAAGCGCCTTCGCCCCCGGAACGCCGTCGGGGTCGCCGCGCACCGCGAACCCGTGGTTCTGCGACGTGATAAGTACTTGCCCGGTTGCAAGATCCCGCACCGGATGGTTACCGCCTCGATGGCCGTACGGCAGCTTCACCGTGTCGCCGCCCAGCGCGAGACCGAGCAGTTGGTGGCCGAGGCAGATGCCGAAGATCGGCAGCGCGCCGTCGGCGAGCTGGCGCAGCGTGTCGATGGCATAGCCGACGGCTGCCGGGTCGCCGGGGCCGTTCGACAGGAACAAGCCGTCGGGCTGGAGCTCGCGTACCTGCGCCGCGCTCGTCTCTGCCGGCACCACCGTCACGCGGCAGCCGTGCTGCACGAACAGCCGCACGATGTTGCGCTTCATGCCGTAATCGTACGCCACGATGTGGCGGCGGGCGTCGCGCGGCCCTTCGGTGTAGCGCTGCGCGATGGTCGCTCGGGTGGCGAGGTCGAGCCCGTCCATCGAGGGGCTCGCGGCGAGCGCGGCGCGCACCGCGTCGGTCGGCTGCTCGCCCGGCGCCACGGCGCCGCGCATGGCCCCCTTCGAGCGGATGTGACGCGTGAGTTGGCGGGTGTCGACGTCGGCGACGAGTGGCACGCGCGCCTCCGCCAGCCATTCGGCGAGCGTCCCTGTGGACCGCCAATTCGAAGGCTTGACGGACAGCTCGCGCACCACGACGCCGGCCACGCGCGGTCGGTCGGACTCGACGTCCTCGGGATTGATGCCGTAGTTGCCGATCATGGGAGCGGTCATCACGACGATCTGGCCGAGATAGGAGGGGTCGGTGAACACCTCCTGGTAGCCGGACAGGTTCGTCGTGAAGACAACTTCGGCGTACGTGGCCTCGAACGGGATGGGCGCGGTTCCGGGAAACCAAGCTCCGTCCTCGAGCAGCACGTAGGCCGGGGGACGCTCAGCGATGGGGCGGTCTCTGGCCGGAGGGTTGAGGCGGAGGCGCCTGCGGAGGTGGCGTCTGCTGTGGCGTGGACTGCAGCGGCAGCGGCGCGGGCTGCACGGGCGCCGGTTGCGGCCCAGTGGTATCGATCACCGAACGCGGCGCGCTGGTCTGCGCCGACATGATGGCGAGCACCAGCGACAGGAACAGGAAGATCCCCGCCGACCACCACGTAACCCTGGTGAGCAGGGTGGTGGCCTGCCGTCCCCCCATAAACTGCTCGGTGCCGGCGCCGCCACCGAGCGACGCGAGCCCTCCGCCCTGCCCCGCCTGGAGCAGGATAGCGGTCATCAGCACCAGCGAGTCGAGGATGAGAACGCCGACCAGGAAGCCGTACATGCGCGCGGCTGGATAATACCTAAGTGGCGCCGGTCTGCACAAGCTCGGCCCACGTCGCGGGATCGAGCGACGCGCCGCCGACCAGTACGCCGTCCAGCTCCGGCTCGGCGAGCAGTGCGGCGATGTTCTTGAGGCTCACGCTGCCGCCGTACAACACACGCGCTCGGGCCACGCCGCGCGCAGCGAGCCACGCCCGGATCTCACGATGGATGGCGGCGGCGTCTTGCGGGGTTGCATTCCTGCCGGTGCCGATCGCCCAGACCGGCTCGTAGGCGATGGTGACCTGCGCCAGCTTGGCACCGTCCATCCCGCCGAGCGCGCCGGCCAGCTGTCGGTTCACGACTGCCTGCGTGTGCCCCGACTCGCGCTCGGCCAGTGTCTCCCCGACGCACAGCACCGGGGCCAGGCCCGCCGCCAGCGCGGCGGCGACCTTCTTGCGCGTATCGTCGTCCGTCTCACCGAAGATGTGGCGCCGCTCCGAGTGACCCACCAGCGTCGCCTTCGCCCCCGCCTCGGCGGCGAGCGGCGCGGACACGGCTCCGGTGAACGCGCCTTTCGGCTCCCAGTAGATGTCCTGGGCCCCGACCCACAGATCGTCCCGCTCGCGCACGGCTTGCGCCGCCGCCTCGAGCGACACGGCCGGTGGAAAGAACCAGACGTCGCGGTGCTCGTGGCGGCGGTAGCGCGCGCGGAACGTCTGCATGTATGTGCGCGCCTCGACGGGTCCGAGGTGCAGCTTCCAGTTGGCGGCGAAGCGGAGCTCCCGCGTCACGCGTCCTCGAGCGCCACCACGCCGGGGAGCGGCTTGCCTTCGAGGAACTCGAGCGCCGCGCCTCCCCCAGTTGAGACGTGCGTGAGCTTGTCCTCGAACCCGGCCACGGCGGCCGCCGAATCCCCCCCGCCCACGACCGTTACGGCGCCCCGCTTGGCCGCTTCCACCATCGCGTCGGCGACCGCCCGCGTCCCCGCGTCGAACGGCGGCGTCTCGAACACGCCCATCGGCCCGTTCCAGAACACCGTCTTGGCCTGGACGATCCGCGCCCGGTAGTCGAGCCGGGTGGCCTGGTCGATGTCGAAGATCGCGCAGTCGGCCGGGATGCGATCGTTTGACACCTCGCGGCGCTCGGCGGCGCGCTCCAGGCTCGGGGCGACGACCGCCCCGCGCGGCAGGATCAGTTTCGCGCCGGCCTTGGCGATGATGGTCTTGGCGACGTCCTCCTTGTCGCGCTCCACCAGCGAGCCGCCCACCCCGAACCCGATCGCCAGGAAGAACGTGCTCGCCATGGCGCCACCCACGAGGATCTCGTCCACCCGCGGCAACAACGCCTGGATCACGTCGATCTTCCCTGAGATCTTGGCCCCTCCCAGCACCGCGACGAACGGCCGGCGCGGCCGGTCGAGCGCCTCTCCCAGGTAGCGGAGTTCCTTTTCCATGAGAAACCCCGCGACCGCAGGCTTGAGCAAATGCGCGACCCCCTCGGTGGAGGCGTGGGCGCGGTGAGCCGAGCCGAAGGCGTCGTTCACGTAGAAGTCGCCCAGCGCCGCGAAGGTCTCGGCGAGCTTGGGATCGTTCGCTTCCTCACCGGGCCAGAACCGGGTGTTCTCGACGAGAGCGACGCCGCCCCGCGGGAGCCGCCGGGTCGCCGCGGCCCCCGCCCCGGGATCCGGGATGAACTCGACCGGAGTACCGAGCAGTCGCTCGAGGTCTCGGGTGATCTGCTTCAGTGAGAACTTGGGATCGGGGCCTGTGGGGCGGCCGAGATGCGAGAGCAGCACTACTCGGGCGCCCTTGTCTCGCAAGTACTTGATGGTGGGCAACGCCGCTTTAATGCGGGTCTCGTCCGTGACCCGGCCGTCCTTCAGAGGGACGTTGAAATCCACGCGCACCAGCGCACGCCTGCCGTCCAGGGCCTCGGGCGGCAGGTCCCGCAGGCTGCGCTTGCTCACTTTCCGGCGATGAAGGCGAGCAGGTCGGCGCAGCGCGCCGAGTAGCCCATCTCGTTGTCGTACCACGACGACACATGGACGAGTGTGCCGTCGATCACGTTGGTAGACAGCGCGTCCACCACGCTGGAGTAGAGGCTCCCGATGTAGTCACTCGAGACGAGCGGCTCCTCGCTCACGTCGAGGATGCCCTTGAGACTCGAGGACGCGGCTTCCTTGAACGCGCCGTTCACCTGCGCGACGGTCGCGGCCTTCTCCACCTCCACCGTGAGGTCCACGAAGGAGACGTCGGGTGTCGGTACCCGCAGCGCGATGCCGTCGATCTTCCCCTTCACCTCCGGGATCACGAGGCCTGTGGCCTTGGCCGCTCCGGTGGTGGTGGGAATGATGTTCAGCGCGGCGGCGCGGGCGCGCCGCAGGTCCTTGTGCGGGAGGTCGAGGATCTGCTGGTCGTTGGTGTAGCTGTGCACCGTCACCATGTAGCCGTGCCGAAAGCCCCAGTTGTCCATGACGACCTTCACCACGGGGACGAGGCAGTTCGTCGTGCAGGAGGCGTTCGAGATGACGTGATGCTTCGCGGGGTCGTACTGCCGATGGTTCACCCCCATCACGATGGTGATGTCCTCACCCTTGGCGGGTGCGGAGATCACCACCTTCTTGGCGCCGGCGCTGAGGTGCTTGGCGGCGGCGTCGCGGTCGGTGAAGCGGCCCGTGCTCTCCAGCACGAGCTCGACGCCCAAGTCCTTCCAGGGCAGCTTCTCGGGTTCCTTGATGGCCGACACCTTGATCGGCTTGCCGTTCACCACGATCGCGTCGCCCCGCGCCTCCACCGTGCCCCCGAACCGGCCGTGCACCGAGTCGTACTTGAGCAGGTGGGCGAGCGTCTTCGTATCGGTGATGTCGTTCACCGCGACGAACTCGAGCGCCGACTGCTTCATCAGGACCGCGGCGCGCAGCACGTTGCGCCCGATCCGACCGAACCCGTTGATGCCCACGCGCACCGCCATCGCTGCTCCTCAGGTGAAATCGGGAAGGACGGCCCGACCGAACGTGACGGCCAGGACTGTGGGTGCGCCAGCCCGCTCCAAGGCCCGCGCGGCCTCGGCGAGCGTCGCCCCGGTGGTGAAGACGTCGTCCACGAGAATAATTGCGGATTGCGGATTTCGGATTGCGGATTGGACGGCGCGATCTTCAATCCGCAATCCACAATCCGCAATCCGCAATCGAAACGCCCCCGCCACATTCGCCAGGCGCGCTTCCGGTGTCAACGCCGTCTGGGTCGCGGTGTCCCGGACGCGCTCCAGAAGGCATGCCACTGGCCGGCGCCAGCGTCGCGCCAGCGCGCGCGCGAGACGCTCGCTCTGATTATAGCCGCGCTCCCGCAGGCGTTTCGCGCCGAGCGGCACCGGTACGAGCCACCCGCGGTCGCACTCCGGCAACGCGATGTGTTCCATCGCCGAAGCGAGGTCGTCCGCGATGCGCGCCAGGGAGTCGTACTTGAGCAGGTGGGCGAGCGTCTTCGTATCGGTGATGTCGTTCACCGCGACGAACTCGAGCGCCGACTGCTTCATCAGGACCGCGGCGCGCAGCACGTTGCGCCCGATCCGACCGAACCCGTTGATGCCCACGCGCACCGCCATCGCTGCTCCTCAGGTGAAATCGGGAAGGACGGCCCGACCGAACGTGACGGCCAGGACTGTGGGTGCGCCAGCCCGCTCCAAGGCCCGCGCGGCCTCGGCGAGCGTCGCCCCGGTGGTGAAGACGTCGTCCACGAGAATAATTGCGGATTGCGGATTTCGGATTGCGGATTGGACGGCGCGATCTTCAATCCGCAATCCACAATCCGCAATCCGCAATCGAAACGCCCCCGCCACATTCGCCAGGCGCGCTTCCGGTGTCAACGCCGTCTGGGTCGCGGTGTCCCGGACGCGCTCCAGAAGGCATGCCACTGGCCGGCGCCAGCGTCGCGCCAGCGCGCGCGCGAGACGCTCGCTCTGATTATAGCCGCGCTCCCGCAGGCGTTTCGCGCCGAGCGGCACCGGTACGAGCCACGCGCGGTCGCACTCCGGTAACACGATGTGTTCCATCGCCGAAGCGAGGTCGTCCGCGATGCGCGCCAGGCCACGGTACTTGAGCGCGTGCACGGCGTCGCGCGCGCCACCCTCGAGCCACACGGCGGAGCGGGCCGCGCGCAGGGCCGCGGGCCAGGCCGCGCACAGCCGACAGGGGCCGAACAACGGTTCGGGCTGGCCACACCGGCCGCACCAGGGCGGCCGCACGGCACGCCAGCGGTGGCGGCAGATCTCACACACGAGCCAACGCGACCGGGAGAACGACAGCAGCGTGTGGCACAGCGTGCACTCCGCGGGGAGGAGCAGCTGCTCGAGCGCTTCACGCACGTAGGGCACGGTTCACCGCGGCCCGCATCACTTCCACGGGGGCCGGGTGGGCGGGAAAGAACCGGTTGAATGCCGCGGCCCCCTGGTGCACCAGCAGCTCGCGGCCATCCTGCGCCGCGATACCGGCGGCGCGCAGAGCACGCACCCAACGCGTCTCGCCCGGGGCGTAGACGAGGTCGAGCGCCGCAGCGAGGCCGTGGGTGCGCGCGGGGTCGAGCGGCAACGGATCGGTCTCCTTGAGGCCGAGCGGCGTGGCATTGATGGCGACGTCGGGCTGGAGCGCGCCGCGGGCGGCGTCGGCTCGCGCGCCGCGGCCGCGCGCCCAGTCGGCGAAGCGCTGGGCCCGGGCGGCGTCGCGCGACAGCACATGCACTTCGGCGTGTAGCTCGGCGGCGGCGACCGCCACGGCGCGCGCGGCCCCACCGGTGCCGACCAGCAGCCAGCGGCCCGCGCCGTCCACGCCCAGGTGCTTCAGGCCCGCGAGTACGCCGGCGACGTCGGTGTTGTCGCCGACCAGCTCGCCCTGCTCGGTCCAGAACGTATTGCACGCCCCGACGCGGGCGCACAAATCCGTTTTCCGCGCGAGGCATCGTTCCACCGCTTCCTTGTGCGGCACGGTGACGTTCCCCGCTCCCCCGACGGCGCCGAGTGCGGCGAGCAGGGGCGGGAGCGCCGCGGCGGGGGTACGGATCGCCACATACACCGCGTCGAGTCCGAGCGCGCGGATCGCGGCGTTGTGCATGGCGGGAGAGAGGGAGTGCGTGACCGGATCGCCGATCACGGCGAGCAGGCGCGTGCTAGCGCTGATTTCCACCGCTCGCGAACTCTTTCACGATGCGCTCCACCGCCGCGTCGATCAGACCCTCCAGCTCGGCGCAGGTGTCGCGGTACACCTCGAGGTCGCCTCCGAACGGATCGCTCACCTCGGCGTCGTCGCCTTCGCGCCCCGCGTACTCCCCGAGCACGAAGACCTGGCTCTCACCTCCCAGCTCGTCCACCCGCGCCCGGTGATGGCGCGCCATAGTGAGGATGAGGTCCGCCGCATCGACCAGCTCTCGGGTGAGCAAGCGTGCCCGATGGGACGAGAGATCGAGGCCGCGCTCCAGCCCCACGAGATACGCGCCCTCGGACACGGGCGCACCATCCCACGCCCCCGTGCCCGCGGACGACACCTCGAGGTCGTTGATGCCACGCTGCGCGAGGGCGCGCTGCAGCAGCGCCGCCGCGAGCGGGCTGCGGCAGATATTCCCGGTGCAAACGAGGAGGATCTGTTTCGTCGTCGTGTGCTCCATCACGGCGCCAGTCGGCCGACCGCGCGCCGCAGCTCCGCGATCGTCAGCGCCCCTTCGCGCACCAGCCGGGGCGCGGGCTGCGTGCAGTCAACCACCGTAGACGGAGGCGAGTTCCCCAGCACCCCGCCGTCCAGCACTACCAGCGTCCCCGCGGCCACGGCGTCCCCGAAGTCGCGCGTGAGTGCTTCCGCGCCCGGCGCGGGCGGCTGGCCCGGCAGATTGGCCGAGGTGGACGTCACCGGCTCCTCCAGCGCCTGCACCAACCTCGCCATCCCGCGGTGCGAGGTCCAGCGCACGGCGATCCCGCCTTCGGGCCCGCGCAGCAGGTCCGGCAGTCGGCCGCTTCCACCCGGCAGCACCAGCGTGAGTGGGCCAGGCCAGAACGCCCGCGCCAGTGCTGTGGCCGCGTCGTTGAAGGCGAGACCCTGCGCCTCAGCCATGTCGCGATGGCTCACCAGCAGCAAGAACGGCTTGTCGGGGCGTCGTCCCTTGAGCCGCTGCAGCGCCTGCAGTTCGGGCGTGCGCGGCCGTGACCCGAGCCCGTACACCGTCTCCGTCGGGTAGGCGATCAGCCCGCCCGCGCGCAGGTGTGCCACGGCCGGCGCCAGCGCGGCCTCCACCTCGGCCGCGGTGCGAAACGGCAGCGGGAGGGGTTTCACCGCAGCTCACGAGCCAACGCCTCGGCGATCCGAAAGTCATCCGCCGTCGTGACCTTGAGATTGCGTGGCGTGTCGGGTACCACGTCCACCGGGAACCCCGCGCGCTCGCACAGCTCGGCGTCGTCGGTCGGCGCCGGGTCCTCTGCGCCCAACCCGGCGTAGGCTTGATCGATCATCGCTCGCGGGAACCCCTGCGGCGTGTGCGCGCGCCACAGATGCTCTCGCGGGACGGTGCGCGCGATCCGGGTCGGCGCGACGACTTCCTTCACCGTGTCGCTCAACGGTATTGCGGCCACCGCGCCCACGCCCGCCCGCGCCCGCGTGATCACGCCGTCGATCGTCTCGCGACTCACGAACGGCCGGGCGCCGTCGTGCACCAGCACGACGCTCGCCGCCGCCGGCAGCGCCTGGAGCCCCGCCCGCACCGACTGTGCGCGCGCCGCGCCACCCGGTACGAGGCGCAGGCGGTCCCCCAGCAGCTTCCCGAGCCACTCCGGCGGCCGCTCGGCGAAGCCGGCGGGGACCGCCACGATCACCTGGCCCACGGCGGGGTGGGAGGTAAAGGGCCGCAGCGCCCGCAGCAGCATCGGCACGCCGTGGATCGGGCGGAACTGCTTCGGTTCCCCAGGGCCGGCGCGGACGCCCGCGCCCGCCGCCACGATCACCACACCGACGTCAGGCGGCGAGGCGGGGGCCGAGCTCACTGATGCCATCCATCCCGACGATTTCCAGCCCGGACACGCTCACCCGCGAGCGCGCCGCCAGGAAGGCGCGCCGGAATCCCTGCCGCGCGGCCTCGCCGAGTCGCCGCTCTACGCCCGCGACCGGCCGGATCTCGCCGCCCAGCCCGACCTCGCCCAGAAACAGGGCATCGGCGGGAAGCGGCCGGTCGCGCACGCTCGACACCAGCGCCGCCGTCACCGCGAGGTCGCTCGACGGCTCGAGCAGGCGCACGCCGCCGGTCACGTTGACGAACACGTCGAGCGCGCCGAACGGCAGCCCGGCGCGGCGCTCGAGCACGGCGAGCAGGACCGCGAGTCGCCGGTGATCGAGGCCGGTGGCGACCCGCTGCGGCGTGCCGAACCCGGTCTTCGACGCGAGCGCCTGGATCTCGACCAGCAGCGGGCGTGTGCCTTCCATCAGCGCCGTCACCGCCGAGCCCGAGACGCCCGTGGCCCGGCCGGCGAGAAAGGCGGCCGCCGGATCCGCCACCGGCTCGAGCCCCGCGCTCGTCATCTCGAACACCCCGATCTCGTCCACCGAGCCGAAGCGGTTCTTCACCGCTCGCAGGATCCGATGGTCGAGCGTGCTCTCGCCCTCGAAATACAGCACGGTGTCCACGATGTGCTCGAGGGTCTTGGGACCAGCGATGCCGCCGCCCTTGGTGACGTGGCCCACCAGCAGCACCGCCGGCCCCGTTTCCTTGGCGAATCGCATGAGTCGGGCGGCGCACTCGCGCACCTGACCCACGTTCCCGGGGGCGCCCTCGAGCTGCTCGGTATAGGTCGTCTGGATCGAGTCGACGAACACCACCTGGCTGCCGAGCGCCGCGGCGTGGTGCAGCACCGCTTCGAGCCGCGTCTCGCCCAGCACGTGCACCGGACCGGCGTCCACCCTCAGGCGGTCGGCGCGGAGCCGTACCTGGTCGGGAGACTCTTCACCCGAGACGTAGAGCGTGGCGATCCCGGCTTGCTCGAGCCGCGCCGCGCACTGCAGCAGCAGCGTGGACTTCCCGATCCCGGGCTCGCCCCCCACCAGCACCACCGACCCCGGCACGATTCCGCCGCCCAGCACGAAGTCGAACTCCGGGAGACCCGTCCTCCACCGCGCCACCCTGCTCCCCGCCACCTCGGAAAGTCGGACTGGTGGAACGTTGGAAGGGAGACCTTTCCCTCGTTCCAGCTTTCCGACGTTCCGCCCGACCAGCTCTTCTACCAGCGTATTCCACGCCCCGCACGCCTCACAGCGTCCTCCCCACTTCGGTTGCTCCGCGCCGCAGTCCGTGCAGCGGAACACCGAGTGCGGCCTACCCACGGCCGGCCTCTACGGGCGCCTCGCGCGGCGTGTAGTTGTCGAAGCGGGTGTATTCCTTCTTGAAGAACAGCTTCACGCTGCCGGTGGGACCGTTGCGCTGCTTGCCCACGATCAGCTCCGCCAGGCCTTCGATGTTCTCGTTCGTCTTCGGGTCCACCGGCCCGTCGTAGAACTCCTGCCGATAGATGAAGCACACGACGTCGGCGTCCTGCTCGATCGCGCCCGATTCGCGCAGATCGGAGAGCTGAGGCCGCCGATGCTCACCCCCGCGCTGCTCCGGCGCGCGGGACAGCTGCGACAGGGCGAGCACCGGCACGTCCAGCTCCTTGGCGAGGGCCTTGAGGGAGCGGGAGATGAACGAGATCTCCTGCTGGCGGCTCTCCGAGTCGGTGGGACCCTGCATCATCTGGAGATAGTCGACGACCACCATGCCGATGTCGTGCTCGGCCCGGAGCCGGCGCGCCTTGGAGCGCATGGCGAGCGGTGTGAGCATGGCGGAGTCGTCGATCCAGATCGGCGCGGTGCCGAGCAGGCCCGCCGCGCGGGCCAACTTGGGGTAGTCGTCGTCGCGCAGCTGGCCGCGGCGCAGTCGTTGCGCGTCGACCAGCCCTTCCGAGCAGAGCAGCCGCTGGACGAGCTGCTCCTTGGACATCTCGAGCGAGAAGATGGCGACGGGGACATTATGCTCGATCGCCGCGTGCTGAACGACGTTGAGCGCCAGCGCGGTCTTCCCCATGGATGGTCGCGCGGCGATGATGATGAGGTCGCCGCGCTGGAAACCGGCGGTGAGCCGGTCCAGGTCGGTAAACCCGCTCGCGGCCCCCGTGAGCGCGCCCTGGCTCGTGTGGAGCTGCTCGATCCGCTCCATGGTCGGCCAGATCAGCTCCTTCAGGCGGACGAATTCCTCGGCGCGCTTGAGCTGCGCCACCTGGAAGACGCGGTGCTCGGCGTTGTCGAGCGTTTCGGCGGAGGTCGTGCGCCCGTCGTACGCATCCTGGATGATCGAGGTGGCGGCCTCGATCAGCCGGCGCAGCACGGCCTTGTCGCGCACGATCCTCGCGTGATAGTCGATGTTCGCGGCGGTGGGCACGACGTCGATGAGGGCGCCGATGTACTCCATCCCCCCGCTCCGGTCCAGGTCCCCGCGGCGCATCAGCTCGTCGCGCAGGGTGACGGGGTCGATCACATCGCCGCGCTCCGTGAGCGCGATCATCGCACGGAACAACAAGCGGTGGCCCTCGCGATAGAACATCGAGTCGTCGAGGACCTCGGCGGCCTTGAGGGCCGCGTCCTGATCGAGCAGCATGGCGCCGAGCACCGCCTGCTCCGCTTCATTACTCCACGGAGCCTGGCGGCCGGCGAACTCGCGCTCAGACGAGGAGACGGCGGGCGATACGGACGTCATCCCAGGTCGGCTTCTTCCAATTGGGGTTCCGGAGCAGGGCGGCCGGATGGTACGTAACGATAACCGGGATACCCCGGAACCGGTGGATCTGGTTGCGGAGCGCGCCCAGCGACTGCTTCGTGTTGAGCAGCGTCTGCGCGGCCGTGCCACCCATGGCGAGAATCACCTGCGGCTTCACCAGGTCGATCTGGCGGAACAGGTAGGGCACGCACGCCGCGATCTCGTCGAATTGCGGTAGGCGGTTCTCGGGCGGCCGGCACTTGACCACGTTGCAGATGAAGACTCGCTCGCGCGGCAGCTCGATCGCGCTCAGGATCTTGGTGAGCAGCTCGCCCGCCTGTCCCACAAACGGGCGCCCCGTTTGGTCCTCCACTCGTCCCGGGCCTTCGCCCACCACCACGAGCCGCGCATCCCCCGGCCCCTCGCCCGGCACCGTATGGGCGCGCCCCTCGCACAGGCGGCACTTGGTGCAGGCGGCGACGAGTGAACCGACCGCGTCGAGCGACGCCGCCTGCTGCAGCGGATCGGCGCTGAACAGATCGCCGCCGGGGGGATCGTAGGAGATTCCGGCTGGTGGGAGCCCCGCCGCCGCGGTGGACGCTCGGACAGTCGGACCGTCCGACGGTGTCGCCGGTGCGGCGGGGGTTGCGGGTGGGGCCGCCGGGCGGGGCGCCTGGTGCGACGGTCCGACGGTCCCGCCGTCCGTCAGGACGACGGTGTCGCCCCCCAGGAGCCGCTGCTGTGTCAGGAATTCGCGCGCCAGTGCCCGCCCGTCGGTCACGTCAGAGCTCGTTCCACCGCGTCGAGGATCTGTTCCGCCACGTCGCGCTTGGAGAGGAGCGGCAGCGCGATCGGCTCGCCGCCCTTCTCGATGATCGTGACGCGATTCGTGGCGACTTCGAACCCCGCGCCGGGCTCGAGCGCGTCGTTCAAGATGACAAAGTCGAGCAACTTATCTTGCAACTTCTTTCGCGCGTTGGCAACGCCGTCGCCGCCGGCCTCGAGGGCGAACCCTACCACCACGCAGTCCTTCGGGCGCGCCAGCGTCGCGAGGATGTCGGGCGTGGCCTCGAGCTCGAGCGTGACCTTGCCGTTGCTGCGCGGCCGCTTGGTCGCGGCGCTCGTCGTGGGGCGGTAGTCGGCCGGCGCGGCCGCCATGATGAGGACCTGCGCCTGCTTCACCAGCGACTGCACGGCGCGCTGCATCTCGGCCGTCGTTTCCACCCGATGCGTCGTCACGCCGAGCGGCAACGCCAGTCCGGTGGGGCCGGTCACCAGCAGCACGTCCGCGCCGCGCGCGTACGCGGCCGCGGCGAGCGCGTAGCCCATGCGGCCGCTCGATGGGTTGGTGAGGACGCGTACCGGATCGAGGTGCTCGCGCGTGGGCCCGGCCGTGACGACGACGGTCTTGCCCTGGAGCCTGCCGCCTGCGACGAGCAGCCGCCCCGCCGTCGCGAGGATCGTCTCCGGTTCACTCATGCGACCGGGCTGCTCGCTCGGTCCCTCAGCGAGCGGCCCCGCCTCGGGCCCGACGAAATGCCAGCCGCGCGCCGCCAGCGTTTTCAGGTTGGCCTGGGTCGCGGGGTGGGCGTACATCGCGTCGTTCATAGCGGGCGCCGCGAGCACCGGGCCCGAGCGGGCGAGCAGCAGGGCGGTCAGCAGGTCGTCCGCCATGCCCATCGCGGCGCGCGCGAGCAAATGCGCGGTGGCGGGAGCGAGGATCACGAGATCGGGCCGCTTCGCGAGGCCGATGTGCGCGAGCGCACGGTCCCGCTCCCACAGGGAGGTCAAGACCGGGCGCCCCGTGAGCGCCTCGAAGGTGACCGGTCGCACGAACTCGGCGGCGGCCGTCGTCAGCACGACGTCCACCACCGCCCCGTCCTCGGTGAGCCGCCGGGCGAGCGTGCAGCTCTTGTAGCACGCGATCCCGCCCGACACGCCGAGGACGACGTGTCGGCCGGCGAACGGCATCAGACTTCCTGGCGCCGCCGCCGCACCAGCCGGTACTTGAGCCGCGCCCGCACCAGCTCGTCCAGGGCGCGCGTCGTGAGCTTCTGCTCGAGGTCCACCGACCGGTCGCGCGGGAACTCGTTCACGAACTTCGCGAACTTCGCCGCGACGAGCACGCCGAGGTACTTGTTCTGGGTTTGCGTCGCCACTTCGCTGGGCGTCACGATCCGCATCACGTACTCCTTCTGGCAGACTGTCTGAGTTGATCCGCTTCCCGTTCCAGTTCCTTCACGAACGCCGCGAGCAACGGGGTCATGTCCGGACCGGGCTTCGCTCCGTCCGCCGCGTCCGCGAGCTCGATGACGCGGTTCACCGCCGTGTCCAGATCGTCGTTCACGAGGATGTGGTCGAACACGCGGCGCGTCGGCACGTCCGTTCGCGCCGTCTCGACCTCTCGTACGGCGATCGCGAGCCGCTCCAGTAACTCCTGCTCGGACTCCGTGCGTCGCTTGCGGAGCCGCTCGATCAGTACACGCGGTGACGGCGGGATGACGAAGATGCTCACCGACGCCGGCCGCGGATACGCCCTCCGAACCTGCTGGGCGCCCTGCACCTCGATGTCGAGCACCACGTGCCGCCCACTCGCGAGTACGCGCTCGACTTCGGCCCGCAACGTGCCGTACAGCTCGCCCGCATACTCGGCCCACTCCAGAAAATCGCCCGCCTGGACGCGGCGCCGGAATTCCTCTCGCGTGAGGAAGTGATACGCCGCGCCGTCTTGTTCTCCCGCCCGCGGCTTCCGCGTAGTAGCCGAGACCGAGTACCCGAAGATGTCTGGGCGCCGCCGCCGCAGCTCGTTCGCAATGGTCGTCTTGCCACCGCCCGAGGGGGCGGCGAGCACGACCACCCGCGGCGTCACTCCAGGTTCTCGAGCTGCTCCCGGAACTTCTCGAGCTCGCCTTTCATCGCGATCACGGTCTGAGTGATCGCGGCATCGTTCGCTTTCGACCCGATGGTATTCACTTCGCGCAACAGCTCCTGCGCGAGGAAACCGAGCTGCTTGCCGACCGCCCCGTCACGCGCCAGGGTCTCCCGGCACGCGGCGAGGTGCGTCCGCAGGCGCACCAGCTCCTCGGTGATGTCCACGCGGTCCGCCATCAGCGCGATCTCGACCGCGAGCCGCTGCTCGTCCACCGGGACGCCGGCCGCGAGCTCGGCCACTGCCCGCTTGAGGCGCGCCAGCTCCGCTTCGAGTCGCGCCGGCGCGCGTTGAGCGATCGCCCCCGCGCCCGCCGCCAGCGCGTCGAGCCGCCCCACCAGCTCCGCCGCCAAAGCCGCTCCCTCGCGGGCCCGGGTCGCTCGCACTTCGGCCGCCGCGTGCTCCACGATCGGCTCCACGTCGCTCCACCCCGCCGCTGTGGCGCCGTCGCTCTGCACCGACAAGACGTCCGGTTGCCGCACCACGAAAGCGAGGTCGACGGCGCCCTTGAGCTTGAGCTTCTTCTTGAGCTCTGCCGCGGCGGCCACCACCTGACGAGCGCGCGTGAGGTCCACGGCGATCGCCCCCTCCGATTGGGGCGCTTCGAGCCAACGCGCCGACACCGCCACGTGACCCCGCTCGAGCAGTTGCCGCAGCCGCTCCCGCAGCGGCGCCTCGATCCCGGCGAGCTCGAACGGCAGCTTGAACTGGGGATTGTAATAGCGATGGTTCACG
Source organism: Gemmatimonadetes bacterium 13_1_20CM_4_69_16 (assembly GCA_001919865.1). Lineage (GTDB taxonomy): Bacteria > Gemmatimonadota > Gemmatimonadetes > Gemmatimonadales > GWC2-71-9 > 20CM-4-69-16. The sequence goes on along the minus strand of MNIR01000064.1, from coordinate 43,145 downwards.
GTGCGGATCTCGATCCGCAGCCGCCCGCCGAGCACCTTGCCGTCGGCCGAACCGAACCCCGTCATGCTTCGCGGCACAGACTTTAAGTTTAGCTAGCCGAATGACTTAGGTCAATGCAGCAAAGTCCCCACGCTTCAGCGTGTCGACGGCGCGCCGTCAATTGGTGAATAGCCAGCGCACGCCGTAGAACTGATAGCGCCGCGGGTAGTCGAGTCCGGGAGTATAGCTCGCCCGCATCCCGTTCATGTTGCGCTGAATCCAGAAGATCGTGACGCCCGCGATCCGCACCTCCACGTTGGTCTCGAGGAAGGTCGCGCCCGGCAGCAACTGGACGTTGCCCAGCGTGTCCCGTCCCGCCGTACCCCGGGTCCACGACTCCATGGCGAGCTCGCCACGCAACGCGAAGATGCCGCTCTTGTACACGCGCCAAAACTTGGAGTAGAACGTGGCCGAGACGCGCGCATGATAGGGCGGCTCGAAGTCGTCGCCGCCTGTGACGGCGGGCTGGAAATACCAACCGGCCAAGTGGAGTCCCGGCAGCGGCTCGAGCGCGCCGTGGACGGTGAAGTACCGCGTCGCCGGCGTGGCGCGCAGGCTGCCCAACGGTTTGAGCCCCGCGGGACGCCCGACCGGGGCGAACGGGTCGCGTCGCGCCAAACCGACCTCGATCGCGGCCCGACGCCCGTCCCAGCGCACGGCGCCCGACACGTCGACCGTCTTCTGGGCGGTGTCGCTGGCGAGCGTCGGGGCCTGCAGGTCGCGCGCCCAGACGGCGTCCCCATGGGCCGACAGCCCGAGCGGCAGCGCGAGGCCGGCGGCGACGTGCACGCGATCGCCGGTGCGCGAGGAGCTGTAGCGCGCGTGACGCGCATCGGCGGCGAGCGTCAGCGGCCGAACCGGGACCCACGCCGTCGACGCCTCCAGCTGCCACGGCCGAGCTTCGTCCTGCGACCGCAGCGTCACCCGCACGTGCCCGTGCCCCCACGCGCTGCCCACCGCCAGAATGCCCTGCGAGAGCGAGCGCCGCGTCACCGCGGTGTCCTTGCTGGCGTTGGCGGTGGCGAACGTGAGATCCAGCCGCGGCCCCAGTCCGTCGCCGCGCCGGGCGAGGAACAGTCGGAAGATCCCGTCGCGCCGCTGGAAGTCGAACCGATCGGTGAGCCCCGCCGGGTCGGACCCGCTCCGTTTCCAGGTCGAGTTGAGCAGCTGATAGGACGCGCCGAGCTTGGCGGAAGGGAGGAACTCCGCCTTGAGCCAGAGGTCCACGCTGTTGAAGGCGGTGCTCGAGCTTCCCGCGATGCCGTCGTTGTTGTTGTAGTCGGCGACCAGCGACAGGCCGAGCCCCGAGCGCCAGCGGCGCTCGTACGAGCCGCGGTAGTTGGCCGTGCTCACCTGGCCCGTAGCGATGCCCACCTGGGACGCGGTCGCCGTCGAGCGCTGGCGCGCGGTGACGAGATAGACGCGCAGGGTGGCGGGAAGCACCACCACGTCCACCCGCTCGAGCGGCGCGATCGAGATGCGCGCCGGATCGAGGTAGGTCGAGTCGCGCCCCATCGGGAGGTAGGGCACGCCGTCCCAATACACCTCGAGTCCGGCCGGACCGCGGCCGCCGTAGAACGCGATTTCCGCCTGCCCGTAAATGCCGCCCCGGGCCACGTACACACCCGGGATGTGGCCCAGCAGATCGGCGATGGTCTGCGCGTTCGACATTGTGAAGGAGTCAGGTGTAAACGAGTAGCGCGTGCCGCGCGGCAGCGGGCCCTCCGGTCGGGGCGCGGCGAACACCGGGAGGTACGCCACGACCGTGTCGCGGCGGGCGGTGGTGTCACGCCGCGCCGTGGTATCGCGCGCCGTCGTGTCGACCTGGGCGACGGCTCCTCCTGCGAGCGCGAGCAGGGCGGCCGCGCCGAGGAGACCGCGGGTCACGCCCCCGCGCGCTTCAGGATGAATTCGCTGAAGAGCCGGACCCCGATGCCCGTGGGGCCCTTCGCCTGGTGGGGTACCTCGCCCTCGGTGTACGCCGTGCCCGCGATATCGAGATGGACCCAGGGGAACCCGTTGGCGAACTCGCGCAAGAACCAGCCGCCGGCGATCGTGCCGGCCCCGCGCCCACCGGAGTTCTTCATATCCGCGATGTCGGACTTCAGCAGCTCGCGATAGTCGTCCCACAGGGGCAGCGGCCAGCAGCGCTCGCCCGCGCGCTCGCCTGCGTCGCGCACCTCGCCGATCAACGCCTCGTCGTTCCCCATCACGCCGATGGCTGCGTGGCCCAGCGCCACCACGACCGCGCCGGTGAGGGTCGCCGCGTCCAGCACGGCGGCTGGCTTGAAGCGCCGCACGTACGATAGTGCGTCGCACAGGATGAGCCGGCCCTCGGCGTCGGTGTTGATGATCTCGATCGTCTTGCCCAGGTGGCTCTTGACGACGTCGCCGGGCTTCACCGCCGTGCCCGACGGAAGGTTCTCGGTGGATGGGATCAGGCCCGTCACGTTGAGCTTCGGCTTCAGCCGGCCGAGCGCCTCGAAGGTGCCGAGCACGGCGGCCGCGCCTGACATGTCGAACTTCATGTCTTCCATGTTCTGGGCCGGCTTGATCGAGATGCCGCCCGCGTCGAACGTGACGCCCTTGCCCACGAGCGCCACCGGCGGCGCCTCGCCCCCGCCGCGATACTCGAGCACGATAAAACGCGGCTCCTCTGCAGTGCCCTGTGCCACGGCGAGCAGCGCGCCCATGGCTTCGCGCTGCAGCGCAGCCCGGTCGAGCACCGTGAGGCCGAACCCGTAGGCCTCGGCGAGCTGCTTCGCCCGCTGGGCGAGATAGCTCGGCGTGCACACGTTGCCGGGTTGCATCTGGAGGTAGCGGGCGAGCTGGTGCCCCGCCCCGACGGCGTCGCCGACCTTCTGGCCTGCCGCTGCCTCCGTGGCTTCCGGCGGGTCGCACACGACCGCCACCGCCTCGACCTCCGGCTTCGGGTCTTCCGGCGCGGCCTTGAGCTCGGTGAACACCCACGCGCCCTGCGCGGCACCTTCCACAATCGCCTGTCCCAGGTCCCGGGGCGCGACCTGATTGCGTGCTTCCGACGCCACGGCGAACGCGAACTGCGTCGCGCCTGCCCCCCCTAGCCCGCGGGTCCGCTTCGCCGCGACCGCCGCGGCGCGCCGGATGGCGCTGCGGGTCACCTCGGCGCCCTTCCCGAGCCCGACGAGGAGGATGCGCTGGGCCTTGCCGCCGCCCGGGTACACGAGCAGCGACTCGTCGCGCTTTCCTTTAAAGTCCCCGCTCGCAACGGCGCGCGCGAGCACGCCCCCCCCCCCGGCCGCTCGGTCGAGCTCGCCGAGCGACTTGGGAAGGGTGGAACCCTGGGCGAGCGCTATCGCGAGCAACGGCGTTTCGATCTGGGCGAGCGGCGCGGTGACCAACGTGCTCTTCATCTCAGACATGCTCGATAATGCACTCGGCAAACCGGGAGGTCGAGACCTCGGTGGCGCCGGGCATTTGGCGCGCCAGGTCGTAGGTGACGCAACGCGCCGCGATCGCGCCGGACAGCCCCCGCACGATCGCGTCCGCTGCATCGGTCCAGCCCAGCTCCTCGAACATCATGGCGCCGGAGAGGATCACGGCCCCGGGGTTCACCTTGTCGAGCCCGGCATACTTCGGCGCCGTGCCGTGCGTTGCCTCGAACACCGCGTACCCGTCGCCCACGTTGCCGCCCGGCGCCATGCCCAGCCCGCCGATCTGCGCGACGCACGCGTCGGAGAGGTAGTCGCCGTTCAGGTTGGGCGTCGCGAGCACCGAGTACTCCTCGGGGCGCAGCAGCACCTGCTGGAACATCGAGTCCGCGATGCGGTCTTTGACGATCACTTTGCCGGCGTCGGGTGCCCCCTTGACCGCCGCGCTCTCGGGAATCGTCTCGTCCCCGAACCGCTCGCGCGCGACTTCGTACCCCCATTCCCGGAAGGCGCCCTCCGTGAACTTCATGATGTTCCCCTTGTGCACCAGCGTCACCGATGGGCGGTGCGATTTGATCGCGTACTCGATCGCCTTCGCGACGAGGCGCTGGGTGCCGAACCGCGACATCGGCTTGATGCCGAGCGCACTGCCGTCGCGGATTTTGGCGCCGAACTGATCGCGCAGGAACGCGAGCAGCTTGCTCGCCTCCGGGGTCCCCGCCGCGTACTCGACCCCGGTGTAGACATCCTCGGTGTTCTCGCGGTACACCACGACGTCGAGCTTCTCGGGTTCCCGCATCGGGCTGGGCACGCCCACGAAGTAGCGGACCGGGCGGATGCACGCGTATAGGTCGAGCAGCTGGCGCAGGGCGACGTTGAGCGAGCGGATCCCGCCGCCGACGGGGGTCGTGAGCGGGCCCTTGATCGCGACGCGGTGACTGCGGATGGCCTCGAGCGTCGCTTCCGGCAGCCAGCTGCCCGTCTGCTGGAACGCCTTCTCCCCCGCCAGCACCTCCAGCCACTCCACGCGGCGCTTGCCTCCGGAGACCCGCTCGATGACGGCGTCGAACACGCGCCGGGAGGCGCGCCAGATGTCGGGCCCGGTGCCGTCGCCCTCGATGAACGGGATCACCGGCCGGTCGGGCACCACCCAGCGGCCGTCCCGGAAGTCGATGCGGTCGCCCATAGGGGGTGCAGTCTACACGGCCCAGCCGGGGTTGCGCCAGCCGAACGAGCGCGCATAGACTTGCAGCCATGCGACGCGTCGCCACGCTCACCGCCTACGCACTCGCCGCCGCCTGCTGGCTCGCGGCGGGACCCGGAGGCGCGACGGTCGACGCCCTGATCGCCTGCCGGCACCACCAGGCGCACCACGCGCACGGCGGTCACGCGGGCGCGCCCAGCAACGGCCCGTGTTTCTGCGGCGAGATGACCGGGGGATCGGACCTGGTCATGTCGCCCGCCGTGCCGGCGGCGCTCGTGGCGCGGCCCGTCATGGCGGTAGTGCTGCGCTGCGCCTCGTACCCTGCCCCGTTCCCGCTTCCCCCTTCCCCGTCCTTCGCTCCCGAATCGCCTCCTCCGAACGCCCTGGCGTGAGCTGATCCGGTAGTTCCGTCAGCCTACAACTTCGGGAGGAGCGTTATGCGCAGTGCACTGTGCAGCGTTCTGGTTTGCGGCGTGGCGATCAGCGCCGCGGCGCAGGAGCGGGTGGTCACGTTCGAGGAACCGCCGCCCGTCACCGTCACGGGCTTCGCGGTGGGGCGCGCCGACTACGGTCGCGTCGCCCGCGCCAATACGTTCACGGCCGGCAAAATCGGGCTGAGCCTATTCAAGCCGGTCGGCAGCGCCTACCTGTTCGCACAATTGACCACGGCGCTGGATGGCGGTGTGGCGTCCACCGACATCGACAACCTGCTCGTGAGCTGGACGCCGCAGCACGCCAACCGCTGGGCCCTGGCCTTCGGCCGATTTGACGCGCCGATCGGGTTCGAGCGCGACGACGAGCCCTTGAACCTCATCGCTACCAATTCCTTCAACTTCACCTACGCCCGGCCCAGCAAGCTCACCGGCGTCCAGGTGCACTACACCGCCTCACCGCGGCTCGACGTGTGGGCTGCCGCCGCCAACGGGTGGGATGTCGTAACCGACAACAATCGCGGCAAGACCGCGCTCGCCCGAGCCCAGTGGATCCCGATGCCGTGGGTGACGCTGGGCGTCACGGGCGCCTACGGGCCCGAGCGGGACGCGACCGATGCGCACCAGCGGTCCCTCTTCTCCAGCGATCTCACTGTGGACCGCGGGCGCCTGATCGTCGGCGCCGAGCTGAACGCCGGCCGGGAGCAGAATGGTGGGGCCGGCGCGCTGACGTGGCGCGGCGTCGCCGCCACCGCATTCTGGCGCGTTACGCGCAACCTCGGCCTCGCCGCGCGCTACGACCAGATGGAAGACAGCGACGGACTCCTGACTGGGACGTCGCAAATCCTGCGCTCCGTGACGGTGGGCCCGATGTGGTACTTCTCGAGCGCCAGCGAGGGCATCTTCAGCAATATCGAGCACACGCGGTTCCACCTGCCGCAGATCGCCCTGCGCGGCGCCGTCCGCGCCGACTGGTCGTCACAGCCGTTCTTCACGGATGCGTCCGGGGCGCTGCAGGGCTCCGACACGAAGGCCGTACTCGAGCTCGTGTACATCTTCTAGGCGGAGGAGCTCCATGCTGTACGACCTGCGACGCGCGGACGCCCGCATCAAGTGGCTCGTCACGTGTCTGCTTGCGACCTTCGGCCTGTCCTACGTGTTCGGGGCCCTGATGGTCGCGTTGTATGCCGGGTTCACGCCGAAACGGGTCGCCGCCACCTACGCGGGACGCGAGATGTCGATGACGATGCCGCCCGAGACCACCATGACGGTGGAGCACCCGATGTCCATGGCCGAGTTCGCCCGCCCCGAGGTCCACGCGGTCGATACCGACCTGCTGATCCAAGACACCCATGTGCACGTCCCGATGTACGGGATCTTCGCGGCCGCCTTGTCCCTGGTCGTGGTGGGCCTCTCGCTCCCGCGCGGGCGTGCCTTCGGCCTCATCACCCTGCTGTTTGCCGCCCCATGGCTCGACTTTGCCGGGATGTGGCTCACCAAGTTCGCCTCTCCGCGCTTCGCGATCGTCACGCTCATCGGGGGATGGGCGATGGGCGCGGGCTATCTCGTGGTCGCGGCACTCGCTGTCCAACAGATGTGGTTTTCACGGGAGAGGAGTTGACCGATGAACCTGTTGTTTCGCGCGGCGGCAATTGCCGCAGTTCTCCATATCACACCGGCCGTCGTGCTGGTGAAGCGTCCCGATGCAGTACTGGCGCTGCTGCCGGGAGCGGAAGCCTACTTCGCGCGCGAAGTGCACTTGAGCAACTCCGACGCACACCGGCTGCACCTGGCGGTCGATTGGAGTCCCGAGGACGGCGTGCTGACCTTCTACGGCGGCAAAACGGGGTCCACCGTGGTCGGCTCGCTGGAGTTCGTGCGCGTGGACACTCCGCACGGGCCGATTGAGGTGGCCGTGGGCTTCACGCCGGACGGCACGGTTCGCGGCGTGATCGTCACGAAGGCCACTGTGGAGATGAAGCCGTGGGTGCTCGACGCCGTGGGCGCCGGCCTCGGCGACCGGTATCGCGGGCTCAAGCCCGGCGACCGGCCGGCGGGGGCCGCGGCGATCGCCGGCCGGGCCGGCAATCTTGCAGAGTACATCGCGGGAGAAGTGGACAAGGGCGTGGCGCGAGCACTCGCGGCCTACGGGACCTTCTACAAGCCGGCGAAGACGTGAACATTGCCCGTGGCTCGGGCGTACACATACTGATGATGAGACTCATCTACCTCGGCGTCGCCCTCGTCGCCGCCGGCAGCGTTGCGTGCGCCGGCCCGGAGCTGGCCGGCAACCGCGGCATCGCCATCGGCCACACCGGTGGTGGGGGGAGCGATGTGCTGGTCTTCAGGGTCCAGCCCAGCAATGTCACGGCGGGTAACGTGATGACCCCGGCGGTCCAAGTCCAGGTACAAGACACGCTGGGCAATCCGGACACGAGCTTCACAGCGAGCGTGACCGTTGCGATCGGGACCAATCCGGTCGGCGGGACACTCGGCGGCACGAAGTCCGTGGCACCGGTCAATGGCATCGCGCTGTTCGGGGATCTGAGCGTCAACAAGGCCGGGACGGGCTACACGCTGACCGCGACGGCGCCGGGAGCGACGGGCGCGACGAGCGCTGCATTCGACGTCATCTCGGCGACCGGGAGCGCCCCCGCGAGATAGCCGGCCGTTAGTCCACGGGTCCTACGCGCTGGCGAGGTAGAGCTCGTTCCAGGCGATCTCAAACAATCCGTTGCAGCGGTGGCAGCGCATGTTGGCCGGCTGGCCTTCGAGCTGAGCGCGGTCCCGGCAGTTCGGGCACACTGCGTACTTCGCGCCCCAGGTGGCGGGAAAGCGTGGCGCGTTCTTCGGTGCCGGCACGACGGTCCAGCGCAGCGCCGCGGTGGGCGACAGCTGGAGCTCGCCTCGCGGGAGAGCCACCGGCTTGCCCTTCACGTCGAGCGTTGCTTCGGTCGCAGTAAGCTTGACAATGCGGTACCACGCGCCGCGGCGCAGCGGCGTCTTGACGTTTTCCTTTAAGCGGGCCCACTGAAAGGTCTGCATCGCGCTGCCTCGGGTGTGGTGGGGCCAAGTCGCTAGGCCGCCGCACAATAGCCGGTCCACCGTGCGGGCGCCGTGGCCCGGGTCACGCCGGGCGCGTCTACGGAAGCGAGTCCAGGCTGACGCGACTGCCGTCAGCGAAGACGACGTCGCTCGCGTGCCAGATCACCTTGAGCTTGCTCAGCGGCGTGTTGCGCAGTCGCTCGTGCTCGGTTCGGAACGGATTGTACTTGATGATCCGCCCCGGCTCCTGGCGCGTCTGCCCCGGGGCCAGCGGCCGGTCCACCTTGAGATGGGCGCTGTAGATCGAGTCTCCAAAGGTGTCGATGAAGGCCACGTCACCCTGGAAGGCGCGGATCGCCTTCCTTCCCTTGTTGTGATACGCAAACGTCAGCGAGATATAGTCTTGGAACCGCTCCATGTCGGGGTCTTTCGGGAGATAGCTCTTGCTGACGACCGTTACGGCGAGCAGCGAATCGAGATGCCGCTGCAGCTCCTCCTCACGCACCCGCCGCGCCGCGGCCGCCGCGGCAGCGACACTGTCGCGCTGCACGTGCTGGGCGCGGCCCCACGCCACGATCTCCGCAATGCTCATCGTATCATGAGGTAGGTTCGCGGCGAAGTCGCTCTCCGCCACGACCCCCAGCAGCGTGCGAGCGTCGGCGAGCCGCAGATGCACGCTGTCGGCTGCGCCGAGCACGGAGTCGAGGCGGTCCACCGGTACGCGGCTGGCGAGGAAGGCGTCGTCCCGTCTGCGGGATCCACACGCCAGGACCGCTCCGCACAGCAGGACGGCGCCGACTAGGTGCGTTGACCACGGGGATGGGCGCATAGTAGCGGATGTCGTACCCCTCAAGAGGTCTGCGGGACAGGGAATCGACATGCCCGAGGAGAGAGTCGAACTCTCACGGGGTTGCCCCCGGGGGATTTTGAGTCCCCTGCGTCTGCCATTCCGCCACTCGGGCCCCCCCGCACGAGCGTCAAGTTACCTGCTCGATGGCACGAGCGGGACTCCCGTTGACAGCTTGTGCGGCTCAGCCGTGAGAGTGTGCTTGCCTGATCGAGTGAGCGGCGCTAGAGTGTCCCATATCACATCCCCCGCGCCCACGGATCGAGATCGTGTGTCCAATGGGCTGGCAGCACCGCCGCGCCCTTCGCCTTAGCCACTTGCGGCCCCTCGGAGGGCGCCAATGCCTCAATTAGAACAATGGGCCAGGGTCAGGGCGCGAACGCAATGTCCCCTGCGTCGCGGGGCTTGGTACCGTGTGCTGCAGCTCAGCACCGCTGAAGCCGTCCTCGAGGTCCACGGGCAGCCGCTCTCCGTACCGCGTCCCTTCCTGCAAGTGCTCCCGGTTCGGCCTCGTATGTGGTCCGTAGTGCCCCGGCTGCGCGGCGGCGCGAGTCCGCCGGCCGACTGGGGCTCGCGGTACGGTGTGTGCCCGCGTTGCTCGGCCCGGGCTGCGCTGCCGGAACAAGCCGTCAGCATGCGCTGCCCCGCCTGCAAACAGGCGTTTGTGATTGCGTGGTCCGACTCGCACTGGCGGGTGTTTGAGCTGCTGTCGGACACGCCGGCCGCTCGTGCGATCCTGCGCGCCCGCGACGCCGCCCTGCGGCTGCGAATAGGCCACTCGGGCTGATCGACGGCGCCGGCTAGGGCCGGCGGCGCGGCGGCTTGGCCGGACGCGGGTGCGCCGCGCCGGGCCGTGGTGCTCCCCCCCTCCCCTGGACGCGCGCCCGCCGTTGCTCGCGGATCTCCTGAATGCGCCGCCGCAGCTGCTCCCGCATCATTTGATAGCGCGCGTGCTGCACCGGGGTGAGATACCCTCCGACCTCCTTGTCCTCGTCCCGCTCGACCTGGGCGAGGGCGGCGCGGTTCCGGTCCCGACCGTCCATGAGGCGTCGCACGCTGTCCGGGTTCGCGGCCACGCCGGGCTGGAGTTGCCCGCGCAGCGCTTCGTTAATGTCCCGCTGCCGCTGGGCGAGGCCGATCCGCTGCTGCATGAACTTCTGCTCGGTCGCCTGCAGCTTCGCCGCCTGCTCGTCCGACAAGCTCAGGTCCTGGCGGACCCGCTGACTCCAGCGTTCGCGGATCTGCTGGCGCAGCTGCTGCGCCTCGACCTCGTCGCTCGAGTCCGGGGGATTCTGGGCCGGCAGCGCCGGCGCGGCCGTCACGAGCAGGAGCACCCACAGGAACCGCTTCATCACGTCAACCCTCCAGCGCGCGCAGCAGCGCCCGCAACTCGTCGGCACTCAGCCCCTCCAGTCCCGTATCGACGGGCCAACTCTCCTGACCCCACGGCAGGTCCAGCGAGGCGATCGTCTCGCGCAGCTGGGGAGGCGTGAGGTCGCTCAGGTCCTCAGCCACCGACCCGACCAGGGTGCTCGTCATCCTGGGCTCGTGCCGCAGTCCCCGCGTCACGAGTCCCGCGCCCAGCAGCAGCAGGACCGCCGCGGCGATCTTGAGCCACGCGGGCTGTATTCCAAGGCGTGCGGTCACGGTCAGTGGCGGCGCGTCGCGCAGCCGCGTCACCACTGCCTGCGCGGTGCGCTCGACGTCCAGCCGCTCGGCGGCGCCCACGCCGAGCCGCTGTGCGAGCTCTTGCAACTTGGCGTCTGGCAATTCATGACTGTTCAAGACAGGTACTCCTTCAGCCGTTTGACGGCGTGGTGATAATGCACGCGCGCGGCACCGGGCGAGGTCTCCAACGCCGCGGCGATCTCCTCATAATCGAGCCCCTGCTGGGCGCGGAGCAGAAACACCTCACGCTGCATCCGCGACAGCCGCTCGAGCCCTTGCCGGAGGCGCCCCTCCGCTTCGCCCGCCACGGCGCGCTCGTGCGGGTCTCCGTCGGTCGCGCGGACGTCTTCGCCCAGCGGCACGGCGCGGGACCGCTTCGCTCGACGCGCCGCGTCCTTCAGCACGTTCCCGCCGATCGTCAGGAGCCAGGTGCGGAAGCGACATTGGCCCCGGAACCGACCGACGGCGCGGAACGCTCGAATGAACGTCTCCTGCACCAGATCGTCGAGATCCGCCTCGAGTGCGCCGGCGCCGGAGAGAAACCGCGCCAGCGCTCGGGCGTGCCGGCGGACCAATTCGGCCGCGGCCTGCTCGTCCCCGCCCTGCCAGGCGGCGATCAGCGCCGCATCGGTCGGAACCGCGGCGACGGGCTCGGCTTGGGGCATGACGCTCCGGATGGTGGACCAGGGAATGAGGCGAATATTAAGGCTGCTGGAGGCTGGTGGAGGTTGTGGAGGTTTATCGAGCCGTCCGGACCTCCACCCCTCCACAACCTCCAGCCCCTTGAAGTCCCCCGTGCCAGTGAGTAGCATTCGGAATTCGAACAAGCGTTCGAACTCATGCGCCCCTACGACGAGCGGCTGGAGCACTTGCTGGCCCGGGCGGCGACGGTGTTCGCCGAACGGGGCTATCACCCTACCACGATGCGCGATCTCGCGGCGGCGAGCGGGATGTCGCTCGCCGGGATGTATTACTACGTGCGCGGCAAGGCCGAGCTGCTCGCCCTGATCCAGGAGCGCTGCTTCATGCGGGTGCTCGCCGGCGCCGAGCAGGCGCTCCGCGCCGCCACCGACCCGGTCGAGCGGCTCCAGCTGTTCATCCGCCACCATGTGACGTTCTTCGCCGCGAACCTCGCCGAGATGAAGGTGCTGTCGCACGAGGCGAACTCGCTCGCGGGCGAGCGCCAGCGCAAGGTGAACGCGATCAAGCGACGCTACGTGGACTTGCTCGAGGGCCTGCTGCGGGACGTCGCGCCCGACGAGTCGCGGGCGGACCGAAGCGCGGCCGCCTATGCGCTGTTCGGCATGATGAACTGGATCTATAACTGGTACGACCCCGCCGGCGAGATCGATCCTGACCGCCTCGCGGGGCTCATCGCGCGCATCTTCATCGGCGGCTTCGCCGAAGCGCGCTCCACGGTACAGGGAGGCTGACGCATCATGGCGACGATGACGGAACCCAAGGCCGAGCACAAGACGCTGGTGCATTACCTGGTCGAAGCCGGCGTCGCGATCATCGAGCTGGACGATCCGCCGGCGAACACCTACACCTTTGAGATGATGCGCCAGCTGGACGAGGCGATCCTGCGGGCGCGCTTCGACGACGGCGCGCATGTGGTGGTGCTGCGCGGCCACGGCGAGAAGTTCTTCTCGGCCGGCGCGAACATCGCGTACCTGAACAGCATCACTCCGCGCTACAAGTACTTCTTCTGCCTGCACGCCAACGAAACGCTCAACCGCCTCGAGCATACGCCCAAGCTCACGATCGCTGCACTCAACGGGCACACCGTAGGTGGCGGGCTCGAGATCGCGATGGCGTGCGACCTCCGGCTCGCGAAGGAGAACGCGGGGAAGATCGGCCTCCCGGAGGTGAACCTCGGCGTGCTGCCCGGCACGGGCGGCACGCAGCGGCTGGCGCGCATCGTGGGCAAGACGCGCGCGATCGAGATGATGGTGAAGGGCGAGACGTTCTCGTTCGACAAGGCCAAAGAGCTGGGCCTGGTGAACGAGGTCTTCCCCGCCGACGACTATTGGGAGCAGGTGATGCTGTTCGCGAAGCAGTTCACCCCACCCCACAAGGCGTCGAAGGCGGTCGGCCTGATCAAGCGGGCGGTCCAATCCGGCGCCGAGGTGCCGTTCGAGTCCGGGCTGACGCTGGAGCGTGAGCTGCAGCAACAGCTGTTCCAGTCGGACGATGCGAAGGAAGGGATCGCCGCATACGTCGAGAAGCGCGTGGCGGAGTTCAAGGGTCGGTGAAGACCGATCTGCTGATCGGTAACGAGTGGCGGGCCGCGGCCAAGCGGTACTGCCTCACCAACCCCGCCACCGAGGAGCCGCTCGCCGAAGTGGCCGAGGCGGGCGAGGCGGAAATCGACGCGGCGGTCCGGGCCGCGCGCGCCTGCCTCGAATCGAAGCAGTGGCGCGAGCTCCCCGCTCGCAAACGCGGCGCCCTGCTCTACCGGCTCGCCGACCTGCTCGAGCAGCGCTCCAAGGACCTGGCCGACGTCGAGACGAAGAACAACGGCAAGCCGCTGTTCGAGTCGAAGATCGACGTCGCGATGGCGATCGAGACCTTCCGCTACTACGCGGGCTGGGCGGACAAGCTCACGGGCGACACCCTTCCCGTGAACGGCAACTTCTTCACCTACACGCTGCGCGAGCCGGTGGGCGTCGTGGGCGCGATCGTGCCGTGGAACTTCCCGCTCAACCTCGCCTCCTGGAAGGTCGCCCCGGCACTGGCGGCCGGATGTACCGTGGTGCTCAAGCCGGCGCACGAGACGCCGCTCACCGCCCTGATGCTGGGTGAGCTCGCGGTCGAGGCCGGGTTTCCGGCCGGCGCTCTGAACGTGGTGCCCGGGCCCGGCGCGGTCGCCGGGGCGGCGCTGGTGCGGCACCCGGGGGTGGACAAGATCGCGTTCACGGGGTCGACCGAGGTCGGCCAGTGGATCATGCGCGAAGCCGCGGCGACCGTGAAGCGGGTGACACTCGAGCTCGGCGGCAAGAGCCCCAACATCATCTTCGCCGACGCCGATCTCAGCGCCGCCGTGCGCGGCGCGCAGACGGGAATCTTCTACGGTAAAGGCGAGGTGTGCGCGGCGGGCTCGCGCTTGCTCGTGGAACGGGCGGTCCACGACCAGATCGTGGAGCAGCTCGCCGAGCGGGCCAAGAAGCTCACCCCCGGCGATCCGTTCGACAAGAACACCCGGCTGGGCGCGGTGGTCTCGAAGCGGCAGCAGGAGACGGTGCTGTCCTACATCGCGGCCGGGCAAAAAGAGGGAGCACGGCTCATCGCCGGCGGCAAGCCCGCCACCGTGAACGGCAAGGGCTACTACGTCGAGGCGACCGTCTTCGACGCCGCGCAGCCGGGGATGAAGATCGTGGACGAGGAGATCTTCGGCCCCGTCCTGGCGGTGCTGACATTCGACGACGAGGAGGAGGGGATCCGCCTCGCGAACCGCTCCCTGTACGGCCTGGCCGCAGGCATCTGGACGAAGGACGTCCAAAAGGCGCACCGCGTCGCCCGGGCGATCAAGGCCGGCACGGTGTGGGTCAATACTTACAACTTCTACGATCCCGCGGCGCCCTTCGGGGGCTACAAGTTTTCCGGGTTCGGACGAGATCTCGGCCGCGAGGCCCTCGACAACTACACCGAGACGAAAACGGTGTGGATCGGCCTGTGACCGGCGCGTACCTCTATACGGCACTGCGCACTCCCGTCGGTAAGCACGGCGGAAGCCTGGCGGGCCTACGAGCGGACGATCTCGCCGCGATTCCGATCAAAGCCGTGGTGGAGCGCTCCGGCATCGACCCGCGCTCGATCGACGACGTGATCCTCGGGTGCACCAACCAGGCGGGCGAGGACAATCGCAGGCGGGCGAGGGAGAGGTGTTCATCGCGGGTGGCGTGGAGAGCATGACCCGCGCGCCGTACGTGATGCTCAAGCCAGGGGCCGCCTGGAGCCGCACGGCTCCCGAGATCGCCGACACGACGGTCGGGTGGCGCTTCACGAATCCCCGCCTCAAGAAGGAATGGACGATTTCGCTGGGAGAGACGGCCGAAGTCGTCGCCGAGCGCTACGGGATCGGCCGCGCCGAGCAGGACGCCTTCGCGCTGGAGAGCCAGCGGCGCGCCGAGCGCGCGCTCAAGGACTGCGTTTTCACCGACGAGCTCGTGTCGGTTCCGCTTCCCGACGGCACCACCTTCTCAAAGGACGAGTACCCTCGCCTCGGCACCACGCTCGAGGCGGTGGCGAAGCTGAAGCCGGCATTCAAGCAGGACGGCACGGTGACGGCGGCCAGTTCGAGCGGGATCAACGACGGGGCCGCCGCGTTACTGCTGACGGGGAAAGACGGGGGAGGACAGGGGACGTCGACACCGCTGGCACGGGTGATCGCTACGGCGGTGGCGGGCGTGGATCCGAGCTGTATGGGGCTCGGGCCGATCCCGGCGACCCAGAAAGTCCTGAAGCGCGCCGGACTGTCGATCGGTCAAATCGATCTGGTGGAGCTGAACGAAGCGTTCGCCGCCCAGGCGATCGCCTGTATCCGCGAGCTCAAGCTCGATCCCGCGCGCGTCAACATCTACGGCGGCGCGATCGCGCTCGGCCACCCGCTGGGCGCCACCGGCGCTCGCATCCTGACGACTCTGGTTCACGCCCTACGCCGAACGAAGTCGCGCTACGGTTTAGCGACTATGTGCATCGGGGTCGGCCAGGGCATCGCCCTGATCGTGGAGCGGAGCTAAATGGCCGCCTACGACCGTGTGATGGTGGAGATCGCCGCCGGGATCGGGACGGTGACGCTGAACCGGCCCGAGAAGTTGAACGCGTTCGATGCGGAGCAGTGCCAGGAGCTGCACGAGGCACTGCGCATGCTGGCGGGCAGCGACGCCGTGCGCGTGATCGTCCTCACCGGCGCGGGCCGGGCGTTCTGTGCCGGTGCAGACCTGAGCGTGCTCGAGACGGACGGCCACTCCCTGGTCGCTGCCGGAAAGGAAGTGACGCTGACCATCCGCTCCGCACCACAGCCGGTGTTGGCGGCCGTGAACGGGCCCGCGGCGGGAGGCGGGGCGAATCTGGCGCTCGCTTGCGATTACCGCATCGCCTCCGATCAAGCGTCGATCGGACAGGTGTTTCACAAGCTGGGGCTCGTGCCCGACTGGGGCGGGAGCTTCTTCCTGCCGCGGCTCGTCGGTACCTCGCGGGCGCTCGAGCTCGTGTGGAGCGCGCGCATGGTCCCGGCTGACGAGGCGCTGGCGCTCGGCCTGTTCGACCGGGTCGTGCCGCACGCCGAGCTCGCGACGGAGACCCGCCGCACAGCCGAGCTGTGGGCGAACCAACCCCCCGCGGCCGTCCGGCGGGCCAAGGAGGCGCTGTACGCGAGCGAGGGGAGGTCGCTCGCATCGACGCTCGATCTGGAGATCGCGCAGCAAAACGAATTGTTCACCACCCCCGAGGCGCGTCAGCGCATCGGGGCGGCGCTGTCCAAGAGGAGCCATTGATGGTCCGCAAGCTCGGCAACTTCGACGAATGGATCGACTACTTCCGCTACTGGCAGGACTCGATCGGCCTGCCCCAAGGCGAGCTTCGCAACTTCAAGTTCGAGGCGAAGTTCGGGGACCAGGAAGTGCCGCACATCGAGTTCGGCCATTACAAAGGCCAGCGTAAGTGGCCGACCGTGATGCACATCCCCGACCAGCGGATCCGCGACGCGCTGCTCAACCTCATCGTGTATCAGGGTGATACCGAGTTCGCGTCGGTGGAGCAGCAGCGGACCCTGCTGCAGCACGCGCCCTCGGACTACGACCTGCTCTCGCTGATGCGGGTGATGACCGAGGAGATGCGGCACGGCTGGCAGATGTCGTACCTCTTGTGCGCCCACTTCGGGGACGAAGGCAAGCGCGAGGCCGCGAAGCTGCTGGAGCGCCGCGCCGACGACGGGGAGCGGCTGCTCGGCTCGTTCAACGAGCTGGTCGACAACTGGCTCGATTTCTTCACCTATACGCAGTTCATCGATCGCGACGGCAAGTTCCAGCTCACGATGCTCTCCACTTCGGCGTTCGATCCGCTGTCGCGCTCGATGATCCCCATGCTCAAGGAGGAGTCCTACCATCTGGGGACCGGAAACAACGGCTTGCTGCGGATTGTGAAGGCCGGGAAAATGCCTCCCGAAGTGATCCAGCGCTTCTTCTATAAGTGGATTCCCACGGCGTTCGACCTGTTCGGCACCGACAATTCGTCGTCCGCCCACTGGGCGTACGTGTGGGGCCTCAAGGGGCGCTACGACGAGCGGGAGAACCAGACGGAGCCCGAGAAGCCAAAGCTCAATGAGTACAGTCGCGAATTGTATCGCCAGGAAATCACCAAGTTGGTCGAGCGGCTCAACCTCTTCATCCCGGAGCGGGAGCGCCAGCTCAAGGTCCCCGACACGCGGTTCAACCGCAAGATCGGCGTGCACGCCCACAAGTTGTACAGCGTCGAGGGCGAGCCGATCACCGACGCGGCGACGTACCAGGCGTACCTCAAGACGATGCTGCCGCAGCCCGAGCACTACGCCACCGTGCACGCCATAGAGAAAGAGCTGGGCTGGATCGAGCCGAAGAAGGCGGACAGCCTGGTGAAGTGAGCCGGGCGCTCGTCATCGCGCACCGCGGCGCGTCGGCGCGCGAGCCGGAGAACTCGCTCGCCGCGTTTCGCGCGGCCGGCACCCTGGGCGCCGACGGGATCGAGCTGGACATCCACGCCTCGGCCGACGGCGCCCTGCTCGTCCACCACGACGAGACGATCGGCCGCGTGCACCGCATCCCTCACCTCACCGCCCAGCGGGTGCGCGAGTTCCGGCTCGCGAACGGCGAGCCCATCCCGACGCTGCCCGAGGCGCTCGAGGCGAGCGGCCCGCGGCTGCAGGTGTTCGTCGAGGTGAAGTCGCTCGCGCCGCAGTTCGACGGGCGGCTGTTCGACGCGCTCGACCACGGGCCTAACCCGTCGGGCTACGCCGTGCACAGCTTCGACCACCGCATCGTGCGGCGACTGGGCCTCGCCCGCCCCGCCCTGCGACGTGGCGCGCTGAGCTCGTCCTACCTCATCGATCCGCTCGCCGCGCTCGAGGATGCCGGTGCGACGATCCTGTGGCAGGAGCGTACGATGATCGACGCGGCGCTGGTCGACGCGCTGCACGCGGCGGGCATGGTGCTCTTCGCCTGGACCGTGGACGATCCCGCCGAGATGCGCCGGCTGCTCGAGCTCGGCGTCGATGCGATCTGCTCGAACGTCCCCGATGCCGGGCGGCAAGCCGTCGATTCCCTGGTCGCATGAACGCGCACCGGGTCGCGGTCGTCGGAGCGGGGACGATGGGTCATGGGATCGCTTATGCGGCGGCCCTCGCCGGGTGCGAGGTGGTCCTGACGGACAGCTGGTCCGACGCGTTGCCGCGCGCACTGCAGCGGATCGGCGAGCTGCTCGCCGCGGGCGTGAAACGGGGCAAGATCTCGGACGGCGAGCGGGCGGGCGTGGAGCGGCGGCTGCACACGGCAGTCGAGCTCGAGCCCGCGGTGCGCGCCGCCGACGTCGTGATCGAAGCGATCGTTGAAGATCTCGCCGTGAAGCAGCGTCTCTTCGCCGAGCTCGAGCGCACCGCACCGCCGGGTGCGCTGCTGGCGAGCAACACCTCGTCGCTCTCCGTCGGGGCGATCGCCGCTGGCGTGCGCGCGCCGGAGCGCGTCGTCGGCATGCACTTCTTCAACCCGGTGCACGCCATGAAGCTCGTCGAGATCGTGACCCATGAGCGCGCCGCGCCGCTCGCGGTGGACCGGGCCGTCGCCTTCGCCCGGCAGCTCGGCAAGGAGCCGATCGTCGTGCAGGACTCTCCCGGCTTCGCCTCGAGTCGCCTCGGTGTCACGCTCGGCCTCGAGGCAATGCGAATGCTGGAACAGGGCGTCGCATCGGCCGAGGACATCGACAAAGCTATGGAGCTCGGCTACAACCACCCGATGGGCCCGCTCAAGCTCACCGACCTGGTGGGACTGGACGTGCGGCTCGCCATCGCCGACTACCTGTACCGCACTCTCGAGGAGCCCCAGTTCGAGCCGCCCAAGATTCTGCGGGACAAGGTCGCCCGGGGTGAGCTCGGTAAGAAGGCGGGCAAGGGGTTCTACACCTGGAGCGAGTGATGATCGCTGGGTTCGACCGCATCACCGACGTCCACATTCACATCCAGCCGTGGCGCGAGCTCAAGCCAGCCGTGCTCGACGTAATGTGGCGCGGCGAGGCGGCGGCCCAGCGGGACCGGTTGATCCAGCTGATGGAGGATCCTCGCGCGCTGCTCGAGGTCATGGACCGCGCCGGCGTGTGGCGGGTGGGCCTGGTCAACTATCCCTCGCCCGACATCATGGGGTTCACGGACGCCACCAACGCCTTCGCGGCGCGGTACGCCCGAGCCAACCCCGAGCGCTTGTTGCCGTATGGCGGAGTGCATCCGCGCTACACCAAGGACCCGGCGGGTGACGTGGACCGGCTCGTCGACTTGGGTCTCCGGCTCGTCAAGATCCATCCGCCGCATCAGGGGTTTCCGGCCAACGCCTACGTCGACGGTCTAGCCGCCCTGGGCGCGATCTACCGGCGGTGCGAGGAGCGCGCCCTACCAGTGATGATCCACACCGGGACGAGCATCTTCCCCGGCGCCCGCTCCAAGTTCGGGAATCCGATGGAGCTCGACGATGTCGCGATCGACTTCCCGAATCTTGCGATCGTGATGGCGCACGGCGGCCGGCCGCTGTACATGGAGGAGGCGTTCTTCATTCTGCGACGCCACCCGCGCGTCTGGCTCGACGTCTCCGGGATTCCGCCCGCCCGCTTGTTGGAGTACTTTCCGCGCCTGCCCGAAGTGGCCGACCGGGTTCTCTGGGGCACGGACTGGCCGAGCCCGGGTGTGAAGGACATGCGGCAGAACATCGCTCAGTTCGTCGCGCTGCCGCTCAGCGACGCGCACCGAAAGGCCATCCTCGAGACCAATGCGCTGGCTCTGTTTCCTGCTGCTCGCTAACCCCTATCCGCTCGCGGCGCAGGCGTCTCCCAAGCCGCTCCGGTTCGATCTCGAGGGCCTGACCGCCAAGCGGGATTCGTTCGTGTTCTTCTTGCGCGGCGCCGAGCGGGGCTATGCGGTCTGGCAGTACGAGATCCGGCCGCTCGAAATGACCCAGCGGATCCTCTACACCGCGCGCTCCGAGTTCCGGCCGGTCGAGCAGGAGAGCCTGCGGGTCGTGCTGAACCGTCTCACCGGTGAGCCGATTGCCACGTTCCACCACATCGATCTGTTTTCCCCCACGAGCGACACCATCATGGTCGAGCACGACCTGGAGGTGAAGCGCGGGGAGATCGGCGGCCGGCGCCGCGTGGGCACGCGCGACGGCGAGGTGAAGATCATTCCCGTCGGCCGGCCCCTGCCCCGCGGCACCGTACTGTCCGACTACATTTTCATCGCCGCCGCGGTCGCGAACGTCGCTCCCGGCGACTCGCTCGCGACCCCGGCCTACAGTGAGTTCGGCGACTCGATCGGGGTACTCAGCTTCGTCGCGGAAGCGCCGGTCACGATCCAGGTTCCGGCGGGCCGGTTCGACGTGCTGCCCCTCGTGAGCGGGGGCTTTCGCGTCTTCACCGCGCGCACCGGCCCGCGCCGCGTCGTTAAGGGCGAGACGCTGGACGGTGCCTTCTCATTCCAGTTGGCCGGGACCGGTCCCGTGGTGCCGTCGCCCGAATGAGCCCACGGGCTGTCGGACTCCTCGTCGGGTTACTCGCCGCCGGCGCACCGGTGATGCTCGCCGGCCAGGCCGGCCGGATCAGCTACGAGTCCTTTGCGATGCCCAACGGCTTGCGCGTGGTGTACTCGGAGGACCACTCGACCCCCGTCGTGACGGTGGATCTCTGGTACCACGCGGGCGCCCGCAACGAGCGCCCCGGCCGCTCCGGCTTCGCTCACCTGTTCGAGCACATGATGTTCCAGGGGTCGGCGCACGTGAAGAAAAGCGAGCACTTCCAGCTGGTGGAGCGCGCCGGCGGCACGCTCAACGGCTCCACGCACGACGACTACACGAACTACTACGAGACCATTCCGTCCAACCGGCTGAATCTCGCGCTCTGGCTCGAGGCGGACCGGATGCGCTCCCTCGCGGTGACCCAGGAGAACCTGGAGAACCAGCGCGCGACGGTGAAGGAAGAGAAGCGACTGCGCGTCGACAACCAACCGTACGCGCCCACGTTCCGGAACGCCATCATCTTGCCGTTCGACAGCGCCACCTGCTTCGCCTACGCGCACTCCACCATCGGCTCGATGGAGGACTTGGACGACGCGAAGCTGGAAAACGTGCAGGCGTTCTTCCGCACCTACTACGCGCCCAACAACGCCACCTTGGTCGTGGTGGGCGACTTCCGGCCAGTCGAGCTGCGGCGGCTCGTGAACCAATACTTCGCCGACATCCCCAGCCAGCCGGCCCCACCGCTCGTGAGCTGCGACTACAAGCTGGCGCCCGGCACGATGCGGCGCGACGTGCAGGACGAGCACGCCAACCTGGCCGCGGCGTTCCGCGTGTACCGGCTGCCGCCCCACACCGACCCGGACCTCCCCGCCGTCGAGCTGCTCAACGTGATCCTCGGCCAGGGGGAGAGCTCCCGGCTCAACGTCGGCGTGGTGCGACGGGAGAAAGCCGCGCTGCAGGCGGGGATGTTCGCGCTGACCGAGCGACACGGCCCGGGCGTGCTCGTCGCCTACGGCATCGCGAACCAGGGTGTCCGCGTGCAAGCGCTGGACAGCCTGATCGGCGCCCAGCTCGACAGCGTTCGCGCCGCCGGCGTCACGGCCGATGAGCTGACCCGCGCGCGCAACACCTTCCGCGCCGACTTCATCCACGAGCGGGAGACGAGCTTCGGGCGGGCGGAGGCGCTGCAGCACTACGGGCTGTTCCACGGGTCCATCGCCGAAATCAACGCTGACCTCGATCGCTACCTCGCCGTGTCCGCCGCCGACATTCGGCGCGTCGCGACGAAGTACCTCGACCCGGCGAATGCCGTCATCGTCAGCGTGCGGCCGAAAGTGGCGCCGACGGATTCGGGGGCGACGAAGTGAGAGCTATGGAACGATGGAACGTTGGAAAGGTGGAACGGGTGACCACGCTGGTCGTCTTCCTTTCCATCGTTCCGTCATTCCACCTGTCCGCCCAGGCCTTCCCCACCACGCCCCCTCGCCCCACCCCGCTCTCGCCCGTGCGCTTCCCGCCCTTCAAGGAGGCCACGCTCGCGAGCGGGTTGCAGCTCGTGGTCGTCGAGCATCACGAGCAGCCGGTCGTGTCGGTGAGCCTGAGCTTCCGCGCCGGTGGGATTTACGCCCCGCCCGGAAAGGAGGGGCTGGCGGAGCTCGTGGCCGAGCTGCTCAACAAGGGCACGGCGACCCGTTCCGCCGAGCAAATCGCCGCCACCATCGAAGGCGTGGGCGGGAGCCTGGGGGCGTCGGCCAGCGACGATTTCCTCACCATCTCGGTCGACGTGCTGAGCGATCAGGTCGCGTTGGCGTTCGAGCTGCTGGGGGACGTCACCCGGCATGCCACCTTCCCGCAAAGCGAGCTCGAGCTGGCGCGCACGCGCGCAATGTCGACCCTCGCGCTGGAGCTCTCCCAGCCGGCGTCCATCGCCGGGCGGTTCTTCAGCAAGGAGATCTACGGTCCCAATCCCTACGGGCGCAGCGCTACGCGGGAGAGCTACAACGCCGTCACGCGGGACGAGGTGGTCCTGTTCGCGGCGGAGCGGCTGCGGCCCGCCGGGGCGCTGCTTGTGGTCGCCGGCGACGTCACCGACCAGCAGGTGCGCGAGCTCGTGGACCAGGCGTTCGGCGACTGGCGTGGCAGCCCCCCGACCGGGCGCTCGCTGCCGCCGCCTCCGGCGACGGCTGCGACGGACATCCTGCTGGTACATCGGCCCGGGTCGGCGCAGGCGAACATCGTGCTGGGCAACACGACGATCCTGCCAACGGATCCCGTCTACTACGCGGGGCGGATCGCGACCCAGGTGCTGGGCGGCGGCGCCGACTCTCGCCTGTTCCTGATCCTGCGCGAGCAGAAGGGGTGGACGTATGGCGCGTACGCCAACCTACGACGCTACCGCGGCCTGGGGTATTGGCAGGCGACCGCCGAAGTGCGCACCGAGGTCACCGACAGCGCGCTCGGCGAATTGCTGCACCAGCTGGACCGCATTCGGACCCAGGCGATACCCGACTCGGAGCTCGGCGCCGCGAGGGGCTTCCTGGTCGGCTCGTTTCCGCTCACGATTGAGACGCCCAGCCAGATCGCCAGTCAGGTAGCGAATGCCAAACTGCTGGGGTTGGGGGACGACTACCTGCGGCTGTACCGAGAGCGGCTGTCGGCCGTCACCGCCCTTCAGGCGCGCGCCGCGGCGACGCGGCTGTACCGACGCGGGGCGCTCGCCATCGTCGTGGTGGGCGACGCGGTTCAGCTGGCCGAGCGGCTCAAGGCGATCGCGCCCGTACGGATCGTGGACGTTGACGGGAAGCCGCTGACGGTGGCCGACCTGAACCCGAAAACCGCGCCGGTGTCGCTCGACCCGGCACAGTTCACCTCGCACAACGACAGCTCCCGCGTCCTGTATCAGGGCAACCCAGTGGGGATCAACGTCGCCACGGTGCGGCGCACGGCCGACTCGCTCGTCTATACCGAGCAGAGCAACCTCGGCGGAGGCGCCTTCCAGCAGCAGGTCACGCTGGTGCTCGACCCTTCGGACGGCTCGACCCGCCAGCTCGATCGGGTGACGGTCCAGCAGGGGCAGCGCGGCGAGGCACATCTCACCTACGACCACGGACGTGTGAAAGGGCGCAGCGCCGCTCCCCAGCCGGACGGGAGCATGAAACAGTTCGACGTCGACACCGTGCTGCCCCCGGGGACGTTGGACGAGGATGCCGTCCCGTTCGTGGTCCCCGCGTTCCCGCTGGAGGTGGGGAAGAGCTTCACCGTGAGCTTCTACTCGCCCAGCGACGGCACCGTGAAGGCGCTCACGTTCAAGGTCGGAGCGCTCGAGAGCGTCGTCGTTCCCGCCGGCACGTTCCAAGCGTACCGCATCGCCGTCACCGGGTCGCGCGTGCCGTTCACCGTGTATGTAAGCGCGGCCGCGCCGCGCCGCGTAGTGAAGACAGAGTACCTGGGCCAAACGGCGGCGGAGAGTTTGAGCGTGGAGCGCGCCCAGTACCCCTCGACCTATCGACGGCACGCGAACCCGCCGGTCGTCATTCGCAACGCGACCATCCTGACCGCCACGGGTCAGGAAATCGCGAACGGGTCGATCCTGTTCAAAGACGGCCGGATCGTTGCGGTTGGGCCGAGGGTCGAGAGTCCCGCCGACGCGGTCGTGGTGGACGGCACCGGCAAGTACGTCACGCCGGGGCTGATCGACGACCACTCGCACCTCGGCGTGTACGCCGCGCCAGGCACCGATGCCGAGTCGGACGGCAACGAGGCGACGAACCCCGTCACCGCCGAGGTCTGGGCCGAGCACTCGTTCTGGCCTCAGGATCCGCAGGTGCCCCTCGCCATCGCGGGCGGCATCACCACGATCCAGGCGCTTCCCGGGTCGGCCAACCTGATCGGCGGCCGCAGCGCGATCTTGAAGCTGATCCCCGCCCGCACGGTGCAGGAGATGAAGTTCCCCGGCGCCCACTATGGCCTCAAGATGGCGTGCGGGGAGAATCCCAAACGGGTCTATGGCAAACGCGGTGGACCCTCGACCCGGATGGGCAACATGGCCGGCTACCGCGGTGCGTTCAGTCAGGCGGAGGCGTACCGCCGCCGCTGGGACGCCTGGAACAAGGACAACAAGGGTGATCCTCCCGAGCGGAACCTGCGGCTCGAGACGCTCGCCGAGGGGCTGCGCGGCAACATCTACGTCCAGAACCACTGCTACCGCGCCGACGAGATGGCGCAGATGCTCGACCTGGCCCACGAATTCGGCTTCAAGATTCGGTCGTTCCACCACGCGGTCGAGTCCTACAAGATCGCTGACCTGCTCGCCAAGGAAGGCACTTCGGTGTCGGTGTGGGCGGATTGGTGGGGCTTCAAGGAAGAGGCGATGGACGGGATCCAGCAGAACGCCGCACTCAACCAGCAGGCGGGCGGGCGCCCCTTGATCCACTCGGACAGCCCGAGCGGCATTCAACGGCTGAACCAGGAAGCCGCGAAGGCGATGTACGCCGGCGTGCGCGCCGGCATCCCGATCACGCGGGATCAGGCGCTGCGCTGGATCACGGTCAACCCGGCGTGGACGCTCGGGCTCGATTCGATCGTCGGCACGCTCGAGCCCGGCAAGATGGCCGACGTGGTGGTCTGGTCGGGCGACCCCTTCTCCGTCTACTCCAAGGCGGTCCAGGTCTACAACGACGGCTGGCTCGTGTACGACCGCAACGATCCGGCGCACCAGCCCCGCACCGATTTCCAGCTGGGCCAGGAGCCGCCACCGGGGAGCGACCGATGATCGCGGTCCTGCTCGCACAGACGATCGCCATCACGGGCGGGACGGTCTATCCGGTCTCCGGCCCGAAGATCGCCAACGCCACCGTCCTGATCCGCGACGGCAAGATCGCGGCGGTGGGGATCAATGTGGCCGTCCCATCCGATGCCACGCGCATCGATGCGGCGGGCAAGTGGGTCACCCCGGGGTTGATCGACGGGGGCGGCCAGATGGGCCTCGTCGAGATCAGCGCCGTGAGCGGCACCCGCGAGGGTTCGCTGAGCGGCGACACCGTCGCGGCCGCCTTCAACGTAGCCGAGGGTTTGAACCCCGCCTCGATGCTCATCCCGGTCACGCGCGTCGAGGGGGTCACGACGACGCTGGCTGCGCCGGAAGGTCACCTCATCAGCGGACAGGCGGTGCTGGTGGACCTGGACGGCGGGACCATCGAGCAGATGCTCGTCAAGTCGCCGGTCGGGATGGTGGCTCGCTTGAACGAGGACGGAAAAGATGAAGCGGGCGGCTCGCGGGCCGGCCTGGCCCAGCGGCTGCGGCGGGTGTTCAACGACGCGCTCGAGTATGGCCGCCGCAAGGCGGATTACGGCCGCGCCCAGATCCAGCCGCTCTCGGCATCCGCAGCGGACTTGGAAGCCCTCTTGCCTGTGCTGCGAGGCCAGCTCCCGTTGATCGCCCGCGCGAACCGCAAGAGCGACATCGAGACGGCGCTCCGGATCGCGCGGGAGTACAAGCTGAAGCTCATCCTGGCGGACGTCGCCGAGGCGTGGGAGATCGCCGACGAGATTGCCCGGGCGGGCGTGCCGGTGCTGGTCCAGCCGTTGGACAATATCCCGTCCTACGATGCCCTGGGGATCCGCTATGAGAACGCGGCCCTGCTCGCGAAGGCCCGGGTGAAGGTCGTGCTGATGGAGACCGACACCCACAACGCCCGCAATCTGCGCCAGCAGGCGGGAAACGCCGTCTCCTATGGGATGTCGTGGGACCAGGCGCTGCGGGCTGTGACGCTGTCGCCGGCGGAGGTGTTCGGGGTGGCGGACCGCTACGGCTCGATCGAGCCGGGCAAGGTGGCGAACGTCGTGGTGTGGTCGGGGGATCCGTTCGAGTTCACCACCGGTGTGGAGCACGTCCTGATCCGCGGGCGGGAGATTGCGTTGAAGAGCAGGCAGACGGAGCTGCTGGAGAGGTACAAGAAGCTGCCGCCGAAATACTAGGCGTCAAACGGCGGCAACGGGCCGCCCGTTGCCGCCCTAGTTTCGCGCCACCGGATACACGCTGACCTTATACCGCTTCTTGTTCTTGTGCTCGAACTTGACCTGGCCGTCCACTACCGTGAACAGCGTGTCGTCCGAAGCGCGCCGCACGTTCAGCCCGGGGTGGAACTTGGTGCCGCGCTGCTTGACGAGAATGGTGCCGGCCTTGACGAACTCCCCGGCGAAGCGCTTCACGCCGAGGTATTTGGGTCCTGAGTCCCGGCCGTTGCGGGAGGAGCCGACGCCTTTCTTGTGAGCCATGTGCTACCTCAATCCTTGAGCTTCACGTCCGCGATTCGGACCTCGGTGAACGGCTGGCGATGTCCGGCGTGGCGCCGGAACCCGGTGCGCCGCGCGAACCGGTAGATCCGGATCTTCTCACCCTTGCCGTGCCGCACGACTTCGGCCGTGACCTTGGCGCCCTTCAGGAGCGGCTTGCCGGTGTGCACGTGCTTGCCGTCGCTGGCGAGCAACACGCGGTCGAATGTCACCTTGCTGCCGGGCTCCGCCTGGAGCAGCGGGAGCTTGATGGTCACGCCCGGCTCGGCCTTGAATTGGCGGCTGCCGATGGAGAAAATCGCGTACGTCATGGGGTCGGAACCTTAATTGGGACTTCGAGTTCCGTCAAGCCACCGCATACTGCTCCGTCACATCCCGCCCCGCCGGTTTCGCCATCATCCGGAATTCGTCGAGCCGCATCATCGGGTCGTCGCGCATCTCGAGCTCGAGCCCCGTCTGCTTCTCGAGCTGTCGCAAGAAGTTAGGTTCCTGCTCCACGAGGTACAGCGCGACCTCGGGATGGAGGCGCACCGCGAGCTGACGCTCCTTGTGCTCGGCGCCGGCGCGCTTGAGTGACCGCTCCATCCGCCGCACCACCACCTCCGGCCGGAACACGCGGCCGGTCCCGTTGCAGGTCGGGCACTCGGCCGTCATGGACTGCCACAGCGATGGACGCACCCGCTGCCGGGTCATCTCGATGAGTCCGAGCTCGGAGACGGCGAACGCCTTGGTGCGCGCACGGTCGCGGCTCAAATGGGCGCGCAGCTCCTGCAGCACCTTCTCGCGATTGCCGCGTGATTCCATGTCGATGAAGTCCACCACGATGATGCCGCCGATGTCCCGGAGCCGCAGCTGGCGTGCCACTTCGCGGGCGGCATCGATGTTCGTCCTCAGGATCGTGCTCTCGGGATCCTTCTTGCCGGTGTACCGGCCCGTGTTCACGTCGATCGAGGTCAGGGCTTCCGTCGGCTGGATGATCAGGTAGCCGCCGCTCGCCAGCTCCACCCTCGGCACGAACAGCTTGCGGATTTCCGCCTCGATGTCGTACTCGTCGAACAACGGGGCTTCGGTTTCGTGCAGCTTGACCCGGTCGATCAAGTCGGGGTCGATCTGTTTGAGGTATTGCACGATCTCGTTATGCAGCGCCTTCGAGTCGACGAGCAGCGAGTCGACTTTGTCGCTGAAGAGGTCGCGGATGATGCCTCGGGTGAGGCTGGTCTCGCGTTGCAGCAGCGCCGGTGCGCGCACCGCGCCGGACTTGCGCTTGATCTTCTTCCAGAGTCCGTACAGGTGGTCGATCTCGCGCTTGCAGCTCTGCTCCGTCAGGTCTTCCGCCACGGTACGGATGATCCAGCCGCCGGAATCCTTGGGGACGAGCTTGCCGACCATCTCGCGCAACTTGGTCCGCTGCTCGCGGTTCTCGATCTTGCGCGAGACGCCGACCTTGGAGGCGAACGGCATGTACACAAGGAAGCGACCCGCCAGCGAGACCTGCGCGGTCACGCGCGGGCCCTTGGTGCCGATTGGCTCTTTGATGACCTGAACGAGCTTGGCTTGGCCCTTCTTCAGCTCGTCCGCGACGTTCGGCAAGCGGCGCCGCGCCCGGCCACCGCCCCCGCCCCCCCCGCCGCCCCCGCCGCCGTTCCCCCCGTCCTCGCCGTTGCCGTTCTCGTCATCCGGCTCGTGCGGCTCGTCTTCGTCTTCCGACTCGATCAGGTCGGAGGCGTGGAGGAAGGCGCTCTTTTCCGCCCCGATGTTGACGAACGCCGCCTGAATCCCCGGCAGCACCGCCTCCACCGTGCCGAGGTAGATGTCACCCACCATGCGGCGGGTGTTGGGGCGATCCACCAGGAGCTCAACAAGGCGGTCGTCCTCCAGGATGGCCACGCGGGTCTCGCGCTGGCTCCCGCTGATCAGTATTTCCCGTTTCAAAGCATGTGCCCTCGACCCCGCTCGGCCAGCAGCCGGTCGGGATCCGAACGTTGTCCCAGCAAGAACTCTTTCGGAGCGGATTGACTGGAGATGTGATAAACCGATTGGACGGGGGGCCGGTGCGCGGCGCGGTGACGCGCCCGAGCGACGCCAGCAAGCCCGTAGCCCAATGCATACGGTAAATCTAAGTGGGCTTGCGACTTACGTCAACCGCCTCGAGATTACAGTCGATGATGCGTCTATCCAACGGCTTTCTCTCACGGGGGGTTCTCCTGTCAGGCATGCTGCTCGGCCAGGCTGCCGCCGCGGCGCCCGGCCAAACCATGCAATACCCGGCGGCGCGCCGGAGCGACGTGGTGGACGACTACCACGGCACGCAGGTCCCGGATCCGTACCGCTGGCTCGAGGACCCGGACGCGCCTGAGACCCGAGCCTGGATCGAGGCGGAGAATCGCCTGACCGAGAGCTGGCTGTCCGAGATCCCGCAACGCGGGCCGATCCGCAAGCGGCTGACTGAGCTGTGGAATTATCCCAAATACGGCACGCCGTTCCACAAGGCGGGGCCGTACTTCTTCTTCAAGAACGACGGCTTGCAGAACCAGTCGGTGCTCTACAAGCAGGCTTCGCTCGCGGCCGATCCGGCCGTGCTGCTCGACCCGAACCTCTTATCCGCAGACGGCACGATCGCGCTCTCCACGCTAGCGGTTTCGGAGGACGGGAGGTTGCTCGCTTACGGGACGCAGGCGAGCGGCTCGGACTGGGAGGAGTTCCGCGTGCGCGACATCGCGACGGGGCGGGACCGGCCCGATCGGCTGCGCTGGATCAAGTTCTCCGGGGCTTCGTGGACGCACGACGGCGCCGGATTTTTCTACAGCCGCTACCCCGAGGCGGCCGACAAGGCGCTGACGACGGTGAACCGTTTCCAGAAACTGTACTACCATCGTCTCGGCACCGACCAAATGGGGGACACGCTGGTGTACGAGCGGGCGGACCAGCCCGACTGGGGATTCAGCGCCGTCGTGACCGACGACGGCCGCTACGCGGTGCTCCATGTCTGGCTCGGCACGGATCGTCGCAACCGGGTCTATTACCTCGATCTCAAGGATGCCCGTCGGCCGCGGGTCACGGGCCGCGTGGTTCGCCTGCTGGACGACTTCGACGCGAGCTACGGGTTCATCGGCAACGACGGACCGGTGTTCTACTTCCTCACCGACTTGGACGCCCCGCGCAAACGCGTGATCGCGATCGACACTCGGCAACCGGATCGGGGCCGCTGGCGCGAGGTGATCCCTCAAGGGGAGGACGTGCTGGAGGGCATCCAGATCATCCACGACGTGTTGGTGGCGAACTACATGCACGACGCGCATTCGCGGCTGCGGCTGTTCGCCCTCGACGGACGGCCCCTCAAGGACATCGCGCTCCCCACGCTGGGCTCGGTGTCCTCGATCTCGGGCGAGCGCAAGGACGCTGAGATGTTCTACGCGTTCACGTCGTTCCTCTACCCGACGACGATCTTCCGCTACGACTTCGCGAGCGGTACGACGGGCGTGTTCAAGGCGCCGGCGATCGACTTCGATCCCTCCGGCTACGAGACGAAGCAGGTGTTCTACACGAGCAAAGACGGCACGCGGGTGCCGATGTTTATCACTCACAAGAAGGGGATCGCCCTCGACGGCTCGAATCCGGCGTATCTGTACGGGTACGGCGGCTTCGACATCAGCCTCACGCCGAACTTCTCGGTGGGCATGCTCGTGTGGCTCGAGATGGGCGGCGTGTATGCGGTGCCGAACCTGCGGGGCGGCGGCGAGTACGGCGAGGAGTGGCATCAGGCGGGAATGCACGGGCAGAAGCAGAACGTGTTCGACGATTTCATCGCCGCGGCGGAATACCTCGTCGCTCAGAAGTACACGTCGCCGCCCAAGCTCGCGATCGGCGGCGGCTCGAATGGCGGTCTACTGGTGGGGGCCGCGATCACCCAGCGCCCCGAGCTGTTCGGCGCCGCGTTGCCCGCAGTCGGCGTGATGGACATGTTGCGGTTCCATCGGTTCACCATCGGCTGGGCCTGGGTAACGGAGTACGGCTCGGCCGACAGCGCGGCGCAGTTCCCGTATCTGTACCGCTACTCGCCGTTGCACAACATCCGGCCCGGAACGAAGTATCCGGCGACGCTCATCACCACCGCGGACCACGACGACCGGGTGGTGCCCGGGCACTCGTTCAAGTTCGCCGCCACCCTCCAGGCTGCGCAGGCGGGCCCGCAGCCCGTGCTGATCGAGATCGAGACCAAGGCCGGGCACGGCGCCGGCAAGCCGACCAGCAAGATCATCGAGGAGCAGGCGGACCGCTGGGCGTTCCTGGTGAGAACCCTGGGGATGGAGGTTGGTGGAGGTCGGTGAGCTAGTCGACCAGGTCCCCGAGCAACTGCCGCGCGATGACGATCCGCTGGATCTCGCTCGTGCCCTCGCCGATCTCGCAGATCTTCGCGTCCCGCATCATCCGCTCGACGGGGTAGTCCGTGGTGTAGCCGTAGCCGCCGTGCAGCTGGACGGCCTTGGTGGTGGCGCGCATGGCGAGCTCCGAGGCGTACAGCTTCGCCATCGCGGCCTCCTTCTTGAAGGGTTGTCCCGTCTGTTTGAGCCAGGCGGCGTGGTAGACCAGGTGGGTCGCGGCTTCGATCTCGGTGGCCATGTCCGCCAGCGCGAAGTGCACGCCCTGGAAGCTCGCGATGGGCCTCCCGAACTGCTGACGCGAGGCCGTGTACTGGAGGCACTCCGCCAGGGCGCCCTCGGCGATGCCCAATGACAGCGCGCCGAGGCCGATGCGGCCGCCGTCGAGGGTGTGGAGAAACTGGCGGAATCCGTTGTTCACCGGCCCCAGCACGCTCTCCTTGGGGACGATCGCGTCCTGGAAGACGAGCTCCCGCGTGTCTGAGGCGCGCCAGCCCAGTTTGTCCTCCTTCTTCGCGGCGAGCACGCCGGGACACTTGGGGAGCGAGGCCTCGTGTCCGATGCCCACGCGCTGCGCGTCCTCCAAGTCGCATGTGTCCTTGGTGACGATGAACGCCGTGATGCCGTGCGTCTTCGTGGCGGAGAGATCGGTACGGGCGGTGACCACGAAGATCTCCCCTACCCCGGCATGCGTGATGAAGATCTTGGACCCGTTCAGGACGTAGTGGTCGCCCCGGTCGACCGCCGTGGTCTTGGTGCCGCCGGCGTCCGAGCCGGCGCCCGGCTCCGTCAAGCCGAATCCGCCCAGGACCTTGCCCGCCGCGAGCAACGGGACGTAGCGCCGCTTTTGCTCGTCCGTCCCGAAGTCCACGATCGGGGAGGTGCCGAGCGTGGTGTGGGCGCTGACGGTGATCGCGTGGCTCGCGTCCACCTTCGCGAGCTCGTGGATGACGATGATGTAGGAGAGGTAGTCCATCCCCGCCCCACCGAGCTGCTCCGGCCAGGGGATGCCGAACAGGCCCAGGTCGGCCATCTGCTTGACGTTGTCCCAGGGGAATCGGCTTTCGAGATCGTACCGCCGGGCGCTCGGCCGGATGACCTGCTGCGCGAAGTCGCGCACCAGGTCGCGCACCTGGTGGTGCTGCTCGGTGAAGTAGAGGGAAGGGTGCATGGGGGAGAATATAGTCGCACTCTCACGTCACACGTCGCACGTTACATGTCACACGCAGCTCCCTTCCGAGCCGCGTGCAACGTGTGACGTGCAACGTGCGACGCGTCATCCCGTGGTCCCAAACCCCGCCGCGATGCAATTGATCGAGAGCAACAGGGCGTCCAGGGCGTCCTCCTGCCCCGCGCGGTAGCGGCGCAGCAGCTCGATCTGCTGGCGGTTGACCTGGTTCAGGGTCGGCAGCCGGCGGGCGAGCCGCCTGCGAAACTGGGGGAACCGTTCCGCGATGGTGCTGTTGCCCGTGATACGCCGCAGCACGGCCACGGTGCGGTGGTATTCGTCGGCCACGAGCGAGAGCAGCGCCTGACGCACCCACGGGTCCGCGACCAGATCGGCGTACTCCCGCGCGATATCGAGATCGACGTACGCGAGGGTCTTCTCCGCCTCGTCCACGATGAGGCGAAACAGCCGGAAGTCCGTGAACATCCGCTGCAGCAGCCTCGCCCCGCGCTCGCCGCGCACCTCGAGAAACGTTTCGAGCCCGCTGCCGACCCCGTACCACCCGGGGACGACGTGGCGGTTCTGCGTCCAGGCGAACACCCAGGGGATGGCCCGGAGGTCGGCCAGCGAGCGCGCGCCGAACCGGCGCGCCGGACGCGACCCGATGTTGAGGAGCCCGATCTCCTCGAGCGGGCTTGCGGCTTGGAAGTACGCGACCAGGTCGGGGTGACCCACCAACCGGTGGTAGGCGGCGTGTGCGGCTCCCGACAGCGCCTCCATCGCCTCGTCGAATTCGGCCGTGGGCACGAGCGCGTCCTCGCGCTCCGATTTGACCGAGTGCTCGAGTACGCTGGCGGCGAGCAGCTCCGTCTGGTATGCCGCCGTGCCGCGGTTGGCGTACTTGGAGGAGACCACCTCCCCCTGCTCGGTGATCCGCAGGCGCCCCTGGATCGACCCCGCGGGCTGGGCGGCGATCGCGCGACCGGTGGGCGCGCCGCCCCGACTCACCGACCCGCCGCGACCGTGGAAAAACGCGATCGGCACGCCGCACTCCGCCCCGAGCCGCGTGAGCCGGTGCTGCGTCTTCGCGAGCTCCCAGTTCGACGTGAGGAAGCCTCCATCCTTGTTCGAGTCGGAGTAGCCGATCATGACCTCGTAGACACCGCCCTGCGCCCGGACGCTGCGCCGGATCAGGGGTACCTCGAGTAGTTCGCGCACGATGTCGGGCGCGCGTCGCAGGTCGTCGACGGACTCGAACAACGGCACGACGGGAAGCGTGCAGCTCTCCGTGCCGGCCGCGTCGGCGAACAAGCCGGCTTGCTTGGCGAGCAGGTGGACGCCCAGCACGTCGTCCACGTCGTGCGTCATGCTGAGGACAAAGCTGCCGATCGCCTCGCGGTCGAGCTGGTCCCGCACGTCGCGGATCAGCGAGAACATGCCGAGCGTCGCGGCGGCTTCGGGCGGCAGGCCTGAGAGCGGCTGGTCGGGAGGAAGCGGACGGGCAAGCTCCGCTTGCAACCAGGCACGCCACGGCGGGGATCGGGGCGCCGGCGGATCGCCCGGGTTCCGCGCACGCCACAGCGCACTGAGCGCGGCGTCGAGCCGCGTGGTGTTCTCCCGGACATCGAGCCGGAAGGTGCTGAACCGGAACGCTTCAACCTCCCGCCGCACGGGCCGCACCAGCAGTCCCGCGGCGCCGCCCGCGCGGGCGGCGGTGAGGCCGGTTTCCAGAGACCTGAGATCGGCGATGAGGTCGTCCGCCGTGCGGTAGCCCGCCATCTCTGCCGTGGTGGTGCCCTGCTCGGCGCACGTGAGCGTGGCGTCGAGGCGCCGCAGCATGCAGGCCAAGTATTGGCGGAACACCTCGCCGGGGTTGCGCGCGGCGAGCTGCTTCCCCACCCCGCTCTGCTCGAGCCGTCGGGTGAGCGCCTCGCGGAACTCGGGCGAGATCGGAGCGACGCGCTCTGTAGCGCTCAGCTCGCGCACCAGCTGGCCGAGTCGTTGTCGATAGCGGCGCAAACTCGCCACGCGGTTTTCGTGTACCGTCTGGCGTGTCACGTCGTTGGTGACGAATGGGTTGCCGTCGCGGTCGGCGCCGATCCACGATCCAAATTGAAAGAACGGCGGGACATCGAACCGTTCGCTGGGGTAGGCGCGCCGCAGGGCGCGCTCGAGCTTGTCCACGAGCTCGGGCACAACGTCGAACAGGTTCTCCGTGACGAAGTACAGCCCCCAGGCGCGTTCCTGGGCGACCGTGGGCTTCTCCAGGCGCAGCTCGCCCGTGAGCCACAGCAACTCGATGTCGGTGCGCAGGCCCTCGATCAAGGCGGATCGCTCGCGGGGGGTCCAACGCGGCGCCTCCAGATCGACGAGCCGCCGGTAGATCCGGCGGTGCTTCTCGAGCACGGTCACGCGTTTCGCCTCGGTGGGATGCGCGGTGATCACCGGGCGCACGCGCAGCCGCGCCACCAGGGACTTGAGCTCGGCGGCGGGCACGCCCTGCGCCGCGGCGGCGCTCACCACCTGCGCGAATGTCCCTCGCAGCTGGTCGTACCCGCGGTCCACCTCGCTCTGACGTCGCTGTCGCATCGCGGCGTTTTGCTCCGCGATGGAGAGTAGCTGGAACCAGATACCTTGCGCCTGGAGCGCGCGCGCGACGAGTTCGGGGGACGCGGCGGGGTCGACGGGTTCGCCGCGCAGCACCGGCTCTATCTCCGGTTGATGCACTCGGATGACCGCGACGAACTCGTTGAAGAGCAGCTCCGCCACCTCCTGGAGGTACTCAGGGGTGGCCGGGGTGCCGGGGGCGCCGCGCGTGGGGGAGGCGGCGGTCGCGGTCAAGAGGGCATCCTGGGTCACGCGACGCGGTCGCGCGGCGCGCCTCCCTCGAAGAATGCCTTGAGGTTGTCGATTGCCCGCATGCCCATGGCCACGCGCGTCTCGTGGGTCGCACTACCGAGGTGCGGCAGCAGGACGACCTGCTCCATGGTCAGGAGATCGGGCGTCACCTGGGGTTCCTTCTCGTACACGTCGAGCGCCGCCCCGGCGATCTGCTTGCCCTTGAGCGCGGTGACGAGCGCCGCCTCGTCCACGATGTCGCCGCGCGCCGTATTGATAAGAAACGCCGTCGGCTTCATGAGCGCGATCCGCCGCGCGTTCATCAGATGGTGGGTCGCGGGCGTGGCGGGGGAATGGAGCGACACGAAGTCCGCTTCGCGCAGCACGTCCTCGACCGTCGCCTTCGCCTCGGCGGCGACGTCCGCGACGACATCCGCGGGGGGCGGAAAGGGGTCGTGGAAGATGACGCGCATCCCGAACCCGTGATGGGCTCGGCGCGCCACCGCCCGTCCGATCCGGCCCATCCCGATCAAGCCGAGCGTCTTGCCGCTCACCCTGGTGCCGAGCATGTGGGTGGGTCGCCACCCCGTCCAGGCGCCGCTTCGCACGTGCCGCTCCCCCTCGCCCCCGCGGCGGGCGACCATGAGCATCAGCATGATGGCGTCGTCCGCGGTGTCGTCCGTGAGCACCTCCGGCGTGTTGGTGACGACCAGCCCGCGCACCTTCGCGGCGGTGACGTCGATGTGGTTGAACCCGACGCCGAAGTTGGCCAGGATACGGGCGCGCAGCGGCTCGACGGCCAGCACCTCGGCGGAGATACGGTCGCTCACCGTGGGTAGTAGTGCATCGGCGCTGCGCAGCCCGGCCTGCAGCTCGGCGTTCGTGAACGGATGGTCGTCGCCGCTCAGGCGGGCGGCGAATTCCTGCGCCAGCCGTTCCTCGACGGGCGCCGGGAGCCGCCGGGTCACCACGACGGTGGGGCGATTTCCCCCCCCGGCGGTCACTGCGGGACCATCACCCGGTGGGAGGGTTTCCGCGCCAGCGCCTGCGCGACCGTGGATCCGAGCTCGGCCGGGCTGGGGGCCACCACGAGGCCCGCCGAACGCATGATCTCGGCCTTCTCGGCGGCGGTGTCGCCGAACGCCGAGATGATCGCGCCGGCGTGCCCCATGCGCCGGCCCTTGGGAGCGGTGAGTCCCGCGACGTAGCCGATCACCGGCTTCGTCATGTTCTCCTTCACGAACAATGCCCCATCCGCTTCCTGCGGCCCGCCGATCTCGCCGATCATCATGACGGCGTCGGTCTCCGTGTCCTCCTCGAATAGCGCCAGCATGTCGACGAAGGAGCTCCCGTTGATCGGGTCGCCGCCGATGCCCACGCTGGTCGTGACGCCGACGCCGAGCGCCTTCATCTGCGCGGCCGCTTCGTAGCCGAGCGTGCCCGAGCGCGTGACAACGCCGACGCTGCCGCGCTTGTAGATGTGGCCGGGCATGATGCCCATCATTGCCTTGCCGGGACTGATCACGCCGGCGCAGTTGGGCCCGATCAGACGGGTGCGACGCTCTTTGGCGTACCGCCACAGATAGCGCTTGACCCGCATCATGTCCTGAGCGGGGACGCCGTCCGTGATCGTCACGACGAGCCGAATGCCGGCGTCGGCCGCTTCCATGGTGGCGTCGGTGCAGAACGGGGCGGGCACCAGCACGAGCGAGGCCGCCGCCTCGGTAGCGGCGACGGCTTCCTTGACGGTGTTGAAGACCGGTCGGTCGAGGTGCCGGGCCCCGCCCTTCCCCGGCGTCACGCCGCCTACGACGTTGGTGCCGTAAGCGAGCATTTCCTTCGCGTGGAACGTGCCCTTGTCGCCCGTGAAGCCCTGGACGATGACGGCGGTCCGCTGGTCGAGCAGGATGCTCATGCCGCCCGCGCCGCGTTCCGGGCCGTCACGACCCGCTCGGCCGCTTCCGAGAGGGTGTCGGCGGTGAGGATCGGCAGCCCGCTCTCCTGCAGGATGCGGCGGCCTTCCTCCACGTTGGTCCCCGCGAGCCGGACCACCAGGGGGACCGGCACCTGCACCTCACGCACCGCCTGCACCACGCCCTGTGCCACCCAATCACAGCGGTTGATGCCGGCGAACACGTTCACGAGGATGGCCCGCACCTTCTTGTCCGAGAGCACCAGGCGGAACGCCGCGGCGACGCGCTCGGGAGAGGCGCCGCCGCCGATGTCGAGAAAGTTGGCCGGCTCGCCGCCGGCGTGCTTGATCATGTCCATCGTCGCCATCGCGAGCCCGGCGCCGTTGATGATGCAGCCGATGTCGCCGTCCAACGCCACGTAATTCAGGCCGTGCGCGGCGGCCTCGGCCTCGCGCGGGTCTTCCTGTGCGTGATCGCGCAGCTCGGCCACGTTGGGCCGGCGGAACATCGCGTTGTCGTCGAAGCTCATCTTCGCGTCGAGCGCCAGCACCTGCCCGTCCCTGGTCATGACCAGCGGGTTGATCTCGACCATGGTCGCGTCCAGCTCCCGAAACGCGCGGTAGGCGCCGAGGATGATGGCGACGACCTGACTCACCTGAGCGGGCGCGAGCCCCAGCCCGAACGCGAGCTCGCGCGCTTGGAACGCCTGCATCCCGACCGCCGGCTCGACAACCTCGCGCAGGATGGCCTCGGGCTCCCGCTGGGCGATCTCTTCGATCTCCATGCCGCCGTGCGGGTGCGCCACGACCACAATGCGCTCGCGCTTGCGATCGAGCACGAATCCGACGTACAGCTCGCGCGCGATCGGCAGCGCTTCCTCGACGAGCAGGCGATGAACAGGAAGGCCCTCCGGCCCGGTCTGCGTGGTGACGAGCGACTTGCCGAGCAGCTCCTTGGCCGCCTGGCGCACGTCCACGTCGGTCGCGCACAGCTTGATGCCGCCCGCCTTGCCGCGCGCGCCGGAATGGATCTGCGCCTTCACGACCCAACCGTTGCCTCCGATCTCGGCCGCGCGATACACGGCCTGGTCGGCGCTGTAGGCCACGCCGCCCTTGGGGACGCGGACGCCGAACCCGGTGAGCAGTTCCTTCGCCTGGTATTCGTGGATGTCCATCGTTACACCCGGGTGGCGGCCAGGGGTGGGGAGGGGCTGGCGCGGGCGGCGATGGCGGCCGCGATCTCGACGATGTTCTGGGCCATGCGCGCCGACGCCGCGTCGATCATCCGGCCATCGAGTTGCGCGGCACCGCGTCCTTGCCGCGCCGCCTCGTCCAGCGCGTGCAGGATGCGTCGTGCTCGCTCGACTTCGCCCGCGGGTGGGGTAAACACGTCGTTCGCGAGGGCGATCTGCGAAGGGTGAATAGCCCACTTCCCTTCGTAGCCGAGCGCCGCGGCCCGGCGGGCGGCGGCGCGGTAGCCCTCGGGATCCTTGAAGTCGCCGTACGGTCCATCGATGGCCCGCAGCCCGAACGCACGACACGCGGTGACTACGCGCGACAGCGCCGCGTGCCACTGATCGCCGGGATAGTCCGGGTTCGGCCCGCCGATGCTCACGGTGCGGGCCCGCAGGCTGGCGGCGAGATCGGCGACTCCGAAGTGCATCGCTTCGAGCCGGCGGCTGGCCTGCGCGATCGACTCCACGTTGGCGAGGCCGAGGGCCGTCTCGATGAGAATCTCGATGCCGATGGGCGTCGGGATGCCGCGCGCCGTTTCGATTTGCGTGAGGAGCGCATCCACGAGATAGACGTCGGCCGGCACGCCCACCTTGGGCACCAGGAGCACGTCCAGCCGGTGTCCCGCCTGCTCCACGACATCGACGACGTCGCGATACATGTAATGGGTATCGATACCGTTGAGGCGGACGCACACGGTCTTGCCACGGGCCCGCCAGTCGAACTCGAGCAGGGCGGCGATGACGTTCTTGCGGGCCTGCTCCTTGTCGGCGGGTGCGACGGCGTCTTCGAGGTCGAGGAAGACGTAGTCCGCCTCGCTCGCGAGCGCCTTGGGGAACATCGCAGGCTGCGAGCCGGGCACGGCGAGCTCGCTCCGCTGCAGCCGGGGCTTGACCGGCTCGTGACGCGTTAGGCTCATGCCCTCACGGTCGCGCGTGGTGTCGCCGGCTTGCCGCTCCCGGGCTGCTGTTGGGCGTCGGGGGAAGGTACCGCCGCGCGTGCTGCCAGCGGAGCCGCGGTGCTGCGGTAGTACTCGGCGGCCGCCGCCACGCCGGTGCCAGCCGTGACCTTGATGCCGACGTCGCGCATCGCCATCTCCGCGCCGGCGATGGCCCCCAGCAGCATCAGCTCGTTCAGATCGCCCAGGTGCCCGATGCGGAACAGCTTTCCCGCCAGGCGGCCCAGTCCCGCGCCCAACGCGAGGTTGTAGCGCCGGAACGCGACGTCGATTACGTCGGCGCCATTGATGCCTTCCGGGACCATGATGGCGCTGACGGTGTCCGAGTGCCACCTGGGCGCTCTGGCGCACAGCTTCAAGCCCCACGCGCGCACGGCGGCACGCACGCCCTCGGCGAGGCGGTGATGACGCGCGAAGATGTTGTCCAGCCCTTCCGCGAGCATGATCTCGAGCGACTCGCGCAGGCCGTGCAGCAGCGGCAGGGACGGCGTGTAGGGGAAATACCCGGTCGCGTTCGCCTTGATCATGTCGCCGAAGTCGAAGAAGACGCGCGGACACTTCGCGTGCTCGCGCGCCGCCAGTGCCTTCGGGCTGGCACACACCAGCCCGAGGCCGGGGGGGAGCATCAACCCTTTCTGGGATCCGGTGATGGCGAGGTCGACGTTCCACTCGTCCATCCGAAAGTCGATCGAGCCGATCGAGCTCACGCCGTCGACGTACAGAAGGGCCGGGTGCTGGGCGGCATCCAGCGCTCGCCGCACCGCCCCCACGTCGCTCGTCACCCCGGTCGCGGTCTCGTTGTGCACGATCAGCACACCCTTGATCTCGTGCTGCGTGTCTCCCCTGAGGATCTCCTCGATGCGCTCAGCCGGCGCGCCCTCGCCCCACTCCACGTCGATGATGTCGACGCGCAGCCCGTGCCGCTGGGCGAGGTCGATCCACAGGTGGCTGAACTGCCCGTAACGGGGGGCGAGCAACCGATCGCCCGGGGACAGCGTGTTGACGAGCGCCGCTTCCCAGCCGCCGGTACCGGTGGCCGGGAAGATGAACGGCTGGCCGGTGGTGGTCTTGAAGGCCTGCTTGACATCGCGGAACACCGCGGTCGAGAGCTCGGGGAACGCGGACGAGCGGTGGTCTTCCATGGCGCGGTCCATGGCGCGCAGGATCCGCTCAGGCACGTTCGTCGGGCCGGGAACGAACAGGAAATTTCGGCCGGGCATCGTGGGTGTCCTCGGATCAGAAGGAGCAAGACGAGGCGAGAACCGCTGGCTCTCGCTCACCATATCGGGGAAAAGCTATTCTCCACCCCCTGCGCTGCAACCACACAAACGGGTAGGGGTTACCTGCCCGGTTCGGGGGGTGGGGCGCACACGTCGCATCCGTTGCAGTGCGACAGCGTTTCGCCGAAGTACTCGAGCAGCATGCGGCGGCGGCAACGGCGTGTGGCGACGTAGCGTCGCGTCTCCGGCGCGCTGTCACCCCATGCGAAATCCGCCGGCCGCCACAGGATCAGACACTCACCGCCGCCGCCGTCGCGTCCCGCCCGGCCGGCTTCCTGATAGTAGGCTTCCAGCGTCCGCGGCGGGCCCCAGTGGATCACGCGTCGCACGTCCGGCTTGTCGATCCCCATCCCGAAAGCGCTCGTCGCCACCACGACCGGCGCGCGGTCGCGCAGGAAGTCGAGTAGCACGCCGCGTCGGGTGTCGGGACTCAGCCCCGCGTGGTAGGGAGCCGTCCGCACGCCCATGCGCAGCAACGCCCGCGCGACCAGCTCGGTGAGCCGGCGCGTCGGTGTGTAGAGGATGGTATGCCCGTCCGCCTCGCGGATCAGTCGGCGGATGCGCTGGAACCGGGCCCGGTCGTCGGGTACGCGCTGTACCGCAAACCTGAGATTGGGTCGATCGAAGGAAGTGACGACCACCTCGGCGTGCGGCAGTCGCAACACGCGCAGGATCTCGGCGCGCGTATCGGGCGTCGCGCTGCCGGTAAGGGCGATCGTCGCGGGGCGCCCCAAGCGATAGCGGTACTCGCCCAGGCGACGGTACACCGGGCGAAATTCGTTGCCCCACTCCACGATGCAGTGCGCCTCATCCACCGCGAGCAGCGACACGGCCGGCCCGGCGCGGGCGAGCCGCCGCACCAGCGCGCCGACGCGCTCCGGCGCGCAGTACAGCAGCTTGAGGCGGTCGTGGAGCGCGGCGTCGAGCACGGCGCGTCGCTGCTCCGCCGAGAGCGAGCTGCTCAGATACGCGGCGGCGATGCGGCGGCGCCGCAGCGCGGCCACTTGATCCTGCATGAGCGAGATCAGCGGCGAGACCACGAGCGTCAGGCCCGGCGCCATCAGAGCCGGCAGCTGGTAACAGAGCGACTTTCCGGCTCCCGTCGGCAGGACGGCGAGCACGCTCCGGCCCCCCAACAGCGGACCTAACACTCGGATTTGATGGACGCGGAGCGCCGCATGCCCGAATCGCACGGCGACGAGCTCGCGGGCCCGGACCAGCCCGCCCGAGAACGGCGACATGGCTCAAAGCAAACGAGCCCCGGTCGTCTCACCGGGGCCCGAATCCCGCAAAAGGCATCTGAATTACGCGAAGCAGCCCTGGCTCAGGCCCGATCCTTCCAGTCCACGGCAAACGTATTGCCACACTCGTAACATTTGACTTCCTTCGGCTGCCCCGACAAGTGTTGGCGCTTGTGACACCCCGGGCACACGAGATGCGGCTCGTGCACGACGCTCCACCCCTTCGGGCGCTCCTTGCGCAGCTCGAGATTGCCTCTGGGGACGCGCACTTCCACCTGGTGCACGTCCAGCACCACCCACTGTTTCTCCGGATCCTCCACGACGCGATACCACGCTCCACGCCGCAGGCCTTCCTGCTCGGCGCTGTCGCCGCGACTCCGGGCCCACCCTAGTTCGGCCATCGTCTACTCCGGTGATGCGGCCAGCCCCTCGCGCACCAAGACGAGGATCGCCGCCTGAGGAACCACTAGGTACTTCTTCCCTTCGAACGTGATTTCGACCGCCGCCTTGCGAAAGAACAACGCGTAGTCGCCGACCTGGGCCTGCATCGGCAGGTACTTCACGTCCGGGCCGTGGATCTTCCACGGCTCGTCG
Source organism: Gemmatimonadetes bacterium 13_1_20CM_4_69_16 (assembly GCA_001919865.1). Lineage (GTDB taxonomy): Bacteria > Gemmatimonadota > Gemmatimonadetes > Gemmatimonadales > GWC2-71-9 > 20CM-4-69-16. Next base: position 858 of record MNIR01000064.1, on the reverse strand, counting down.
TCCATGCTGGCGGGCTCGGTCATCGGCGTGCCGGGCCCCGTGGCGATGATGCGGCCGCCCTGCACCTGGCGGCTCTCGAGCGCGGTGGGCGGCAGATACAACCCGACGTTGGTGCGCTCCTCCCCCTCCTCCGGGGAGATCAGTACGCGGTCGCCCACCACGATCAAGCGCTTGGGATTCTCGTCATCGCGCATCGGCAACAGTATACGTCCACAGGGCCTAGTCCGTCAGCCGAACGGCACGGATGGTGCGTCGTGTTTGTGACCCAGATCACGTAAAGCTTGACAGGCTGGAGCCCCGCACTATTAATGCGCCCCGGCCGCAGCGTCTCGTGCGGCTCGATTCCCCGTTCCACCAAGGGAAGGGACAGAGACCCATGCAAAACCCGCTCGGCGCCGCTCAGACCGCACAGTGGAGCTGGATTCTCCAGACCGTGTGGGGTTGGGTCTGGGGCGGCCTCTCCTGGATTCTCGACTGGCAGGCGTACGTGTTCCAGTTCGTCCTCAGCGGCAGTTCGTTCTGGGGGGCGGTCGGCAGGTTTCTGTTCCTGTTTTTCCCGGCGGTAGTGCTCGTGGCGGGGGTGTGGGGCACGATGGTCTCGCTCTACACCATTCCGTTCCGCTCAGGTCGCGGACGCTTTCTCGCGGCGCTGCTCATGTCCTGGTGGGACGCGGTCCGCATGGCGTGGTTTTACTGGTTCGGCCTGGCGCGCTTCCTCCTGGTGTTCGTGGGCTGGATCTGGGGTCTGCTCCGGCTTGCTGTCGGGCTGTTGTGGCGGACCCTGAAGAACCTGGTCACGTCGCCCTTCGCCATGCTGGATTCGAGCTCGCGCCAGCCGGGGGTGCCGTGGATCGCGTT
>MNIR01000085.1:4167-28903 GCA_001919865.1 Gemmatimonadetes bacterium 13_1_20CM_4_69_16 | reverse complement strand
GCTTTTGGGCCAGATCCTGATCAGCGACGTCAACGGGCGGCGCGTCGCGGGTCGCATTGTCGAGACAGAGGCATACGTCGGCCCCGACGACCCCGCCTGCCACGGGTACCGGGCACGCCGCACCCGCCGCAACGCCAGCCTGTTCGGGCCGCCCGGCACCGCGTACGTCTATTTCACATACGGCATGCACTGGTGTCTGAACGCGGTGACCGAAGCCGTCGGGTTTCCCGCCGCCGTCCTGCTGCGCGCGCTGGAGCCGCTCACCGGATTCGCGACGATGCGCCGCCGGCGCGGTGACGTCCCCGATCGAGCGCTGTGCTCCGGGCCGGCCAAGCTGTGCGAGGCGTTGGGCGTGACCGGGCGGCTGGACGGTACCTCGCTGCAGCGCGGCGTGCTCCGCATCGTCCGCGACCCCTCGCGGCAGCGACGCAACATCATCGTGACACCCCGCGTCGGGATCTCGCGGGCCGCGGATTGGCCGCTGCGGTTCCTGATCGCAGGCTCGCCATGGGTCTCTCGCTAGGGCTCCTGCTCGTGCTGCAACAACCGATCATCCTCGACGGCCACATCGACACCCCGCAGCGGATGCTCGACATGAAGACCGACATCTCGGCTCGGCTGCCGGACGGCCACGTCGACATCCCGCGGATGCAGGAGGGTGGCCTCTCGGCGGCCTTCTTCTCGATCTGGGTCGATGCGCGCTACGGGCCGGGGTCCGCGTTCAAGCGGGCGCTGGCCCTGATGGACGCGGTCCACGCGCTGGTGGACACGCAACCGCTGGCGGAGCTCGCGACCAACGCGGACGAGGTGCGAGGCGCCGTGAAGCGGGGCCACGTGGCCGTGCTCCTGGGCGTGGAAGGGGGGCACGCGATCGAGAACTCGCTCGAGAAGCTCGACTCCCTGTACGGGCGGGGCGTGCGCTACATGACGCTCACGTGGAACAACGGTAACGACTGGGCTGGCTCATCGACCGACGAGCTGCGTCACGGTGGCCTGACCGACTTGGGCAAGCGCGTGGTGCGCCGCATGAACGAGCTGGGCATGCTGGTGGACCTGTCCCACGTCTCCGACTCGACCTTCTGCTGCCGGCGCCTATGAAGGACGCGACGTCGCTGCCCCTCGTGGTCGCGAGCCTGAGGGCGCGCGGCTACGCGGACGGCGACGTCCGGAAGATCCTCGGCGAGAACTTTCTGCGCCTGCTCAGTGCCCTTCGCTGACTCCTTCCTTGGCAGTCCCCATGCTGTAGCGGATGCCGCCCTGGAACGTGTGAGTCGTGCCCTGTAGCAGGAAGCCCCGCGCCGACGAGGTCAGGATGTAGTGGCCGTACAGCGCGAGCCGCCCCTGCTTGATGTCGATCCCACCCATCCACCAGAAGAACGCCTTGCTCGCCGCAGCGTCTGCCTCGTCCTGCAGCTGGGTGAACTGCGACAGCGTCGTGCAGCTGGAGCAGGTTACCTGCGGATTCAGTAGCTGCATCAGGGCGAACCCGCCGCCGCCGAACGGCTCGACCCGTTTCTGTGCGGGGAAGGCGAGCACCCCCACCATGATGCGGCGCATGTCGTGAAACGCCACGTTGCCCGGCTCGATCGTCCCATCGGGCTCGACGATGGTTGTGTGCCGGTCCGAAAGGAAGAACGACTGCTCGTAGGCGACGTACAGCGCCGTCCGCTTACCAGTCACCAGCCAATGCCCGCCGAATGTCGGCTCGAAGGCGTAGCTGTCGAAGTTGGTCTTGAAGACAAACAGGCCGCCCTGCGCGCCCCAATACCACTTGTGGTTCCAGTCGCTGGGCCGCTGCTCGTACGTCGGGCCGCCGCGCGGCCGCACCGGCCGGGCCGGCTCGGGGACCTTGCCGCCCGCCGCGAGGATGGAGTCGCGCTTCTCCTTCGGGATCGGAGCCGGAGCCGGGGCCTCTTCGTGCGCACCGCCCCCACCCAGGAAGAACGAGAGGCCGGCGGAGCCGGTCACGTTACCGACCCAAGTCGAGGTCAGGCAGCAGCTCTTGGGCGCGTAGTAGGCGCGCGCCTCGAGGCGCAGCGCCAGCCGGTCGGTGAGGAACAACCGGTCCCCCAAGGCGCCGTGTGCCGCGTGCAAGGCAAAGTTGTAGGGCGGATTCACTCCCATGTCGATCCGGGAATATCCCGCCAGCACGTAGAGGACATTCCGCTCGCCGCCGGAGTTGATCACGAGGCTCGCACTGGCTTCCCGCACCTGCGTGTGCGGCCCGCCCGCCTTCGGGAACGGGTAGGCGAGGTTGCCGTCCACCTCGAGTCCCAGATAGTCGTTGAAGTAGAAGGCCAGTCGGCCGCCGCCGCCAAGCTGGTTGTCGAGCTGAAAATTCTTGTCATAGCGGTTGTAGCTGCCGAACCCGCTGATCTCGAGCTGGTGGGCATGCTGGGCGGCGAGCGAAGCGGCCCCCGCCACCAGCAGCACCCCAATGACACTGACTACCCGCATGGGACGACTCCTCGGTATCGAGCCAGGTCCGAAAAATGCCCCCCAAAATAGGGACTTCGGTCGGAAAACGCGATACCCCTTCGCTTTAAGCCTCGAAACCTTGAAAGTACTTGAGGGGCTGGGCAGGAACGCGCGCCCCAAAACCCGAACAAATGCCGAAAAGCGAGGGGTCAGATCAGGCCGAGGCGGCCGCCCACCCGCTTGAAGGCTTGGAGGGCGAAGTCGAGGTCCGCCTGTGTGTGGGCGGCTGATAGCTGGCAGCGGACCCGGGCGTGACCTTGGGGCACGACAGGGTAGCCGAAGCCGGTGACGAACACGCCCTCCTCGAGCAGCAGCTCACTCATCCGGATCGCCTTGGCCGTTTCGCCCAGGATCACAGGCACGATGGGCGTTTCGCCGGGAAGCGGCTGGAATCCGAGCCCCGCCAGTTGCCCCCGGAAGTAGCGCGCGTTCTCGTGCAGGCGCTGTACCAACTCGGGGTGACGCTCGAGGTGGCGCACCGCCGCGAGGGCGCTCCCTGCCACCGTGGGCGGCAGCGCGTTGCTGAACAGCTGCGGGCGCGAGCGCTGGGTGAGATAGTCGCTCAGGGGCGCGGGGCCGGCGGTGAAGCCACCCGCGGCCCCCCCCAGCGCCTTGCCGAGGGTCGAGGTGATCACGTCTATCTCGCCCAGCATGCCGTGGTGCTCGGCTGTGCCGCGCCCCGTCCTGCCGAGCACCCCGGTCGCGTGAGAGTCGTCGACCGCGACGACGGCGTCGTACTTCCGCGCCAACGTCACGATGTCGGGAAGCTTCGCGATATCGCCTTCCATCGAGAAGATGCCGTCGCTGAAGATGAGCCGCAGCCGCGCGTCCCCCGCCGCCTTGAGCTTGTCCTCGAGGTCTGCCATGTCGGAGTGTCGGTAGACCGCTGTCTGGCACTTGGCGATGGTCTTCGCCAGGCGAATCGAGTCGATGATCGAGGCGTGATTCAGCTGGTCCGAGATGACGATGTCCTGCTCCCCCAGCAACGTGGGGCAGAGACCTTCGTTCGCGTTCCAGCAACTGCCGTACGTGAGTGAGGACTCACATCCGACGAATTGGGCGAGCGCCGCCTCCAGCTCACGGTGGATTGTGAAGGTGCCGCAGATGAAACGCACCGAGCCCGTCCCGGCGCCGAACTGCTCGAGTGCGCGCTGTCCGGCAGCCACGACCTCGGGTTCGTTACATAGGCCCAGGTAGTTATTGGACGAGAGAATCACGACCTCGCCGTGCCCTTGCATCTTGACCCGTGCGGCTTGCGGCGACTCCAGGTAGTTGAGGCGCTTGTAGACGCCGTCGCGCTTGAACTGGTCGAGCTCGGCTTGGAGCCGGGTTCCGAACGTCATGCGATCTCCAAGATGATCTTGCCGGCGTCGCCCGAGCGGATCGCGGCCAGCGCCTCGTCGAACCGGGCCAAGGGGAACTGGTGCGTGATGACGGGGCGGGGGTCGAGCAGGCCGGTGGTGAGGTAGCGCCGCATCTGATGCCACGTCTCGTACATCTTGCGGCCGATGACGCCGTGCACGGTGATTCCCTTGAAGATGATCTCGCTGGCGAAGTCGACCGGAACCTCGCCCTTGGGGATGCCCAGCAGCTGCACCCGACCGCCCAGCCGGACCGCCGCGAACGCCTGGTGCAGGGCCGACGGGACGCCCGACATCTCGCACACGACGTCGGCTCCTTCGCCTCCGGTCTCCTCCATCACCGTACGGACGACGTCGTCGTGCGCGGCGTTGATGGTGACGTGCGCGCCCATCTGGCGCGCGAGCGCGAGGCGCGTCGGGTTCACGTCCGACGCGATCACCTTCGCCGCTCCCGCGGCGCGGGCGATGCCGACCGCGAAGCAGCCGATCGGGCCGCACCCCACGATGAAAACGGTGCTGCCGGGAATGTCCGCGGTCAGCACCGCGTGGAACGCGTTACCGATCGGGTCCATGACGGCCCCGACGGTGGTCGGGATGCCGTTCAAGGGCAGCACATTGGTCGCGGGCATCGCGATGTACTCGGCGAACGCTCCATCGCGGTCCACGCCGATGATGCGGGTGTTGCGACAGATGTGACCGTTGCCGGTGCGGCATTGCATGCAGTGCCCGCACACGATGTGCCCTTCGGCGGTGACGAGCTGCCCCGCCTTCAGCTCGGCCACGCCGTCGCCCACGGCGACGATCTCGCCCGCGAACTCGTGGCCGATCACGAGCGGCGGCCGAAGGCGTCCTTGCGCCCAGGCGTCCCAGTCGGCGATGTGCAGGTCGGTGCCGCACACGCCGGCGTGGCGGACGGCGATGAGCACCTCGCCCGGCCCGGCGGTCGGTTTCGGCACGGTCGTCACCTTCAGACCGGGGGCGCGCTTCTCCTTTACGATCGCGTGCATGTGAGCTCAGGATGGGGACCCCGGGCCACCGGCCCGGAGTCAGCCGAGCGAACCCACCTCGGGGCGGCTGACCCCGGGGCGAGGCCCCGGGGTCCCCGGGAGCGGTCGGCTGGATGTGTCAGAAGATCGATCGCGTAAACCCGCCGTCCACCTGCAACACGGCGCCGGTAATATAACTGGCCCGATCGGACGCCAGAAACGCGACCGCGGCCGCGAGCTCGTCGGCGCGTCCCATGCGTCCGAGCGGGATCGTCGCCACCATGTCGCGCATCACCTCCTGCGCAGCCCGGCGCTCCCGCTTGGCGCGCGTCTCGGTGAGCTCGGTGATCCGCTCGGTGGCGATGAAGCCCGGGCATACGACGTTGACCGTGATGCCGTCGGGCGCGACCTCATCGGCAAGCGCCTTGGCGAAACCGAGCACGCCCGCGCGCGCGGTGGTGGAGAGGATCAAGCCGGGGAGCGGCTGCTTCGCGGCGACCGAAGCGAGGCACACGATCCGCCCCCATTGCAGCTTTCGCATGATCGGCACGGCGGCGCGCGCCAGGTGCACGGCGGAGAGCAGGTTCAGCTCGACGGCCCGGTGGAACGCTTCGCCGGTTTGCTGGCTGAACGGCGCCGCCGGCGGGCCGCTGGCGTTGCAGAACAACACGTCGAGCCGGCCCAGCTCGTGCAGCACCCGCTCCACCAACCCTTCCGCCTGGGCGGGTACCCCGACGTCCGCGACGAACGCGGTCACGCTCTGCCCCGTCTCGGCGCAAAGCTGCTCGGCCGCGCGCTGGACCGCGTCGTCGTGACGGCCGTTCACCGCCACGCGGGCGCCTTCCTGCGCCAGGGCCTTGGCCACGGCGCGGCCCAGGCCCTTGGTGCTGCCGCACACGAGGGCGACTCGACCGGCCAACCCCAGATCCATGGGGCGGGAATTTACGGGAGAGGCGCTGCCCTGGTTAGAAGCTCAGCCCACTACGGCGACGTGTGCCGCTTCGATCCGCACCGCGCAGCACTTGAGCTCGGCCATCTTCGCGTACGGATCGAGCGCCGGGTTGGTGAGCAGGTTGGCGGCCGCCTCGCGGAAGTGGAATGGCACGAACACCTGACCGCGCGCCACCCGGTCGGAGAGGCGGCACGAGATGACCAGGGAGTTGCGCCGGGACGTGACGCGCGCCAGATCGCCCTCGTCGAGCCCGAGCGCGGCGGCGTCGGCGGGGTGGATCTCCATGATCGGCGTCGGCTCGCGCTGGTCCAACCCCGTCGCCCGGCGGGTCATCGTGCCGGTGTGCCAGTGGTACAGCAGCCGGCCCGTGTTCATCACGAACGGGTACAGGTCGTCCGGCAGCTCCACCGGCGGCGCGTACTCGACGGGGACGAAGGTCGCCTTGCCGTCCTCCGTGGGGAACCGGTCGTCGAACAGGAAGGCCGTCCCCGGGTGCTCCGGCATCGGCACGGGATACTGCAACCCCGCGCCTTGGAGCCGCTCGTAGGTCGCGCCCGCCCACGACGGCGTCACGCGTGCGATCTCCGCCATGACCGCCTGTGCGCTCTCGAAACAGGTCTTCAGCCCCAACCGTTCCGACAGCTCGATCAGGATGCGCAGGTCGTGACGCGCGTCCCCCGGCGGGTCCACGGCCTGCTGAGCCAGCTGGATGCGCCGCTCGGTGTTGACGAAGCTGCCGGTCTTCTCGGCGAAGCTCGAGCCGGGGAGTACCACGTCGGCGTAGCGCGCGGTCTCGGTCAGGAAGAGGTCGTGCACCGCGAGGAACTCGAGCTCCCGGAACCAGTGCTCGGCGTGGGCAATGTCGGGGTCGGAGATGATCGGGTTCTCCCCCATGATGTACATCCCGCGGACGCCGCTCTCTTCCTTGACGATCTCGGTCACCATGAGCCCCTCCTTGAGCGAGAGGGACTCGGGTGCCACGCCCCAGACGTGCGCGTACTCCGCCCGGTTCTTGGGATCCGTCACCGAGCGATAGTCGGTGTAGACGAACGGGATCGCGCCGACGTCGGACGCGCCCTGCACGTTGTTCTGGCCCCGCACCGGCATCATCGCGGCGCCCCAGCGGCCGATCATGCCGCACGCCAGCATGAGGTTGAGGAGCGACGCGACCAGGTCGGTGCCATTGGCGTGCTGCGTGAGCCCCATCGCCCAGAGCGTGCTGGTGTTCGGGCCCTTTGCGTAAATCTCCGCCGCGCGAGCGATCAGGTCGGCCGGAACCCCGGTGATCTTCGCGGCGACCTCCGGCGTCAGCGCTTGGACGGACTGCCGCAGCTTGGTGAAGTCCTTCGTCCGGTCGGCGATGAACCGCTTGGCTTCGAGCCCCCGGGCGAGGATGTGGTTGAGCATGGCGCTGAACAGCGCGACGTCGGTGCCCGGCTGCATCTGGAGGTGGATGTCGGCCCGCCCGGCGAGCTCGGTGCGACGCGGGTCGGCGACCACGAGGGTAGCGCCGCGCTCGTGCGCGCGCTTGATCGCCGCGCCGAACACCGGGTGCGACTCCGTCGTGTTGGCGCCCGCAATGAAGATCACGTCCGCGGCGTGCTCCACTTCGCGCATCGAGCCCGACGCCGCCGAGGTGTGCAGCGCCCGTTGCATCGCCGCGACCGAAGTGGAGTGACACAGACGTGTGCAATGGTCGATGTTGTTGGTCCCGAGCGCCGCGCGGAACAGCCGCATCAGGAGATAATTCTCTTCGTTCGAGCACTTGGCCGATGAGAAGCAGGCGAGCGCGTCACCGCCGTGCGCGCGCTTGAGGCGCAGCAGCTCCTGTGCGGTGAGCTCCATCGCCTCGTCCCACGTCGCCTCGCGGAACGGCTCGTACCACGCAGGCGGCGTCGCCACGCGATCGCGGATGTCCAGGTCGATCCGTTCGAGCAGCGACATTTCGCGCAGCGACTTGCCGGCCGAGCGCGGCGGGCCCGCCGGCTTGGCGTTCTGGCCCTCGCCCTCGATCGTCTGCCACGGTCCGCCGCGGCGGTCCACGCCGGTGGGCCCGCGCCACACCCAGCGGCCGCCCTCCTTCACCCACGCCTTGCGAATCAGCGGCTTGGTCAGGCGGTCGCGGTGTTGCGGGAAGTCGTAGCCAAACCGGCCCTTCACGCAGGTCGAGCCCTGGTTGGGTGTGTCGAGCTCGATGTCGGGAGAAGTGACGCGCAGCACCTTGTTGTCGGCGACGTGCAGGTCCACCTGACAGCCCACACCGCAGTAGGGGCACACCGACCGCACGACCTTGTCTGGGTGGCGGATCTGTGCCGGGGCGAAGCGCTGCCGCGGCATCACTTCGAAGATCGCGCCGGTGGGGCAGACCCGGACGCACTCGCCGCACCAGGTGCACCCCGCCTTGTCGGGGTCGCCGTCGGCCCCGACGATGATCTCGGTGTGCTCACCGCGCTGGCCGACGTCGAGGACTCCCACGACCTGAATGTCCTCGCACGCCCGCACGCAGCGCGTGCACAGGATGCAGGTGCTCATGTCGTGGCGGATCATCGAGTCGCCCGGGCGCTCGTCGCCGTGGCGGAGCGGGAGGTCGCGCTGCGCCGGCGGCGTCGGCACGACGCCATACCGCACCACGTACTGCTCGAATTCGTTGCGCGGCCGGGCGCGGCCGCCGTTCAGCAGATGGTCTCCGGGGTAGCGCTCGAGTAGCAGGCGGAGCACGCCCTTGCGGTTCTCCACTGCGGCGTGGGATTCCGTTTGGACCACCATCCCGCCCGCGACCTTGGTGGCGCAGGCTGGCAGCAGCTTGGCCTGTCCCTCGACCGACACCAGGCAGATCCGGCAGTTGCCTACGATAGGGAGCTTCGGATACCAGCACAGCGTGGGGATGTCGGCTATTCCGCCGGCGCGGGCGGCGTCGAGGATCGTCTGGTCGGGCTGAGCGGTGACGGTGCGACCGTTGATGGTGAGGGTGAGAGTGGGGGTGGAGGCAGCCATAGGATGAAGCTTAACCCGCACGCCCCGGTCGGCAACCCTAAGTGCTTGCCGCACCGCACCGTATGAGGCTGCCGCAGCGCGAAGGCCGGCGCTGGACCGGCCCTTCGTTTTACTTAGGCGTCAATGTGCTCGGGCAAGTGGCGGTGCGTGTGATCGTCCGCCCCGCCCTCGTCGGTGAACCAGCAGTACGCCCAAATCTTCGCGGGGCGGAGCATTTGCCGGCCCACCCGTAGGATGATGCCGATCGGCTCGTCGTCAAGGACTAGGGGGAGGCTTGTCATGGTCGTCGTCCGTCATCCGTAGTCAGTTATCCGCCCCCCAAGCAAGCCGCCTGCCGTCGGCGCTGGCGGGTTAGTGATTGACGGACAACGGATTACGGATGACGAGCAGAGGGGCAGTGCGGCAGAGTGGTCAGTCCGACACGTTCACTGCCGTGTCCACCTGACGCTCGGGTTTAGTCGCGGTGAAGCCGGCCCCCGCCTTGGTGCGGCGGCGGCGAGCGATATGCCACCCGCCGTACTGGGCCTGGAGCGCTTCCGGAGCGAGCGGGATCACTTCTCGGGCGGTGGCGCTCGCGAGTACGACGTGCACGCCACCCGGTGGCGTGCGGGTCTTCAAGTCGGCGATGACGGCGTTCCGGTCGCGGGCCCGGGCCGGGGCGAGCGCGGCCGGGTCCAGGACCACGAGGCTCGGCGCTACGTCGGGCAGCCAGCTGCCCCAGTTGATCACCAGTGCGTGGAACCGGCCGGCCAGCTGCTCGGTGACGGCGCGGCCCTCGGCGGCCTCGATGGCGCCGAGGTCCTGATCGAGCAGGAACACTTCGGCGTCGTGAGCCGCGAGGTACAACGCCGCAGGGAGCGCCGCGGCGCCCATGACCAGCGCGACGTCGCCCGGCTCGAGGCGCGACGCGCAGCGAACCAGCGGGCCATCCGGCTCGAGGCCCCAGTGGGTCGGCTCGCGTTGGGCGGCGCGCAGCGCGCGGTGCTTCAGGCGCCAGCGGGGAAACGCCGGCAGCCGCAGCCGCCGCGCGATGATCCGGTCCACGTGCTCGAGCAGTAACACCTCCGTCAGGAGGTACTGGCCGGCCGAGCTCTCCTCCAGCTCGCGCACCGCCTCGTCCCCGATCTCGAGCAGCTCCTCGCGCGACAGCGTGTTCTTGTACTCCTCGATGCGCTGCAGCAGGAACTCTTGGTACTCCTGCTTCAGCGAGCGGGGCGGCCGGCGGGCGATGCGGGACTGCTGCGCTTGGTTGAGTGCGTTCAGCATGGCTCGACGTGCACCGTTACCTCGTGGAGTTGGAGGTCCCGTTTGAGCCGCTCCTCCACCTGATCCGCGATCGCGTGCGCGGCGGCGACGTCGGCCTCGCGGTCGACGCCGATCGTCACCTCGGCGTAGCGCAGGTCCGACGGCCCGCGCGACCGGATGCCGTAGGCGCTCTTCACGCCGGGGACGCGCTCGGCGGTTTTCTGGATCTCGTGCGTCGGCAGGGCGCGCTGGTCGACGAGCACCGGGACGGTTCGCACCAGGATGCGATAGGCCACGAGCACGATCAACAGCGCGACCACGATGGCGACGGCGGGGTCGGCCCACCACCACCCCTGGCGCGCGAACAGCACGCCGGTCAAGACGCCCACGGTGATGAGCGCGTCCACGCGGGTGTGCGCCGCGTCCGCGACGAGCAACTCGCTCCTGAGCTCGCGGCCGCGCCGGTTCTCGTACCATGCGATCACGACGTTGACGCCCAGCGTGAGCACCAGCACCACGAGCTGGAAGTCGGTGACGCCGACCGGGTGCGGCCCCTGCAGCAGCTCGTTCACCGCTCCACGGATCAGCTCGAAGCAGGTGATCGAGAGGAAGCCCACGATCCCCAGGGCCCCGAGCGTCTCGAACTTGCCGTGTCCATAGGGATGGTCCTCGTCGGGCTCCTTCGCCGCCACCCGCACAACGATGAGGGCGAGGACGTTGTTCAGCGCGTCCACCGACGAGTCGAGGGCGCTGCCGAGGATGGCGAGCGACCCGGACTTCAAGCCCACGAAAGACTTGGCCCCCACGACGATCAGGTTGGCGACGAGGAGGCCCAGGAACACGCGGCGGACGAGGGCGGTCTCGGGGCGCCCCTCCCCTCCGGGCCGGGCAAGCGGCATGGGATGCAAGCTTGTAAGTGGGGCCGTTTTAGTCAACGGCCCGGAGCAGCATTCCCTTGAGATACCCGGTCTCCGGGACGTTGAGGAGCTCGGGGTGGTCCCGCCCGGCGCCCGTGAGCGCGAGCAGCTCGAGCCGCCGTCCTGCGTCCCGGGCGGCGGCGGCGAGCATCTCCGCAAACACCGAACGGTTGACGTGGTACGAGCAGGAGCAGGTGAAAAGCACTCCCCCGGGGGCGAGTAGACGCATGGCGCGGAGATTGATCTCCTTGTAGCCGGCGAGTGCGCGGGGCACGCTCTGTTTGGTTTTCGCGAAGGCGGGCGGATCGAGCACGATGGTATCGAAGCTCTCATCCCGTTGGTCGAGCTCCCGCAACAGGTCGAACGCGTTGGCCTCACGCCACGTGATGTTGGTGAGCCCGTTGAGGGCCGCGTTCTCGGCGCCGCGCGCCAGCGCCTCCCCGCTGGAATCGACCGCCGTCACGGCGGCGGCGCGGCGGGCCAGGTGCAGCGCGAACGAGCCGTGGTAGGTGAACAGGTCGAGCGCCCGGCCCGGGCCGGCGTACGCCGCGACCAGCGCCCGGTTTTCCCGCTGGTCGAGGAACGCTCCCGTCTTCTGGCCGGCCCGCGGGGCGGCGAGGTAGCGGATGCCGTGCTCCTCGGCGGCCACCGTCTCCGGCACCGTGCCGAACACGGGCACGACTTCGAGCGGCAGTCCTTCGTGGCGTCGGATCGCGACGTCGTTGCGGAGCAGGATGCCTTGGGGCGCGAGCGCGGCTCGGATCCCCGCCACCACGTCGTCGCGCAGCTGCTCGATCCCTGCCGACAAGAGCTGGGCCACGACGTACGGCCCGTAGCGATCCACCACCAGCGATGGCAGGCCGTCCCCCTCGGCATGCACGATGCGGTACGCAGTGGCCGGGATGGCGGTGCGCCGGCCGGCGGCCGCGGCGATTCGATCGGCCCACCAGGTCGCGTCGATCGACTCGAGCCCCGGGGCGAGCAGGCGCAGCCGGATTTCCGACCTAGGGGAGTAGAGGGCCTGGCCGAGGTGCCGCCCGCGGCGGTCGGTGACGGCGACGACGCCAGCCACATCGCGCGGCTCGTCGTACACGTCCGTGCGGTAGATCCAGGGATGGCCGGCTTGCCAGCGCGCCGCGCCCCGGGCCGACACGATGACCTTGGTCACCGGCTGACCCTGGTCCACACGTTAGGGTGCCTTGGGAAAGGTGCGCACGGACCGGCCGTCAGCCGTGAGTACTTCACGGACCTCGCCACCGCCTTGGCGGAATCCGTGCAATTCGACGCGGGGCGCGCCGATCCGTGGGATCGGGGCGGTAATCAGCCAGCTGCGGATGAACCATGCCCCGGTCGGCAATCGATCGAATTCCACGCGCCCGCCGATGTGCTCCGCAGGTATCCAGGCAGCGAGGTTCGTGTAGTGGTACTCGAGGAACTTGAGCTCGGCCGTTCCTCGGTCGAGCCACAGCACCCCGGCAATATCCTGGAGCCTGCGCCCGTGGGCTGGCTCGAAAGCGAGGCCGATCAAAGGCGTGGTATCATCCGCAGCTGATTGAAGTCTGAAGCAGTGGGAGCTGAGAAACGCTTCCGAGAGGAGGACAGGGATGTCCGGCGCGACGTAGACAGGACCGCCGGTCGAGTCGTACACGAACCCGCGCTGCGCCAGACTCTCAGGCGGCAAACTCACGAACGACCAGTCCCCGAACCCGACGTCGCTGGCCCGTTTTTCGTCCAGGGGGTTCAGCGCGGGATCGAGGGTTCGCCGGAACGTCTCCGTTCGGAACCGGTAGATCTTTCGCACGAGGGTCAACTGCGTGATGCTCAGTGCTTTCGCGACCTCTTCCCACAGGGTTGCGGCAGCCTCCCCTTCGGCCGGCCGGACGCGGCAACGGCTGCGCTCCTCCACGGTGATGCCGGCCAGTTGCACCGGGACCTCTGGCATCTCGATGCGGTAGTCCAGGGTCTGACCACGGGCCAGCTGCAGCGGAGGCGAGTCCCAGCGCCGGTACCCGATTCGCAGCGCGCGCAGGCGGTATTCACCTGGGCCGGGCGCTCGCAGCACGAAGCGTCCGTCGCCGGCCGTGGTGGTCCGGTCGCGTTCCCGCCCGGCTACGTCGAAGAGTAAGATCAGTCCGAACGGCACCTGCTGCGCGGTGGCGGCCGCGATCAACTCGCCGCGGATCGCCTGGGCTGGCGATCGGACCACGGCGCCTAAGCTCAACAGCAGCGTCGCGACCGCCGGTCCTCGCCTGACCACAGGGGTGTGTGCCTCGGCCCGTGTCGGAGTTCAGGACGGCGGCGGGCGGTCCGGCCGCAGCGTCGCCGCGTCGCGCAGGTACATATGTTTCAGCTCGCGCTGCGGCTTGGTCGTGTAGAAGTGCAGCAGCACGCGGATGCAGCGCGGTACGCCGTCGAGCACTGCGACCTCCGCGGCCCCGAGCAAGGGGACGTCGAGCCAGCCGAGTCGCCGCGCGGCGCGCGCCGGATACTCGGCGGTCAGGTCGGGGGAGGACGTGAAGATGGCGCTCTCCACGTCCTCCGGTTGGAAGCCGTTCGCCTGCTGCAACGCCCGCAGCAGCTCGTCGGTGGCGTTGAGGATCGCTTCGCTGGTGTTGGCCGTCGCGGTCGTCGCGCCGCGCAGTCCACGCAGGGTCTTGCTCATGGCACTCGCAGATCAGTTGCGCTTGATGGTGCTCACGGATGCCGACCTTCTCAAGGGGCGCGATCCGGTGGAGGCGTGTCGCCGAGCCGTGGCGGGTGGGGCCACCATGATCCAGGTGCGTCTCAAAGACGCGGCGCCGCGCGAGGTGCTCATCCTCGCGGTCGCGCTGGTGGGCGCCCTCGCCGTCCCGATCCTCGTGAACGACCGGGTGGACGTGGCGCTCGCCGCCGGCGCCGCCGGCGCGCACCTCGGCCAGGACGACCCGCCCCTCGACCGGCTGCGCCCCCACGTGCCGCCGGGCTTCCTGCTCGGCGTCTCGGTCGGCACGGCGGCCGAAGCGGAGCGGGCCCGCCCCTGGCCGGCCGACTACTGGAGCATCGGGCCCTGCTTCGCCACGCCCAACAAACCCGACGCGGGCCCGCCGCTCGGGCCCGCCGGGCTCGCCGCGCTGGCGCGGCACGCGCCCGGCGGTCTCCCGGTCATCGGCATCGGCGGTATCACCGCGGCTAACGCTGGCGCCGTGGTGCGCGCCGGAGCGGTCGGGGTGGCGGTAATCGGCGCGGTGTGGAGCGCTAGCGACCCGACCGCGGCGGCGCGCGCGCTGCGCGCTGCAGTTGCTTGACCCGCTGGATCGCTGCCAGGTGCTCGGCGTACGTGACCGAGAAGATGTGCTTGCCGTCGGGCTGCGCCACGAAGAAGAGGAACGGCACGGTCGCCGGGTAGAGGGCTGCGGCCAGGCTGGCGCGGCCGGGCTGCGCGATCGGGCCGGGCGGCAGGCCCGCGTGGAGATAGGTGTTGTAGGACGAGCGCACCGCGAGGTTCTTCTCCCGCACCCGCTTCAAGCGCCGGCCATAGGCGTAGCTCACCGTCGGGTCCGCCTCGAGCCGCATGCCGCGCTTGAGCCGATTCTGGTACACGGCGGAGATGAACGGCCGATCGGGGTCGTAGCGCACCTCGGCCTCGATGATCGACGCGAGCGTGACGAGCTGGTGCCGCGAGAAGCGGAGCGAATCGAGTCGGGCCTGCCACTCGGGGCTCCATTGCGCGATGAACTGATGGGTCATCACGCGGACCAGCTCGCGCGCCCCGATGTGGAGCGGGAGCAGGTACGTCGTGGGGAAGAGGTAGCCCTCGGCGCTGGGCGCCTCGTCCGGCAGCCCGAGCCCGGCGAGCAGAGCGGAGTCCTCGGCCGCCGCCAGTACCGAATCGCGCGGAATCCTGAGCTGCGCCCTTGCGAGGTCGGCCACCTCGGCGAGCCGCAAGCCCTCGCGCACTGTGAACCGCTGCTCGACCCCGCGCCCGCGCTCCAGCGTGGCGACGACATCGCTCCACGACTCGTCCTGGCGCAACAGGTACACACCGCTCTTCAGGGACCCGCCGAGGCCGCGGAGCTTGGCATACAGCCGGAACGATCCGGGATGCGCGAGCACCCGGCTCGCGGCGAGGGAGTCGATAGCGGCGTCGAGGCTGGCGCCCGCTGGGATAGTCACGGTGGCGCGGGGGCCGTCGGAGCGCCCGCAGGCGGCGAGGGCGAAAAGTAGCGGATTTCGGATTGCGGATTTCGGATTGCGGATTCGAAGGGCGTGCGTCCAATCCGCAATCCGCAATCGCCAATCCGCAATCGCTCTCACGTCGCCCCTCCCCGCCTCGCATCGAGATAGTGTTGCAGCAAGACCGTGGCGGCGAGCGCGTCGACGTCCTCCTTGCGGCTGCGGGTCGAGCCCCCCAGCTCGCGGACCGCCTGGAGCACGCGCGCCGTGGTCATCCGCTCGTCCCACAGCTCGACCGGCCGCCCCGAGCGGCGCCCGATGTCGTCCGCCAGAGCGCGGGCCTGGCGGGCGGGCGGGCCCTCCGATCCGTCGGCCGCAAGCGGCAGGCCGACCACGACGGCGGCGACCGAGTGGTTGTCGAGCAGCGTGAGCAGCTGGCGCATGGGGAAGCGCTTGCCGGCGCGGCGGGTGAGGGTGGTGAGTGGCTGCGCGAGCGTCCGACTCTCGTCCGACAGCGCGAGGCCGATGCGGCGCTCGCCCCAATCCACTGCCAACAGCCGCCCTTCTGCGGTCACCCCTGGGCCATCGTCGCGAAGAAGTCGTTGTTCGTCTTGGTCCGCTTCATGCGCTCGAGCAGGAACTCGATCGCCTCGACCGGCGGCATGTCGGAGAGGAAGTTGCGGAGCAGATAGACCTTGTTGAGCTCTTCCTTGGTGAGGAGCAGCTCTTCCTTACGGGTGGAGGTGCGTTGGACTTCGATCGCCGGGTAGACGCGCCGGTCGGCGATGCGCCGGTCGAGGATCACTTCCATGTTGCCGGTGCCCTTGAACTCCTCGAAGATCACCTCGTCCATGCGGGAGCCGGTGTCGATCAAGGCGGTCGCGATGATCGTGAGCGAGCCCCCGCCCTCGATGTTGCGCGCCGCCCCGAAGAACCGCTTGGGCTTCTGGAGCGCGTTGGCGTCCACGCCGCCCGACAAGATCTTGCCCGAGTGCGGCACGACCACATTGTGGGCGCGGCCGAGGCGCGTGATCGAGTCGAGCAGGATCATCACGTCCTTGCCGTGCTCCACCAGACGCTTCGCCTTCTCGATCACCATGTCCGCGACCTGGACGTGCCGATCCGCCGGCTCGTCGAACGTGGAGGAGATCACCTCGGCCCCCTTCACGTTCTCTTCCATGTCGGTCACCTCTTCGGGGCGCTCGTCGATCAGCAGCACGATGAGGTAGATCTCGGGATGGTTCTCGATGACGGCGTTGGCGAGCTTCTGCATCAAGATGGTCTTGCCGGCCTTGGGCGGCGACACGATGAGGCCGCGTTGCCCCTTGCCGATGGGGCAGAGGATGTCCATCACCCGCATCGACAGGTCGCCGTCTGTCCGCTCCAGCCGAATCCGTTCCTCGGGATAGCGCGGCCGCAGGTTGTCGAAGGCGACGCGGTGCTTCGCCTTCTCCGGCTCCTCGCCGTTGACCGTCTCGACCTTGAGGAGCGCGAGATAGCGCTCGCCCTCCTTGGGCGGCCGGACCTGGCCCATGATCGTGTCGCCAGTGCGGAGATCGAACCGCTTGATCTGGCTGGGCGAGACGTAGATGTCGTCCGGGCCGTAGAGGTAGTTCCAGTCGGGGCTGCGGAGGAAGCCGTAGCCTTCCGGAAGGATCTCGAGCACGCCCTCGCCGCGGAGAACCGTGTCGGAATCGAGGAGCGATTGCTCGATGCGGAAGATGAGATCCTGCTTGCGGAGCCCTGAGTAGTTGGTGATGTTCAGGGTTTCGGCCATCGCGTGCAGTTCCGCGACGGACTTCTTCTTTAGTTCAGCGATATCCACGTGTGTGCAACTCCGTGTGCTCTACGGCGGGCGAACCCCGGGGATGGGGGAGTGAACGCGTTGAAAATGGATTCTTGGGAGTTTGAAGGGGTGCGGACCTATAGTAGGCCGCGACGGCCGCGCCGTCAAGTGCGGCGATGGACCTAAGCCCGTTTCTCCTGGCGTGGCGCACCGCCACCCTGCCTGACCGGGAAGTGATTGACGCGCTTGTACATCCGGCCCATGTCGAACCCTCGCCGGAGCTCGCCGCCGCGCTGCAGCGCTGGCCCGGCACGTACTACTGGTCTGACGAGCCGGAGGGACGCCATCTCGTCCTGACACGCCCGCTGGGGCGCCGCCGCCGCGAGGCTTGGGCGCTGCATCTGCTGCTCGTCGCCGCGACGCTCTTCACCACCACGTTTGTGGGTGCGGTGTTCCACGGCGCGATTCCCTTCGACCCCAACCCGCTGGCGCTCGTGCTCGGGACGTATCCCTTCCCACCCGACTTCGTGCGCGCCTGGGCGACCGGGTTGTCCTTCTCCGCGCCACTCGTCGCGATCCTGTTGTGCCACGAGCTCGGCCATTACCTGACGGCGCGGCACTATCAGCTGGACGTGTCGCCGCCGTATTTCATCCCGGTGCCGCTCGTGCCGTGGTCCATCGGCACGATGGGCGCGTTCATCCGCCTGCGCACCGTCGTGTCGGATCGCCGCCAGCTGCTCGACGTGGGCGTCGCGGGACCGATCGCGGGGCTCCTCGTCGCGGTCCCGGTGTTGTGGCTCGGGCTGCGACTCAGTCACGCGCTGCCGGGGCAGGGATCGGAAACCGGCATGCTCCTCGCGTTCGGGTCCGAGACCGCCGGCCTCGGTGACTCGCTCATCACGCTCGCACTGCGGCGCTTGCTGTTCGGCGCCGCACCCGCGATCCTGCTCCACCCCGTGGCCTTTGCGGGCTGGCTGGGCGTGTTCGTCACGATGCTGAACCTGCTCCCCATCTCCCAGCTCGACGGTGGGCACATCTTGTACTCGGCGCTGCCGCGCTGGCATCGACGCGTGGCGCTCGGGTTCTGGGTGCTGGTCGTGGCGCTCGGCGCCCTCTGGAAGGGGTGGCTCCTGTGGGGAGGGCTGGTGCTGCTGCTGTCGCGCGGCCGGCTGGGCCATCCGCCGGTGCTCGACGGGCAGCGGCCACTGCCACGGTCGCGCTCGCGCCTCGCGTGGGCTGCGCTGTTGCTCTTTCTCGTCACGTTCACGCCGGTGCCGTTTCGGCTCTAGGGGCTAGGGGCTCGGGAGTAGGGTGCCACTCCCGAGCCCCGAGCCCCCAACCCCGAGCCCCAGTTCTATTGCGTAAGTATCGCCGGTCTATATCTTTGGACAAACCAGCCCTACGGTCATGCATGCCCGCACAACCGGCACGCTCTGGCGCACCCGATCCCAACGACGCAGTCGTTCACGACCTTCCCCCCATCCGATTCGACGGACAACTCATCGCCATACGTCTCACGGTACGCCGCAGCGAGGACGGCATCTGGCGCGGCCGCATCCTGTTCGGAGCGCCCGATACCGAGGCTGAGCGCTCCACCGCCGAAATCTTCTGTGCCACCTCGGAGCCGGACCTGTGGCAGTCGGTCCGCGACCTGCGGGACCACCACCTCCGTGATCTGTATCGCTCGCTGCTGTGATGGCCCCCCCCCTCGGCGACCCGCTGCATAAGCTCCGGCATGACCTCGCCAACCCGCTGGCGGCTGTCCTCGCGGAAACGCAGCTGCTGCTCCTCAACGCCGATCGCTACGACGCAGAAACGGTCGGGAGCCTGAAGCAGATCGAGACCCTCGCCCGCAAGATGCGGCAGATCCTCCAAGACCTGGACAAGTGAGCCGGCGGCACCGCCCGCGGTACTGCCCGGCGGCGCGCTGGTGGTGCTCGCGCCGATTGAGCGTCGTGCGCGACCGGTGGCTGCGGTGGCCTCGGGTGCGGCATGCCTCTCGGGGCTTCCCACCCTGAAGTGGGCTCGGCCCTGGCTTCAGCCTGGGGACGGCGCCGTCTCGATCTGTCTCAGGTAGCTCAACCCGCTCCAGAGGTAAAGGGCTAGCAGCGCCGCGGTCGAAGCACTCACGGCGTACTTGAGGGCCGCCGGCGCGTCGCTCGCCGACAGCAGCCCCTCGATGGTGCCGGCGAGCAGCAGCAGCGAGACGACGGCGCCGATCATCCGGGCGGCGATGCGGCCCTGCAGCACGAGCGCGTCCTTTCGCGTCAGGTCGCCGGGGAGGAGGAGCGCGCCGGCGAGGCGGAACCCGGCGCCGCCGGCGATGAAGATCGCCGTCAGCTCGAGGACCCCGTGTCCCGCGACGAACGTCGTCAGGTACCCGCCGGCGTGATAGTTGACGAACAGGCCGAGGCCCATGCCGAGGCTCGCGCCATTGCCGACCAGCACCAGTGCGGTCAAGGTGCCCGCCAACATACCCCCCACGAACGCCCAGAACGCGACAGCGATGTTGTTGCTGATGATCGCCGAAGCAATGACCGGGAGGTCCTCCTTGCGCGACTGGCCGTAGCCGATCCCGCGTGCTGCGTGGTCCGCCGCCTGCTCGGCGCGGCTCACCATCACGGGTGGGAGGACGTCGTCGGCGAGCTCGGGCCGCCCGCGGATCACGCCGTATCCGATGATCGCTGGGACCGCAAAGAGCAGGGACGCCGCGAGCACCTGGCGCCACGACTGGACCACCGCGGCGGGGAAGTCCCGCAACAGGTAGCGGGCGACGGGTGCGCGGCCGCGGCCGCGCGCCCGGTACAGAGCGTTGTGTCCGGCGCTCACCACCCGCTCGAGATACTCGATGACGCGCGGGTCGACCCCGTAGGTTCGAGCTCGGGCGAGATCGGCGGCGACCTCGCGATAGCGCGCGGCGAAGGCCGGGATCTCGCCCGGCGCCAGAGCACCGACGCCGGCGTGTTCCATGCGCGTGGCGACGGCTTGGAAAGCGGCCCAGGCGTCGCGCTTCCCCGCCACGAACCGCTCCGCCGTGACGGTGGTGCGTCCGGCGGCCCCTGCCCGAACCCGGGTCGCGAACCGGCTCCCCCGCTTGCGCTGCTCCGCGGCGTGGAGCGCCGCGAGATAGGCATCCGCGTCGGCGGTGCGACGGGGGATGCGGTCCTGGAAGCGGCGCGCCAGCTCCGTGGTCATGCGTAGCTGGAGCGCGGGATCGAGCTGGCCCGCCCGCGCCAGGAACCGATCGAGCAGTCGGAACTCGTCGTCGCTGAGCTCGGGCGGGCCCGTCTCGACCGGCTCATCAGCCGGCAGCGGTGCCGGCCCGAGCCCCCAGTCCGCCGGGCGATCCCGCACGACGATGGTGCCCGCTGCCAGATCCCCGAGGCGCTGGTTGCGGTTGTGCAAGAACACCATCACCAGCCCGGGCAGGAACGGTAGCAGGGGGAAGTAGCAGTCGAGCAGCCGGACCAGGTTGCGCACGATGGCCGCCGTGGGCGTGACGGCACGGCCGGTCTCCATGACGACGCGGATGCCGAGCAGTTGCTTGCCCAGGGTGCGGCCGCCGTTCAACGCTTCCAGCAGGATGAAGTAGCCGAGCAGGCCGAACCCGAGGAGGAGAAGGACGACCGCCAGCAACCACCCCTCGAGCGCTGCTCCGGGGCGCGCCAAGATGATGACGACCACGAGCCACCACAGCGCCAGCGACCCGAGCGCCGTGACGACGGTGTCGACGAGCGCGGCGGCGGCCCTCGAGCCCACGCCCGCCAGCTCCAGGTGTACGGCGACGTGCTCGGGGGTCTCGATGCCGAGGCGCTGGCGCAGCTCCTGAGGTGCGGTGGGGCCTCGCGCTGGCGCGTTCACGTCCTCATCTTAATCGCGACACCGTCACCTGAGCGAGTCGCGATGCCGGACCTCCGACCCATGGACTTTGGCGAGATCCTCGACGGGTCTCTCATGATCTACCGCCGGCATTTCGGGTTGTTCTTGAAGCTGTCGATGGCGGCGCTGTCCGTCCCGCTCGTGCTGCTCGTGTACTTCGGACTGCAAGCGGTGGCACTGCTGCAGCAGAACCCGCTTCGTGCAGTCCTGTATCTCCTCCCCGTCGGCCTGGTCTACTACGTCGCGGCCCTGGTGCTCACCGCCGGCACGATCCGCGTGATCTCCGACTCCTACCTCGGCCGCGAGCCGCAGCTGCGCGACGCGCTCGCGCTGGGATGGTCGAAGATCTGGCCGCTCACCGCAGTGGGGTTCGGCAAGGGCATCGTGCTGATGCTGATCATCCTGGGCGTAAGCGTCGTCGCGGGTGTGGGCGCCACGCTGGTGAAGGGCGCCGGCGCGCTGCTGATCGTGGCGCTGGTGCTGGTCGGCTGTTGGTTCACGGTCTTCGTGGCCTGCGGGTACGGCGTCACTACACCGGTGGTCGTACTGGAAGATCTACGAAGCTCGTTCGACGCGTTCGGCCGGTCCTGGGAGCTGACCAGAGGGTTCAAGTGGAAGGTGCTGTGGCTCGCCGTGGTGGCGGTGCTGCTCACCAACATGCTTCCGTCCCTCGTGTTCCGCGGGCTCGGCGCCGCGTTTCTCGGATCGGTACCGCCGCTCGGAGTCGCGCTCACCGCAGTGGGATACGTGGCGCCCGTTGTGCTGGCCCCGGTGCTCGCCGCCGTGATCACCCTGATGTACTACGATCTGCGGGTGCGCCGCGAGGCGTTCGACCTGCAGGTTCTGGGTCAACAGCTGGGGATCATCTGACGGGCGAGCTGAGCGCCGCGTTGCAGGCGGTGCCGCCCGCCGATTCGCTGCGGCGCGCGCTGGGCGAGGTATTCGCGCGGCCGGAGTACGCCTGGGGAACGGGGGAGGGGCGGGGTCCGTTCGACTGGCTGCGCGAGCTGTGGTTCCGGCTGCTCGACTGGATCGGCACGATGCAGAGCGCCCACCCGGCGGGGTTCAAGCTGCTGCTCGCGGCGCTGATCGCCGTCCTCGCCGGTCTGGTACTGCACATCGGGTACGTGGTCTGGCGGATCACCCGCCCGACGACGCGGTCCGCGGCTGGTGCGGTGCAGTCGGGAGGAGGGCTGCGGCTCGAAGACGCGCGGGCCCACCGCGAGCGCGCGGACGAGCTCGCTCGGGCGGGGCGCTACGCCGAGGCACTGGCTCACCGGTTCGTGGCACTGCTGCTGGAGCTCGAGCGGCGCAACGCGTTGAGCTTCCATCCGTCGAAGACGCCCGCCGAGTACGTGCGCGAGGCGCGGCTCGACGCAGCGGGCGTCGCCTCCCTCGGGGATCTGGTGGCCCGGTTGTACGGTCACCTGTTCGGGGCCGTGCCCGTCAACGAGGCCGTGTACCGCGAGTTCGGGGCGGCGGCGGAGACGGTGTCCCGTCATGTCGCGCCGGCTTGAGCTCGGGCTAGCCCTGGCACTCGCGCTGGCGGTGAGCGTGGCCGTGGTCGCGGGGCGCCGGGGCAGCCAGCGTCCCGAATTCGATCTCCGTCCCTCCAGCTTGCTCTCCGGTCCCCTGGGGAGCCGCGCGCCGTACGACGTGCTGGCGTGGCTGCACGTCCCCGTGACGCGGCGGCGCACGCCGTTGTTCGATTTCGTGCGCGATAGCGAGGGCGGGCGAGCGGAGCGGGGGGAGCGGGGGGGGCGGGGGGGGGCGGCACCTGCCGTCCTCCTGGTGCTCGACCCGCCACGGCAGCTGTACGCCGCCGAGCTCGCCCAGGTGGTGCGGTTCGTACGGGCGGGCGGTGGCGTGGTGGCCGCCGGCCGGGGCGGAGGTATCACGCACTGTGTGGGCTGGCGCACGGAGAACGAGGCGCGCTTCCTGCCACGTGACAGCTTCCCGGTGACGGCGCCCGCGCCGGCGCTCGTGCTCCCCGCGGTCGTCGACTTTCTCCAGCCGCTGCGGGGCGACACGGCGACCGACGCCCGGCGCCGTCTGCGGGGCGGCGAGATCGAGCAGAACGAGTGCGAGACGCTGCCTGCGGCCACGCAGGACACGCTGCTGCGTCTCACCGACGGCCGCCCGGCGGTGCTGCGGCTGGAGTATCGCGGGGGCGGCCGAGTGACGCTCGTGGCCGACGCTGGGTACTTCCGCAACCGGGTGTGGCGCTCGACCGATGTCCCTTATTTCATCACGCCGCTCGTCCTGCCGGGCCGCCGGGGCAGGGTGGTGTGGGACGAATACCACCAGGGGTTCGGGCGCGGGGGCTCGATCACGGGCGTGCTGATCGCCTGGCTCACCGGAACGCCGGGTGGCTGGGCGATGCTCCAGCTCGTCGCGGTCCTCGTCGCCGGGCTCGCCGTGGCCGCGGTGCGGTTCGGCCCGGCCCGCCGCTCCGTGGCCACGCGGCGTCGCTCGCCGCTCGAGCACCTCGAGGCACTCGCCGCCGGGCTCGAAGGCGCGGCCGGCGTCGATACCGCGGTCGCGCTCACCGTGTCCGGGCTGCGCCGCCGCCTCGGCCGCACGGGCCTGCTGCGCGCCGACGAGCAGCGCTCCTGGCTCGCGGCCCTCGAACTGGCCTTGCCCACGGCGGCGGGACGCGACGCCGTGCGCCGGCTGCAGCGGGTCATCACTCAACCCGGCGGTCCCGAGCGCGCGCTCGCGGCCGCCCAAGCCGTGGAGGACGTGTGGGAGCAGCTACGCCCGCCGACGACGCGCGCCGCATCCTAGCCGCGCTGCAGCAGGTCATCCTGGGACAGCAGGCCGCCACGCGCGAGGCACTGGTATGCCTGCTCGCGCGTGGCCATGTGCTGCTCGAGGGAGTGCCGGGGACCGCCAAGACGCTGTTGGTGCGCACGCTGGCGCTCGCGCTCGACGTCAAGTTTCAACGCATCCAGTTCACGCCCGACCTGATGCCCGCCGACATCACCGGCGTCTCGATCCTCACCGGGTCGCACGAATTCACATTCCGGCCCGGTCCGATCTTCGCCGACCTAGTGCTGGCCGACGAGATCAACCGCGCGCCGGCGAAGACCCAGGCCGCGCTGCTCGAGGCGATGCAGGAGCGCACGGTGACGGTGGACGGCGTGAGCCACCCGCTCTCCGCGACCTTCACGGTCTTCGCGACCCAGAACCCGATCGAGTTCGAGGGCACCTATCCGCTTCCGGAGGCGGAGCTCGACCGGTTCATGGTCAAAGTGATCGTGGACTATCCCAGCGCCGCGGACGAGCAAGGAATCCTCGCCCGCTATGTCGCGGGTTTCGAGGCCGATCGGCCCGCCACGTATGGCGTGAGCCCCGTGACGAACGCCGCCGGTCTCGAGCGGCTCCGCGCCAGCGTCGAGGCGGTGCGCGTCGAGCCGCAGATCATGGCCTACATCACCGCGATCGTCCGTGCCACGCGCGACGCCGCCTCGCTCACCCTCGGCGCCAGCCCCCGGGCGGGCGTTTCGCTGCTCAAGGCGGCGCGGGCCGCGGCGCTGCTCGACGGGCGCGACTACGTGATCCCGGACGACGCCAAGGCACTCGCGCCCGCGGTGCTGCGCCATCGCGTGAGCGTGGCGCCGGAGCTCGAGCTCGAAGGCGTCACGGCGGACGCCGCCCTCAAGGCGATCCTCGATAAGACGGACGTCCCGACGACGTGATTCTCCTCACCCGGCGTGCGCTCTGGGTCGGCACGGCGCTCGCCGCCCTCGGGATCCTGGGCTTCTGGGTCCCCCGGGCGCTCGACGCGATGCTGCTCGCCGACGTCGCGCTGCTTGCCGCGGTGTGGTTCGACGCGCGGCGCGCCATCCCGTTGGGGTCGGCGGGTCTCACGAGCACCCGGGAAGCCCCGCCCGCGTTCTCCGTCGGGCGGACCGGTGAGGTGAGCTACCGCTGGGTCAACGCGACGCGCCGCCGGGCGCGCCTGCGCGTCCGCGAGGTGCGGC
>MNIR01000085.1:0-4116 GCA_001919865.1 Gemmatimonadetes bacterium 13_1_20CM_4_69_16 | reverse complement strand
CCCAGTTGGCGGATCGGTGTGACGCCCTGCTGCGGGCGTCGGTCGCGCGGGCCGCGCGCCGGCAGCAGGGCGTCACACCGATCCGCCAACTGGGCGAGGGGCGACTGTTCGAATCGTTGCGCGAGTGGGTGCCGGGGGACGACCTGCGCCACATCGATTGGAAGGCGACCGCCAAACGCCGCAAGGTGATCACGCGACAATATGAGGCCGAGCGGCGCCAGCAGGTGCTGCTGGTGCTCGACACCGGCCGGCTGCTGACGGCGGAGATCGCCGGGGTGTCCCGGCTCGACTACGTCGTGCAGGCCGCGCTCGAGCTGGCGTACGTCGCGGCCCAGCATGACGACAACGTCGGCGTGATGGCGTTCGCGGACGGCGTCCAGCACTTCGTCGCGCCGCAGCGCGGCCGGCTCGGCCTGAAACGCGTGCTCGACGTGCTGGCGACGGTGGAGCCGACGCTGGTCGAGCCCGACTACCCGGGCGCGTTCCGCTACCTCGCCGCACGCAACCGCAAGCGCGCCCTGACGGTGCTGTTCAGCGACGTAATCGATCGCTTCGCATCGGACGCCCTGGTGGCGCACGTGGCCAGCTTGCGTCCGCGCCACCTGCCGCTCGCGGTGACGCTCCGCAACCCGGAGCTCGACCAAGTGGCGGCGCTGCGGCCCCACGCGGCCCGCGACGCGTTTCGCAAGGCCGCGGCCGAGGAGCTGCTGCACGCGCGCGAAGAGGCGCTCGGGCGCATGCGACGCGCCGGCGTGCTGGTGCTGGACGTGCCCCCCGAGCGAGCGGCGCAGGCGGTCGTGGCGAAGTACCTGGAATTGAAGCGCCGTGGGCGGCTGTGATCTACGCCATCGTGGCCTTGGGTGAGGGGTCATTTGGTTCTGGCTGAGGGCTCATTATAGATTGGGGCCCGACTCCACCTGGCTCCAGCGCATGCGACTCAGCCGTGGCATCGCTCCGTGGGCGGTGCTGTTCAGTTGTGCGACACTCGCGACCTGCGTCTTTCCCACCGAGCGGGACGACTCGGTGCGCGTCACGATCGAACCGCTTCCGGTGCTCGTCCGAGGCGACGAGACTTACGCGACCGCCCGTGCATGGCACATCCTCGCGGTCGCGGACTCGCAGGAGATCGCCAACGTCACCTTCATCTGGTCCAGCGATGACCCGCTCACCGCCACCGTGGACGCCGCCGGGCACATCGTGGGGATCAAGTCGGGCACGACCGCGATTCGCGCCGCGGCGGCGAACTTCGACAAGCGGGCGGCGGCGGGTCAAATCGCCCTGCGGGTCGCGAACACCCTCGAGATCGACAGCATCCGGCCGGCCACGGTCAAGTACGGCGAGATCGTCACCGTCTACGGGGTCGGTCTGCTCGACACCCTGGGCATCGGGCTGAGCGTCGGCGGGGCCGGCCTCATCCCGGTCCCCTTCAGCGCGTCGCAGGACGCGGCGGGGCGGTCCCAGATCAAGTACTGGTTGCCGCCGCCGGCACACACGGACCCGCTGTTCTACATCGGCGCGGGGGTGTTCGGGTTCTCAACCGACACGGTGCGGGTGATCCGGCGCGATCTGTACGAGCCCAACGAGATCTCGCCGGCGCTCATCAACCTCGAGACGTCACGCCCGTTCCCGGGGACGAGCCTCAATTTCCTGCTGTTTGCGAACCCGGCTCTGGCGTTCGAAGCGCTGCCGCGCGACGTCAAGCAGGGCGCCGACTGGTACCGCTTCCGCCAGTCGGTCAAGCGAGACCTCACGGTCGTGCTCAGCTCGGCCGTTCCGGGCACGTTCCAGACGTATCTCACCGACTCGCTCGGGTTCCGCGCGTCCGACACGACGTACCACGTCGGCCGGAACGCCTGGACGTTCGGCCCGCAGTCGCATGCCTGCCATGGTGCGGCGTTCGGCCCCAAGGAGGCGCCGGCGGAGTCGACCGTCGTCGCGCTGCACGACTTCGCCGATACCTCACTCGATGCGATCGCAGTGTACTCGCGGGAGGGGCGCTATTCGCTGGCCGTGATCGAGGGGTACGTACTCGGCGACAAGCGCATCGCGCGAGACAGCCACGAAGAGGACAACTTCTGCGACGCGGCCGACGCGAAGCCGCTCCTGCTCGGCAGCTTGCCCAACGGGACCTACCTCGACACGCTCGCGATCGAGAACCCGCACGACGTGGACTGGTTCCGGTTCAACGTCCCGGGCTCGCTCCCGCAGCCGGTGCGGTTCCGGACCGCCGCCCGGCCGTTCGCCGCGACCGACACGAGCGACATCGACCTGTACGTCTTGAACGTGCCGGCCCCGGGTGACACGATCATGACGGCTGTCGCCACCGCCGCGACGGCCGGCTCAACGGTGGACATGACGTTGACGCTCGCCCCCAAAGACTACTACGCGGTGGTGGTGGATTTCGCCGGCGAGCCGACCCGCTATTCGATCTGCATCGGCCTCAGCCCGCTGTTGAGTCCTGCCTGCCAGACGTTGCCCGCCGCCCCGCCGGTCGGGCTCGGTTCCGCCGCGTCGCAGGCGAGCGTGCTGCGGCGCGCCCGGCTCGAGGCCGCCATCAGACGGCGGAGCTCGCCGCTGCGATGACCAACGGCGTGGTGGAGTGCTACCGTTGCCACACTCCGGTGCCGGAGAGCAGCCGCTACTGCTCGTCTTGCGGCGCCGACGTGTCGAGCGGCGGAGCGCCACCTACCACCAGCAACATCGAGCTGCTGCAGCAGCGGCTGCAGCGGTTGATCGAAGGTCGGTACCGCATCGAGCGGCTGCTCGGCAAAGGCGGGATGGGGGCGGTGTTCCTGGCGCACGACCTCACCCTCGAGCGCGATGTGGCGATCAAGGTGCTGCCGCCCGACATCGCCCAGGACGACCAGATCGTGCGGCGCTTCCAGCAGGAGGCGAAGACCGCCGCCAAGCTCGACCATCCGAACATCATCCCGATCTACCGCGTCGAGAGCGAGGGCGGCCTCAACTACTTCGTGATGAAATACGTCTCGGGCACCTCGCTCGAGGACTTGCTGGAGCAGAAACGCCCCCTCCCGCTGCCCGACGTCCAGCGCATCCTGTGGGAGGCGGCGTGCGCCCTGGGACACGCGCACCAGCGCGGCGTGGTGCATCGCGACGTGAAGCCCGCCAACATCATGTTCGACCACGACGGCCGCGCCATGCTGACCGACTTCGGCATCTCCAAGGCGCTGCAGGCGGCCACCGGGTTCACCGCCACCGGCATGATCATCGGCACGCCGCACTACATGGCCCCCGAGCAGGCGAAGGGCCAGACCGTGGATGGCCGCGCCGACCAGTACTCGCTCGGTGTCGTCGGCTATCGAGCGGTGACTGGCGAGCTGCCCTTCGCCGGCGATTCGGTCCACACCATCCTCTACAAGCACATCTTCGAGGAGCCCCCGCGCGCCGCCACGCGCCGGCCCGACCTGCCGGAGTTCCTCTCGACCGCCCTGTCGCGCGCCATGTCCAAAGAGGCCGACCACCGCTACCCCACCATGGAAGAGTTTGCGACGGGCGTGTGGCCGGAGCAGCCCGTGGCCGCACCCACCAAGGGTCGCGGCGCTCCCCGCCTGCGTCCTAAGGTCGCCGCCGACGTACCCACCCAGATCACCGGCGCTCCCACGACGCCGCTTCCCGCAAAGGGTGCGGCGCGGCCACCGCGGCCGGCCCGCAAAGGCTCCAGGATCGGTCTGCTGGTGGGTGTGGTGATTGTCGCCGCAGCCGGGGTCGGCGGGTACTTCGCACTCGAGTCGCGCGCCCGCCGGGAGCAGCCCGGTGGCGCGAAGCCCGCGGTCTCCCCGGTGGACACCGTCCGGATTCAGGATACGGTGCGCGTGCCGGTCGCCACGCCGCAGCCGCCCCGCAGCGAGCGCTCCAGGCCACGGGGGGGGACCGCACCCCCGCCTCCAGCCCCCGTGCCGGCCGCGGCGCTGCAGGGATACCTCACAATCGATGCGAGCCCGTTCGGTGAGGTGTACATCGATGGCGTCGACGTCGGCCAAACCCCGGTCGTCGAGTACGCAGTGCCACCGGGCCGCCACGCGATTCGCATCGAGCACCCGGGCTTCAAGACCGTGACGGAAACGGTGCAGGTAGAGAAGACCGCCATCGTACGCA
>MNIR01000076.1 GCA_001919865.1 Gemmatimonadetes bacterium 13_1_20CM_4_69_16 | reverse complement strand
GCACCGAAGTCGGGGACGTCGTAGCCCACCCACTTTCCCTTGGGTACCGCCTTCTTGGTCTTCGGATCGGGCGGGTTCACGAACGTCGGGTCCCACCAGATCCAGCGCTTGCGCTCGCTCCAGGGGTTGCCCTTCAAGTCGGCCGACGCGCGGTTGTACATGACGCGGCGGTTGGCGGGCCACGCCCACCCCCACTTCAAGTGCGCCCCCGGTACGCCCGGCGGGTCCGGCTCCCGCCGCGCCGTCATGTTCTGGTCCGGGGCCGGATAGCAGCCGCAGTAGATCCACGACGCGCACGTCGTCGACCCGTCGTCCTTCAGCTCGCCGAAGCCCTTCAGGTGCTGCTTCGGATCGGCGGTCTGGTAGCCGTTGATCTCGCGCAGGATCTTGAGGGCATCGGGCTCCCCCGGATAGATCGGCGTCACGCCCGGATCGACGTCGAACTCCCAGGTGAGGTTGTTCCACCCCTGGTCGCGCGGCAACTTGCTGCCGGCGTACAGCTGCTTCATCCGCTTCGCCAGGTTGTGGTAAAACCAGGTGTCGGTGCGGCAGTCGCCCGGCGCGTCAGCCGCCTTGTGGTGCCACTGCAGCATGCGCTGGGTGTTGGTGAAGCTGCCGTCGTACTCGGCGATCTGGGTGGACGGGAAGAAGAAGATCTCGGTCTTGATGTCCGCGATCTTCACCTCGCCGTTCTTCACCTCGGGGCCGAGATACCAATGCGTGGCGGTCTCGGTGAGCCAGTTGTCCTTCACCACGAGCCAGTCGAGCTGCCGCAGCGCGACCCGCGTCGCCCCGCCGTTGAGCGAGGTCGCGGGGTTCTGGCCGACGCAGCACATCCCCTTGACCTTGCCGTCCGCCATCGCCGCGAACGTGGCGATGTGCGAATGGTCACCCAGGATCTTCGGGTGCCAGTCGTAGCCGAAATCGTTCTCGGCTGTCGCGGCGGCGCCGTACATCGACTTGAAGTACGACACGAGAAACTTGGGGAGGTTGCCGTAGTAGCTCGTCGGGCTGGTCTCGGCGGCCATGTAATCCCGCAGCGTCTCGTGCGGCCGCAGTGCCGACGGGGCGTTCATGTACCCGTGGATGCTGTGATACAGGGTCGGCACGTCGGTCGAGCCCTGGATGGCGGCATGGCCGCGCAACGCCATGACGCCGGCACCGGGCCGGCCGATGTTGCCGAGCAGCAGCTGGAGCAGCGCGCAGCAGCTGATCATCTGCACGCCGTAGGTGTGCTGGGTCCAGGCCACCGCGTAGGCGAACGCGCTGGTGCGGTCGCGGCCCGAGTTCTCGAGCAGCAGCTCGGCGACCTTGATGAACTTCTCCTTGGGCGAGCCGCACACCTGCTCCACCATCTCGGGCGTGTAGCGGGCGAAGTGCCGCTTCAGGATCTGGAACACGCAGTGCGGGTTCTGGAGCGTC
This sequence comes from Gemmatimonadetes bacterium 13_1_20CM_4_69_16, assembly GCA_001919865.1. GTDB lineage: Bacteria > Gemmatimonadota > Gemmatimonadetes > Gemmatimonadales > GWC2-71-9 > 20CM-4-69-16. The sequence continues at coordinate 29,550 of MNIR01000076.1, read as the reverse complement.
GGATCCTTCTCGGCCGGGCCCGGCTTGAGCGACCGCACCAAGTCGTCGAACGGCGGACCGGCGCGCTTGGCGATCAGCTCCTTCGTGACCGCCCCTGGCGCGACGCGGGCAAGCTCGCCGGGTGTGACCGCGCCGATCGGACCCGGTGGGGGCTTGGGTCCGCGCTTGTACGCCCAGGTGGCGTTGTCGTAGCGACCCTCGAGCCCGTTGTACGGCCAAAACGCCGGCTCGGTGAACTTCACCATCCCTGAGAAGACGCCGTCCAGGTCTTCGGTGTCCTTGAAGTCGTCGCTGATGATCGTCGCCGCGTTGGTGTAATTGACCGCGAACTCCTTGAAGAAGGGGTCCGAGTTCCAGCGCTTCGAGTTGATGACGTAATTGATCAGCCCGCCCAGGAAGGCGATATCGGAACCGGCGCGGATCGGGACGTGGAGGTCCGCGACGGCGCTGGTGCGCGTGAAGCGGGGGTCGACATGGATCAGCTTCGCCCCGTTGAGCTTGGCTTTCATGGGCCAGCGGAACGCCACCGGGTGGCACTCCGCCATGTTCGAGCCCATGATCACGAAGCAGTCGCTGTGCTCGAGGTTGCGCGGATACAGGGTCGCCGCGCCGCGACCGAACCGTGTCCCCAGACCGGGGACGCTAGAGCTGTGTCATATCCTGGCCTGATTCTCGATGGCCACGACCCCGAGCCCGCGCCAGAACTTCTGGCACACGTGGTTGAACTCGTTGTCGAGCGTCGCGCCACCGAGCGCGAACATCGCGGGCGTCATGTTCACGAGCTTCCCGTTCGGGAGTTTCTCGATGAACGTCTCGTCCCGCGTCTGCTTGATCAGCTCGGCGACCCGGTCCATCGCCCATTCGAGCTCCACCACGTCCCAATCGCTCGCCCCGGGCTTGCGATGCAGCACCTTGGTGGCGCGGTTGGGGTTCATGTGGAGTTGGTAGATCGCAGCGCCCTTGGGGCAGAGGGTGCCCTCGTTGTGCGGGCTGCGCGGATCGCCTTCGATGTTCACGATCTTGCCGTTGACCGTGTGGATCAGGGTCGCACATCCGACCGAGCAGAATGGACAGATGCTCGGCGTCGTCTTCGCGTCCTTGATCCGCAACTCCTGCGCTCGCGCCTCGGCCGGCGCCAGCGTCACACCCAACCCGACCAGTCCGCCGATCGCCGTCCCCGCGCCTGCGCTGGCGGTGAGCCGTAAGAAATCGCGTCGACCGACCTGCATATCATCCCCCCCGGCGCAAGAAGTGGGCGAGGTGCGCGACATGCCGACCTGCCGGATGATATAGGGGCCCCGTGCGGAGGGCGCAACCCCTTGAGGAGGCCCTCGGCTCGGGGCTGGCGGCACCCGGAATGTTGCCGTAGAGTCCGCTCCCCGACGCCGCAGCGGACCCGCCCGTGAGGGGGAAGACGGATGCTGGAACTGCCGAAGCTCACACCCGAACACTTCGAGATCCTGGTCGTACGCGAACTGCGCAAAGTGGGGCTCGAGGTCTCCGAGCTCCGCATCCACCGGCGTGTGACCTCGCCCGAGCCGGAGGAGGGATACCTGCTCGAACTCAAAGGCGTCATCACGCTCGCCATCTGGCGGCGCCGAGCTCTGATCGTGTGTCGACGACAAGAGGCGACGATCGGTCGCCTCGAGATCGAGTCCTTGCGGGATCATCTCAAGGAGGCGGACGTCGAGGTGGGCATCTTGTTCGCCACCGCCAGCTTCGCCCCCGACGCCGTGAAAGCCGCGCATGGGTCGCTCGCCCTGCTCCGGGTCACGGACGGGCGGACGGCGTTCGATACGAGCGGTTGGGGCGCACCCGGCCACTATCCGGCTTGGCTCCCTGCCTACTGCGCCCAGGCAGTGGGCCTCGATTTGGTCGGGCAGCCGTCCTACACGCTCCTGCAAAGCGGGCAGGGAGACGCCCTGGTGCGTCAGCTCGACACGACAGGTCAGCCGGAGGCGCCGCACGCGACGGATTCTGACTGACGGATTCCTGACTACTGAAAGGGGGCGCCGGATGGAGCAGCAGCGACAGAAGGATGCCATGGACGTCCTGCAGGCGTGGGTCGACGATTACAACGCTCGGGCGGGGCCGGGCATCCGGCTCGGGTCCGCGGGCGAAGCGGGCGGCGCCCAGCTGCGACTGCGGTACAGCCCGTCCGAGGGCCAGGTCTCGATCTTCCACATGGTCGCCGTCAGCCGGAACGGTCGCGCCGCCATCCTGGTACAGCGATTCGATGGACCGACGGCCGAAACCGCCGTGCAGGCTGGGCTGTGGGCTAGCTCGCAGCTCGGTCGCCGGCCCGCGGTCTGAGCGCATCCCTCGCGTACCGGCCCCCCCCGTGGTGGACGTATCGATCCACGACCTAGGCACGCTGGGTGGTGCGGTGAGCCAGGCGAAGGCGGTGAACCCGCTGGGCCAAGTCGTGGGCACGAGTCGCGACGGCCTGGGCCGCAGCCGGGCGTTCCTCTGGCAAGAGAAGGTCGGGATCGTCGACCTGAACCCGCTCACCGGCGTACACACCTCTGCCAACGACATCAACGCGACAGGTGAAATCGTGGGTGGCGGGGACACAGGGTTTGGTGAGTTTCACGCCTACCTGCTGTCCGAGGACACGAGTCTCGATCTGGGCACGCTCGGCGGGAACGAGAGCGAAGCGCTCGCGCTCAATCGGCTGGGACAGGTGGTGGGGCACAGCCGCCTCCGTGGGGCGCCGGCCAAGCACGCCTTCTACATCCCTCAGCCAGGCACGATGGTCGACCTCGGGAGCTTGGGGGGGGCGACGAGCATCGCGCACGACGTGAATGATCACGGCGACGTGGTGGGGTTGGCGGAAACGCAAGCTGGCCAGCCCCACGCCTTCTTGTGGACGGCGGCGCGGCACATGCGCGATCTCGGAACACTCGGGGCACCTGCGAGCATAGCGCTCGGGATCAACAACTGCGGTGCGGTGGTGGGTGGAAGTGGTCGCGCTTTCCTCTGGACGGAGCAAACCGGGATCGTCGACCTGGGGACGCTCGGAGGACGGACCAGCTGCGCCAACGATGTCAACGAGCTCGGCTGCGTCGTGGGCGTGAGTCAAACCGGGCACACCGATCGTCGGGGCCTTCCCGTCACCCACGCATTTCTGCGGACGCCGGCGGGGAAGATGCTGGACCTGGGCACGTTAGGGGGCGAGCACAGTTCAGCCGCGGCGATCTCCGAGGAGAACGGCGGCGTGCTCTGGATCGCCGGACACAGCCATGACACGTCGGCCCAGGTGCGGGCCGTTCTCTGGGCGGTGCGCCTGGCGTAACCCAGTCCTAGTGCCGCCTTGACGGTGGCGCTTCGGCGACGTCGCTTACAACTCGTTCGAGCTGTGCCCTGACGATCCAAAGGGAGGTGGAGTCACAATGAGATCCTGGATTCCGAAGCTGGCGCTGGCGCTGGGCGCGGCGGCATTCCTGCCACGTGTTGCGCCGGGCCAAGCCAGCACAGGCGCGAAGGTGAAGATTACGGCGCCCACCAACGGTGCCACGGTGAGCGGGCCCGTGAAGGTCACGCTCAAGGCTACCGGTGTGGAGATCGTCCCTGCCACCGACGAGCGCCCCGGCACGGGACACCACCACCTCTTTGTCGACCACGACCTGACGCCCGCCGAGGACACGATTCCACGCGGCGTGACCGGAATTCTCCACCTGGGTCGGGGGCAGACCGAGTTTGTGCTGGACTCCCTGAAGCCCGGCCCCCACCGGGTGATCGCGCTGGTCGCCAACTGGAAGCACGTGCCCTTGAAGCCGCTCGTCGTCGACACCGTGAGGTTCACGGTGAAGTAGCTCCCCGCGACGCTCGCTGCCGGGAGCGCGCGGGGTGGACACGCGAAGCGCCCCGAGCGACTGCGTCGGGGCGCTCCGGGTAGGGACGAGGGCTCAGCCCCTTGCGCCCGCGCGGACCTCTGCCGGCTGCCAGATGCTGATCTTCCGAGTCTCCGGCATCAAGAACAGGCTGAGCAGGAAGGCGACCGCCGGGACGGCGATTGGATAGATCAGCGCCGAGCCAAGATTGCCGTGGCTGGACAGGTACGCCGACGTCGTGATGATGGGCACGAGCCCCCCGCCCCAGCCGTTTCCGATGTGATACGGTACCGAGACCGACGTATACCGGATGCGTGCCGGGAAGTACTCGGCGAGGAACGCGCCGATCGGGCCGTACACCATGCCGACGTAGGAGACCATGACCGCGACGATCAGGATCGCCAGCGGGTAGTTGGTGTTGGCCGGGTCCGCAGCCTTGCCGAGCGCTGTATAGAGCGGGTAGTACGTGAGGGCGGCGAGTAAGAACCCCGCCAAGATGATTGGCTTCCGGCCGATCTTGTCGGAGAGCCATCCGAACAAGATGAGCGTCGGGGTGGCGATGAGCAGGGCGATGCCCGTCATGATCGCCGGGGTGATGGTGTCCGGCTTCCTTATCTGCTGGAGGAAATAGAGCGCCCAAAACTGGCCGCTGTACCACACCACCCCTTCGCCGAGCACGACGATGCTGGCGATCACCACGTACTTGAAGTTCTGGCTCAAGAAGGCCTCGCGCCACGGATTGGTCGCCGTCTGGCCTTTGGCCTTGATGGCCTGGAAGATCGGCGTTTCTTGGAGCCGGAGCCGGATGTAGATGGCGATCGCGACCATGACGAGCGACAGCAGGAACGGGATTCGCCACCCCCACGCGTTCCACGCCTCCGGGCCTACGGATTCCCGCGTCCCGATGATGACGGCCAGGGACACCACGATTCCCAGCGTGGGCGATGTCTGCAGCCACCCGGTGTAGTAACCCCGCTTTTCGTCGGGGACATGTTCGGCGACGTACGTGATCGCCCCGCCGTACTCGCCGCCGAGGCACAGCCCCTGAACGAGGCGGAGGAGGAAGAGAATGATCGCGGCCGCGACGCCGATCTTCGCGTAGCTCGGGACCACGCCGATCAGCGCGGTCGAGAGACCCATGCCGCTCAGGGTGATGAGGAACGTGTACTTGCGGCCCACCAGATCGCCGATCCGACCGAAGACGAAGGCCCCGAGCGGCCGAATCAGGAAGCCGACTGAGAAGATCGCGACGGTGCTCAGGAACGCAGCCACCGGATCCGCCTTCGAGAAGAACTGGACCGACAGGATCGCGGCGAGGCTGCCGAAGATGTAGAAGTCGTACCACTCAATGACGTTCCCGACGGCTGCGGCGATGACGACACGGCGGAGTTCCTTGACGGAGAGCGCAGGAGCGGTCATAAACTCCCTCGGAACGGTGTGGGGGCTTGAGTTTCCGGCTGGCACGACACCTTGTCAAGTACTGACGGACCGCGCCGGAGCGCGCCCTAGGGCGAGCGCGCTCCTTCGCGGCGCTTACGCCTTCTTCGCTATCATGCCACCCACCATCTCCGACACGTAGCCCAGCACCGCGCCCACGATCATGGCGACGGCCACCATGAGATTGACCTTGATATCCGTTCCCGCCCCGCTGGCGGCGGTGAGCGCCGCACCACAGAACGCTCCCGGGATGAACGACAGCACGGGCAGCTTCGATTGCATCACGATCAGGAAGGCCACGATACCGATGACGATCCAGCCGAAGCTCTGCAGACCCGCCCCGCTGATCACGAGGTTCGCGAGCAGAACCCAGACCACACCGGAGAGGTTTGCCGCGATCGCTTTCTGCAACCCCTGGGTCTTGCCACCGGCGGCGTAGAAGCACGCCCACGCCACGATACCGGCGGGGACCGCGATCGCCACTCCGATCAAGCCCCCGAATTTCACCCACAACGCGATCAGCACACCGATGCTCACCGCTAGCGCCATCAGCATGTCCATACGCCGAGCCTCCTCTAGAGGTAGACGCGAAAACGGCTCCCGTGCCCACTCGTCGAGTGCAGCAAGAGAGCCGTTCCAGCACACTGCGTGGACCAGCCGGTCCGGTGCATCCAGACCTCTTCCCGATGACTGCTCGGTCGAACGAGAAGATGCCGATGCGTCTGAAGGTCGCCCCACGGTAGGGACGGGCTGGAGACCTGTCAAGCGTGGGCCCTAGGGGTCGCACGCATCTGGCTCGGGGATAAGCGGTTAACGACGCGGCGCTGCGTGGCCTACCGCGCCGGGCGGTGTGCGTACTTGAGGGCGGCCTCGGTCCGATTCTTGACGCCCAACTTCGCGAACAGATGCTGCACGTGGAACTTGACGGTGTTGTCCGAGAGGCCGAGCCGCTCGGCGATCTGGGGGTTGGTGAGCCCGGCGGCGACGAGGGTCCACACCTCGCGCTCGCGCGGCGTGAGGCCTCCCGGAGCACCTGCCGCGCGGCCTGCGATCCAGCGCCGCGCCGCCTGCGGAAACACGAGCTGCCCGCCGTGTACCTGCCGGATCGCGGTGAGGGTCTGCTGCGGCGATTCGGTCTTGAGCGCCAGACCGTCCGCGCCGGCGTCGAGCGCGGACCGCAGCGAGTCGCCGTCGTTGTACGCGGTCAGGACCAGGACTTTGGGTGCGGAGGCACGGTCCCGCAGCGCGGCGATCACTTCGGTGCCCTTGATGCTGGTCAGTTCGAGGTCGAGCACCACGACGTCGGGCTTGTGCTGCTCCACCAACTGCAGGACCTCGGTGCCCTCGGTGGTCCAGGCGGCGACCTTGATGTCGGGCTCGCCCTCGAGCAGGGCCCGGAGCCCCTCGAGCACGATCGCGTGGTCGTCCGCCAGCAGCACCCGGATCACGTCGGCTGCTTCACTCCGCCGGCAGGGTGACGGTCAGGGACGTGCCGCGCCCGGGGGCGCTCTCGAGCGCGAAAGTGCCGCCCAGCATCTCCACCCGATCCTGGATGCCCCGCAGGCCGAAGTGCCCGCCCTCCACTCCGACGTCCTCTTCGCTCGCGAGCACGCGCTGGGGGTCGAAGCCCTTGCCCTCGTCGGAGACGGTCAGGGCGATGGAGCCGCCGCGCCGCTCGAGCGCGAGCCGCTGGTGCGACGCCCCGGAATGTCGGTGGCCGTTGGCGAGCGCCTCCTGCAGGATGCGGTAGACCGCGATCTTGGTCGGCAGGGCGCAGTCGCCCAAGTGAGGCGGCAGGTCGAGCTCGATCCCCTGGTCGGTGAGGGTCTCGTGTTGCACGGCGAGTCCTTCGACGATGTCCCCGAGGGCGCGGCGCTCGAAGCCGGGCGGCCGAAACGCGCCGATGAAGTTTCGGATCTCGCCGAGGGCGCGCTCCAACAGCTTCACCGCCTGCCCGGCCCGCTGCTGCGATCCAGGGTCGGGCGCCAGCGCGCGCTCCAGCACCTGCAGCTGGGACAGGGCGGCGAAGATGTCCTGCACCGGCCCGTCGTGCATGTCGAGAACGATCCGCTGCAGCTCCCGCTCGCTCGTCGCCAGGAGGCGCCGCGAAGCGGCGCGGGCTTCAGCCTCCCGCGGTCCCGTCACGGTCCACCACGTACGCTTCCATGGCGAAGTACTCGGGCAGCCCCAGGCGGTCGGCCCGCGCCGCCGTCTCGATGTTCCGCGCCTCGACCCGCTGCCAGAACTCGCGATCGTCGTAGCCACCGGGGAACGGCGCGGTGTCCTTCTGGGATTGGTGCTTGAAGATGGCGAAGATCTTCGCCCGCAGTTCGTCCTGCGAGAGCGGTACCAGCACCTCCGCTTCGGTGATGGACCACTCTTGCCACGCGCCACGGTACAACCAGACCTGAGGTGACGGGATGGCGCTGGCGCCGAGCGCCTGCTCCACCGCCGCCTTGCACATGCGGTGCGTGCCGTGCGGATCGGACAGGTCCCCCGCCACGAACACCAGATCGGGGCGCACTTCCTCCAGCAACGCACGCACCAGGGCCACGTCTTCGGGTCCGATTGGGCGCTTGCGCACCTCGCCGGTTCGGTAGAACGGCAGGTTGAGGAACCGTGCGGCGCCGTGCGGCAGGCCCACCGCTTCGACCGCCGCGATCGCCTCAGACTCGCGGATCATTCGCTTCAAGTCCTGGACCACGGGCAGGTCGACTGCTCCCGGCGCCTTGCGCTCGAAGCTCGCCTCCACCGCGTCCCGCACGCGCCGCACCGCCGGGCGGTCGACGCCCAGCGCATCGGCCGCCCGATCGACGAAGTCGAGGTGGCGCTCCACGTCGTGGTCGAACACGGCGATATTGCCGCTGGTCATGTAGGCCACCACGATCGCGTTCTCGTTCTCCCACAGTTTGCGCAGGATGCCGCCCATCGAGATCACGTCGTCGTCCGGATGCGGTGAGAACACCAGGATGCGCTGGCGCGACGGCAGCTTGCGGCGGCCCCGGATCTTGTCGCGCAGGCGATTGAAAACCAGTCCGTTGATCGGTCCGGGGGCGCCGTGCTTCGCGAGCAGGGGACTCAGATGGTGCTCGGAGTAGTCCCGGGCGGTGAGCTTCAGGATCGCCTTGCCCGCCTGCTCGGCGAGCCAGACGACGGCGCGCTCCGTCATCGCCGGCGTCCACTCCACCGGCTCGAGCAGCCAGGGTGTCTTGATGCGCGTGAGCTCCGCCGCGGCCGCCAGGTCGAGATACGCGGTGGCGTTCGCGTGGCGCTGCAAGAACGTGGCGGCCACGTCCGGCGACGCCTCCCCCTCGACCGCGCGCCGCACGATCGCCGCCTTGTGCTCGCCGGTGGCGATGAGGGCGATCTCCCGGGCCTCGAGGATCGTGGCCACGCCCATCGTGATCGCTTCGCGCGGCACGTTGTCCTCGCCGAAGAAATCCGCCGACGCGTCCTTGCGGGTCACGATGTCCAACGTCACGAGTCGCGTGCGTGAGTCCGGCGGGGAGCCGGGCTCGTTGAACCCGATGTGGCCGCTCTTGCCGATGCCCAGGATCTGAAAGTCGATTCCGCCGGCCTGCCCGATGGCGCGCTCGTACGCGGCGCAGTGCTCCGTCACGTGCTCCCGCGGTGTGGCCCCGTCGGGGACGTGCACGTTCTCCTGCTTGATGTTCACGTGGGCGAAGAGGTTCTCCCACATGTAGCGCCGGTAGCTGTGCGGGCTGTCCGCGGGCATCGGATAGTACTCGTCGAGGTTGAACGTCACGACGGATGCGAAGTCCACCTCGCCCGCCTGATGCCGGCGGATCAGCTCACGATAGATCCCGAGGGGCGTGCTGCCGGTGGCGAGTCCCAGGATGCAGCGGCCCTTGGCGGCTACCTCACGGCGGATCGTTGCGATGACGCGCTCCGCCAGCAGCGCAGCGAGGTCGTCGTGGTCCGGGACGACGACTGTGCGGATGCGCTCGCGCTCGCGCGGGCCCTCGATCGTGGCCCGTGGAGCGGGCTGTGTCGCGGGCGTGGTGGGGACGTGGCGCTGCGTCATGGGGTGTTCCTCGCGGCTGGGGCACAGGGTGGCATGCCCAAAGAATACGTCGACTGTGGCCCTGCCGCGACGCCGACGCGACCCAGCCGCCGGGCGGCTCGGCGCGTTGCTTGACGCCACCCAGCGGATGTCGCATATGTAATGCGCGCCCCCCCTAGCAGTTGGAGGTACGATCGTGACCGGCGCCGGCCGCACGCGTCGACCGCCGCCTCCTTTCCGTGCGCCCCTGAGGGAGCCTCGGTGAGCGGACCAGAGACGTTCGTGGAGGGCAGGCGCGAGATCCTACGCCAGGCCAGCGTGGCGGTGGGCGGCCGTCCGGTGACCGTGTGGGAAGTGTCGGCGCGGGCCGAGCTCGAGCCGCAAGCGTCCAGCGACCCCACCCCCGGCTACCATGACAGCAAGCTGGATGTCGACGCAACCCTGCGGCACTGGGGCATCCACATCGTACAGGGGAGCCGCTTCGTCGGGGTCCGCGCCGGCGAAGGGAATTGGGTGGTCGCCCCGGTGCGCACCCGCCCGCCTGCCCCACCCCCCGAAGGACGGGAGCGCCGCAGCCGGGAGCGCCTCACCCTCGAGCTGGCCGGCCTCTGCCTCGGCCTGCTGGACCGGCGGGAGCTGGCCGCCGCGCCGGCCCCGAAGCGGACGGACCCACTGCAGGACCTCGCCACCCTGCCGGGGATCATCGCCCACGAGGTGGCCAACCCGCTGACGGCCGCGCGGGCCGGACTGCAGCTCGCCATGGAGGCACTCGGTCGCTGGACCGAGGTCGCCGCGGGGCGGCGGCTCGAGATGCTCGACGAGTTGGGCCAGGTGGTCGAGGACATCGATCGGGGCGCCAACTTCCTGCGCGCCATCAAGGACCGCGCCCGCGGCGCGCTGGCTCGCTCGGAGCGGTTCGATGCCGTTCGCGTGGTCCGATCGTGCTGCACCCTCGAGAGCCGCGTGCTCAAAGACAAGAGAATTCCGCTTGAATTCGATTCCGCCCTCGAGGAAGTCTTTCTCAAAGGCGATCCCAACGCGCTGTACGACATGCTCGTGAACCTGATTCGCAACGCCGCGGACGCGAGCCTAGGCCATCCCACGCCGATCCGCGTCGGCCTCGCGTTGACGGGCAGTGCGTTGCGGCTGACGGTGCGTGACGAGGGCGCGGGCATCCGCGCGGAGGACTTGGACCGCATCTTCGAGCCGGGGTTTACCACGAAGGAGTTCGGTGAGGGGAGCGGGATGGGTCTCGTCGTGGTGCAGAGCGTGGTACGCAACATGTTCGCGGGCAGCATCAACGTGGAATCGCGACCGGGCGGGGGGACGACCGTGACCGTGAGCCTTCCCGTCCCGCCGCAGCGCTCGCTGGATACCCGCACGGCCGGAGAACCCTCCGCCGCCTAACGACGCAGCCCTCTCGCGCGTAACGTATGGACACACGCGCTCTCAGTGAGGGATCCCCCGTGAACCGCTTCCGTTCCGCTGCGGCGGCCGTGTTGCTCGCGGCGCTCGTCCCCCGGCCACTCGCCGGCCAGACCCCTAGCGTTGACACGAGCAATGCCAGTGTGCTCATCGACCAGGGTCTGACCCACTCGCAAGTGATGCCGAACCTGCAGTACTTGAGCGATGTCATCGGACCGCGTCTGACCGGCTCGTCTGCCGCTCGTGCCGCCAACGACTGGACCATGGCCAGGTTCAAGCAGTACGGCCTGGAGGCGCACCTCGAGCAATGGAACTTCGGCGGGACCTGGACGCGCGGGCCGATGTGGATGCGGCTGACCGCGCCGCGCGTCCACGACGTCGTGGCCGCGAGCTGGGCGTGTGGAACAACGACGGCCCGCCGATGACGCCGGCCGACTCCGAGCGGCTGCGGGCCGCGTTCCGCGGCTTCTTAGGCGGCGGCCAGCGTCCCGATTCCGCGGCGCGCGCCCGGATGACGCAGTTCAACACCGATCAACCGTTCGTGCTGCGCAACGCCGGGGCCGTCGGCATTCTGCTCGATGCCGGCAAGGAGCAGGACCTGCTCAACATGAGCGGCTCCCCGACGCGCGTCTTGCCCCTCCCGCAGGTCGTCGTAGCGCACGAGGACTACACGCTGTTCGATCGACTGCTCGGGGCAGGCGTGACGCCGCGCCTCGAAGCGAACATCCAGAACACCCTGAGCATGAAAGACTCGGTGCCGCAGTGGAACACCGTCGCCGAGATTCGGGGCACCGACCACCCCGGGCAGGTCGTGATCGTGGGCGCGCACCTCGACTCGTGGGATCTGGGGACGGGCACGACCGACAACGGCACCGGTTCCATGGCGACGCTCGAGGCGGCGCGTATCATCGCGCAGTCGGGCCTCAAGCCCCGGCGGACGATCCGCTTCATCCTCTTCACCGGGGAAGAGCAGGGTCTGCTGGGCTCCCGCAAATACGCCGAAGCGCACGCCCCGGAGGCCGACTCGATTCAGGCGGTGATCGTGCTGGATAACGGCGCCGGGGCCATCACCGGGATGGCCCTGCAGGGCCACCTGGAGGCGTACGCGCTGTGGCGCATGCTGCTCGCCCCGGTGCACCGGTTGAATGCCGACACGATCAACGACGCCGTGAAGGGCGGCACCGACCACCTGTCGTTCATCCCCTACGGCGTCCCCGGCTTCAACTTCAATCAGCTCACCCGAGGCTACAATCACACCCATCACTCCCAATCGGATACGTACGACAAAGCCATCGCCGGGGATCTGACGCAGGCCTCGACGGTGATCGCCGTCTCCGCCTTCGAGCTGGCGAACCTGCCGGCCATGCTGACGCGCTGGGAGAAGCGGCTACCGGTACAGCCGATCGTGGCGGCGCCGGTGTCGCCCGACTTACTGCGAGGCCACTAACGCCTTGAGATCGAGCGGCCGTGTGTACATGACCAGCGAGCCGTCAGGGGCGCGGGGCCACGCGCTTTCCGGACGGTCGCAGTAGAGCTCCACGCCGTTGCCGTCCGGGTCGCGCAGGTAGACCGCTTCGCTCACGCCGTGGTCGGCGGCACCCTCGAGCGCGATCCCCGCATCGATGACTCGCCGCACGGCGACGCCGAGCGCCCGGCGATCGGGAAACAGAATGGCGAGGTGGTACAGTCCGGTCGTGCCCGGCGGGGGGGCCGGTGCGCCCCGGCCCGCCCAGGTGTTGAGACCGATGTGGTGGTGATAGCCGCCGGCCGAGAGGAACACCGCGTCGGCGCCGTACTTGAGCGTTAGCTCGAAGCCGAGCACGTCCCGATAGAACGCGAGCGCGCGGTCGAGATCGGCCACCGTCAGGTGGACATGGCCGATGCGGGTTTGGGGATGGATCATATTGCGGATTTCGGATTGTGGATTGCGGATTGGACGCGTCGCGGCGGATTCCGCAATCCGCAATCCGCAATCCGCAATTAGATTTCGCGACATGAACGCCATTCCCAAGATACCGGTTCCCACGAACGAGCCGGTCCTCTCCTACGCCCCTGGCGCTCCCGAGCGGATCGAGTTGAAGCGGACCCTGAAGGACCTGTCCTCCCACCAAATCGAGATCCCACTCGTGATCGGCGGGAAGGAGGTCCGCACCGGCAAGACCATCGACGCGGTGATGCCGCACTGCCACCGCCACGTGCTCGCGAAGGTGCATCAGGCCGGTCCGGCCGAGGTGCAGGCGGCGATCCGGGCGGCGCGGGAGGCGTGGCTCGACTGGTCCACGTGGGAGTTCGAGCGGCGGGCGGCGGTATTCCTCAAGGCCGCCGACCTGCTCGCCACGCGGTACCGCCCGATCGTGAACGCCGCGACCATGCTCGGCCAATCGAAGACGGCACACCAAGCGGAGATCGACTCGGCTTGCGAGCTGATCGATTTCTTCCGCTTCAACCCCCACTACGCGGAGCGCCTGTACACGGAGCAACCGATCTCCGCGACCGCCACCTGGAACTATCTCGACTATCGGCCCCTCGAGGGGTTCGTGTACGCGATCACGCCGTTCAACTTCACCTCGATCGGCGGCAACCTGCCGACAGCGCCGGCGATCATGGGGAACACGGTCGTCTGGAAGCCGGCGGGGACGGCGGCGTTCTCGAACTACTTCATACTGAAGCTGCTCGAGGATGCCGGCCTGCCGCCGGGCGTCATCAACTTCGTTCCCGGCCCTGCGGTCCAGGTGTCTGACACCCTGTTGGCCGACCGCGGCCTCGCCGGGATCCACTTCACGGGCTCGACCGAAGTGTTCCAGGCGCTCTGGAAGCTGGTCGGCGAGCGGCTCGCGGGCTACGCCGGCTACCCGCGGCTGGTGGGCGAGACCGGCGGCAAGGATTTCATTCTGGCTCACGCCAGCGCCGACATCGACGCCGTGGCGACCGGCATCGTGCGCGGGGCCTACGAGTACCAGGGCCAGAAATGCAGCGCCGCCTCCCGGGCGTACGTCCCGGACGCGGTGTGGCCCAGGGTGCGTGAACGGGTCCTCGAGATGCTGGCGGAGGTGAAGATGGGCGATCCCGCCGATTTCCGGAACTTCGTGGGGGCGGTCATCGACCGGAAGGCATTCGACAAGATCAAAGGCTACATCGAGGCCGCGCGGCAAGCGCCCGGCGTCAAGATTCTCGCTGGCGGTCGTGCCGACGACACGGACGGGTACTTCATCGAGCCGACCCTCATCCAAGCTGATGACCCGGGCTACCGCACGATGCGCGAGGAAGTTTTCGGCCCGGTCCTCACGGTGCACGTCTACCCCGCGGCCCGTTGGGCCGACACGCTGCGGCTCGTGGACGAGACCACTCCCTATGCGCTCACCGGGGCCGTGTTCGCTCAGGACCGACGCGCCGTGGATCAGGCGCAGCGGGCGCTCCGCTATGCCGCCGGGAACTTCTACGTGAACGACAAGCCGACGGGGGCGGTGGTCGGCCAACAGCCGTTCGGTGGCGCGCGGGCCAGCGGCACCAACGACAAGGCTGGAAGTCTCCTCAACCTGATCCGCTGGGTCAGCCCGCGGGCGGTGAAGGAGAATTTCTTGCCGCCGAGGACCTTTACCTACCCCTTCATGGCCGAGTCGTGACCGGCCGCCCGCCCATCCTCGTTTTCGTGATGGGCGGCGCGTTCCTCCTGCTCGTCGTGTCGCTCCTGATCGGCTCGCTCACGAAGCCCGCCTACCCCCCGTTCACGCTGACCGCCGCGCCGCCCGTGGCGGTGGGCGATACGCTCGTCGGCCCCGCGACCTACACACTCGACGCCTCCGCCACCGACCGGTGGCGTTCCTTTGACTTCGCGCGCAACGCCGCCGTTGATACTGGGTCGTGGGATGTCGCCTTCCGCCGCTTCCACCTGATCGCCGCACCGGGCGCGGGAGTCGTCGACCTCGGCTCCGTCGCGTTCGATTCCGTGGTCGCGCTCCCGGCTGCGGGTTACGCCGGTAACGCCACGGGGGCGGGGTCGGACACGACGAACCCCGCCGTCGGCAAGTGGTACGACTATAGCATGTTCAGCCACTTGCTCACTTCGAAGCATCACGTGTACGGAGTGCGGACGGCGGGCGGGAAATACGCGAAGCTCGAGCTGCTCGCGTACTACTGCCGGGATGTCGGGACGGCGTGCATCACCTTCCGCTACGCCTACCAGGGCAACGGAACGCGGCACGTGACGCGCTAGCAAGCGGCCCCCGGCCGCTCGCGCGACCGGGGGCTGGGGTTGTCGGATGAGTCAGCGGCTCACTTGGGCGGCAGGATCTTGAACATCCCCGTGCCGCACACCGGGCACACGCCCTTCAGGGCGGGCCGGCCGTTCGCCATCTTGACCTGCTGGCCGTTGGAAATCTTCCGCTTCGCCTTGCACTTCACGCAGTACCCTTCGTCCGCCGCCATCGGGGCTTTGCCAGCCTTCGCCATGTCGCTCCTCCGTTCGGGGGCACGGGCAGGGGGCCGGGGGGTCGGTTCGGCCGGGGTCGAGGGGCGGCTTCGCCCCCGGGCCCCACCCCCGCCCAGGACGGTGACAACATAATACCCCCTGCTTAACCCGTGGGAGCGGGGCTCATCGGAGGGGCGTCAGTGAAGCCATTCCGTTTGTGAGTTCCGTCACAAAACGGTTTGGTGGCCGAGCCTCCACAACGGCACAGGACAACGACTTCCGAGGGTCGGCCGTCCTTGCGGGGAGGCACCGGGATCTCCCGGCCGTCCTGGGTCACGATCTGAACCGGCCCCTGGACAATCAGCGGGCCGTTGGGTTTCGGGGTGATGCGGGCGAACTCGGTCATACCCAACTATAACGGCTCCGGGGCAGGAGGACCCATGGTCCGGGGGCCCCCCTTGACCCGGGTACGGTTAAGTGCACAAACTGCACAACGGCCTGGAACGGACCGCTTGCATCGGAGGGAGGGACCGCACGCCCGACCTCTCCGGCGGAACCGCCAGGCCGTTTTGCGTTGTGGGGAACGTGTCGCGGAACCGCAGGGTATGCTGAAGGCGTCGCGTCCATGCGAACCACCTCACCGGTCGTCCTGTCGCTCCTCGCACTCGGTTGTGTCTCCGAGCACGGCCCGCTCACCAATCGCATGGCGCAGTCGGGCACGCGCTACCTGACGCGCGCCGCCCGCCAGCCCGTGAGCTGGCAGCCCTGGGGGCGGGAGGCCTTCGCCCTCGCCGCGCGACTCGACCGGCCGGTCCTGCTCTACGTCGGCGCCGATGACTGCCGCTGGTGCGCGGTGATGGACCGGGAGGCCTACGGCGATCCGGTGCTCGGCGCGATGATCGACTCGATGTTCGTGCCGGTGCGCGTGGACCGAGACGAGCGGCCCGACATCGCGCGCCGCTACCAGGCGGCGGTGCAGTGGCTCGCCGGGCTGCGCGGCTACCCGATCACCGTCTTCCTGACTCCGGAGGGCTCTGCCTTCTTCGGCGGCACGTACTTCCCGGCGGACGATCCGGTCACCGGGCGGGGCTTGAAGCAGCTGCTTCCGGATGTCGCGAAGAGCTATCGCGAGCAGCGCGGCGTAATCCTGCAAAAGGCGGCCCTGGTGCGACAGCTGGCGGTGACGCACGCCGCGTGGGCGCGCGGCGTGCTGCAGCCCGCGGCGGTCCGATCGAAGGTGGCCGCCGTACGCGCGGTGCTGCAGGCGGCGGCCGGCGCCCATGCGGCGCTGGGGAGCTTCATGCACACCCAGGCGGTGAGCCTGCTGCTTGCGACCTATGCCCGCACCGGTGACTCGAGCTACCTGGGCGCGGCACGCAGCGTGCTCGACTTCATGGTCGACTCGGGCGATGCCGCGACTGTGGACGTAGCGCGCGACGACCCCCCCAGCCTGGTGCGGGCGGGCTTGGTCCGCAACCTGGCCGTCGGCTGGGCCCTCACCGGAGACCGCCGGTATCGTGATGCCGCGCGGCTCGTGCTGCAGCGCCTCACGCGCGACCTGGGCGGCGCGCCGGACGGCGCGGTTTTCGCCGACCGGGAGGCGTACGTGATCGGGTCGGTGCTCGACGCCGCGCCCGGCGTGGACGACTCCGCGGCCGCGCGGCGCGCGCTGCGAGCGCTCGACGGGCTGCTGCGACGCACCTACGCCCGCGATCGCGGGGCGCGGCACACCCCGGGCGGCGCCGGTGTGCACGGTTTGCTGCAGGATCAGGTGCAAGTGGCTGGTGCCTGCCTCGCGGCCTACGGCTACCAGGGAGCGCGGCGCTACCTCGATGTGGCAGCGGATCTCGCCCACGTGCTCGACCGTGACTTCGCCGACTCGGTGGGGGGCGGCTACTTCGACGCCGTCGCCACCGATCCGGTGCCGCCGGCGGTCGCCGACCGTAGCAAGCCCGTGCTCGACGATCTGCTCCCGGGGGCGAACGCCTGGGCGGCGCGCGTCCTGCTGCAACTCGCTGAGGCAACGGGCGACGCTCGCTATCGCCGGCGCGCCGAGGCGACCCTCGAAGCATTCGCTGGAGCGTTGGCCGGCGAAGACGTGCGCGCGTCGAGCTACCTGCTCGTCGCGCAACACGTGCTCTCGCCGCGCTAGCCGACCGGTTCCGGCGCGAAACGTTCCCCTCTGGCGCACGGTGCAGCGACCGTGCTAGCGTGACGCCCTAATCTCAATGCAGGTCATATGGATGTGAGGGGAGGCCCCTCCGACCAGGAGGTGGTGGCCCGTGTGCTCGGCGGCGATCGCGAGGCGTTCGGCCTGGTGATCCGCCGCTACGAAACCGGCCTCGTGCGGTTCGCGACGCGGATGCTGGGGAGCCGCGATGCCGCGGCGGACGCCGTGGCTGAGAGCCTGATGCGGGCGTACCGCCATTTGGCGAGCTGCCGGGACCCCTCGCGGCTGCGCACCTGGCTGTACCGCATCGTGGCGAACCGGTGCAAGAGTTATCTCGCGCGCCGGCACGTCGGTGACGTGACGCTGGAGGAGGCATCGCCAGTGGCGGACTCGACCGACAACGAGGCGTCCCTCGAGCGCGCGGAGCAGCTCGCGCTCGCGGCGCGGGCCCTGGCGCAGCTGTCGTCGGAGAAGCGGGAGGCGTTCGTGCTGAAGCACGTGGAAGGGTTGAGCTATCAGGAAATGGCCGCCGTGACCGGCGTACGCATCCCGACCCTGAAGATGCGCGTGCACCGCGCGCGCGAAGCGCTGTTGCGGGCATTGGAGGACCACGCATGAACGCGATCGATCCGAGAATCCATCAGGCGCTGGACGGCGAGATCTCGCGGGACAGTCTGCCGCCCGAGCTGCGGGGAACCGTAGATCGACTGGAGACCGTGGCGGCGCTCCTCGCGTCGGCGCCAGCGGCCGCGGGGCTCGAGGCGCGCGTGATGGCCGCGCTCCGGCGGCCGGCACCTCCGGGCGCCGGGGCGCGGCGGCTGGTGCGTTGGCTCACCACGCCCCATCCCGTCACCTTCCGAATTCGGCCCGCGTGGAGCCTGGCGCTCGCTGCTGCTGTGGCGCTGCTGACCCTGGTTCCGACCCAGGAGGCTGGCCCGGTGCTCGGCGAGCACGAGGGCATCGCCCAGTTCGTCGGGCGGTTTCCCGACGCTCGCTCCGTGCACGTGGTCGGGTCGTTCAACGACTGGCGCCCCGGCACTATTCCGCTCGAGGATCCGGACCACGACGGCGTGTGGCGCGCCACCGTCGTCCTCCCCACCGGAGCGTACGAATACATGTTCGTCGTGGATGGTGAACGGTGGGTCCCCGACCACATGGTGGACCGTCTCGTGGAAGACGACTTCGGACGCGAGAACTCGATCGTGATCGTCCGCACCGCGCGGCGATGAAGCTCGGTCTCCTGCTGGCGCTCGTGGCGAGCCCGCTGGGTGCGCAGTCGGTGCGCGGCCGGCTGGAAGGCCGCGTACCCACCCTGGCCATTCCCGTGGTGGACTCGCTGGTGCAAGTGGCGGCCCGGGAAGACTTGCCCACCGAGCCCCTGGTGCAGAAAGCGCTCGAGGGGGGGGCGAAGCGCGTGCCGCCGCAGCAGATCGCCGCCGCTGGGCAGGTCATGCTCGGCCAGCTTCGTGATGCGCGCGAGCTGCTGGTGCGGGCGGGCGACGCCGCGCCCACCACCGCCGCCGAAGTGACTACGGTCTACTCCGCTCTCAAGCGGGGGCTCGCTCCGCGCGTCGTGGCGCGGATCGTGGCGGCGCTGCCGCAGGAGCCGCGCGGGTCCGCGCTCCACGCGGTCGCGGATCTGGCAGCCCACCGTTTCGATGCGGACTCGGCCGCGAGCTTGATCCTCGATGCCACGCGACAAGGGCTCCGAGGTGAGCGACTACTCGACGTGTCCACGGCCGTGTTGCACGAGGCACAGCGGGGGCGCTCCCGGAATGAAGCGCTCGCCCTGGTGCGCCAGCGGCTGCCGAATGTGCCGCCACCTCCCAAGCCCGGCCGGGCCAGCATCGCGGGGGCGCGGCGACCCGAGGCAGCGGCGCCACCGCCGTGACGCGCCCGGGAGTGAGGTTACAGAATGGAACTTGCCGACGCCGTGGCACCACGCGGGCGCGCGTGACGCCGCGGTGCGGTGGCGGGTCTCACCGTTGAAGCGGGCCAGGGTGGCTCGCGCTCTCCCCTCTGGAGGTACACGCTCATGATTCGTCGCACGCTCCTCACGCTGGCGTTGCTCGCCGCCCCGGCGATCGTCGTGGCGCAGCAGCCCTCGCCGATGCAGGGCCAGGCGCCGGCGGCTGACTCGACCAACAAGGCCGCGCCGGCCAAGAAGGGCAGCAAGAAGTCGAAGAAGCACGGCGCCAAGCCGATGGCGAAGCCGGCAGCCAAGGACTCCAGCAAGATGAAGCCGTAATTACGAGGTGTAGTCGGCGTTGATTCGGACGTAGTCTGGCGTCAGATCGCACGTCCACACCACCGCCTCCGCGCGACCGAGACCAAGGTCGATGCGGAGGCGGATTGTTTTTTGGCGGAAGATGGCGTGCGCGCGCTCCGGGTCGGGGTGCGCGGTGGCGCCGCCCTGCGCCAATGTCAGCCACTCACCGTTCACAGCCGCCTGGAGCGTGAGCCGCTCCACCGCCAGAGCGACCCCTGCTGCGCCCGCGGCCGCGAGGATGCGCCCCCAGTTGGGATCCGCGCCGTAGATCGCCGTCTTGACGAGCGTCGATCGCGCGATGGCGCGTCCGACCTCGCGTGCCGCCGCTTCACTCGCCGCGCCCACGACCTGGATCTCGACGAGCTTGGACGCGCCTTCCCCGTCCTCGACGATCGCGAGGGCGAGTGCGCGGGCCACGTGCTGCACCGCCTCCTCGAACAGCTTCCACACGGCACCGTCCCGCCCCGGATCCACGCCCGACGCTCCGTTGGCGAGCAGCAGCGCGGTGTCGTTCGTGCTGGTGTCGCCGTCCACCGAGATGGCGTTGAAGCTGCGGTCGCCGACCCGACGGAGCAGCGGCTGGAGCGTGGCGGGCTCGGCCACCGCGTCGGTCGTGAGCACCGCGAGCAGCGTCGCCATGTCGGGATGGATCATGCCGGCGCCCTTGGCGATACCCCCCACCGTGACGATCCCGCCGGGCGTCTCGAACCGCACGGCGCAGTGTTTCGGCCGCGTGTCCGTGGTCATGATGGCGCGGGCCGCTGCGGTGCCTCCGGCGGCGGTGAGGTGGGCGGCGGCCGCGCGCAGCCCCTCGGCGATCGGCGCGACCGGCAGCGGCACCCCGATCACGCCCGTCGAGAGGACGAGCGCCGTGCGAGGGGGGAGTCCAGCTGCCTGCTCGGCGGCCTGCGCCATCGCCCGTGCGGCGGCGAGCCCCTCGGGCCCGGTGCACGCGTTGGCCACGCGCGCGTTCATCGCGATGGCGCGAATGCGGCCCGGCCGCTCCGACAACAGGTCGGCGTCGTAGATCACCGGCGCCGCGCGTACGGCGTTCTTGGTGAACACGCCGGCGGTGGCACAGCTCGTGGCGGACACGAGCAGCGCCACGTCGAGCGCCCCGTCGGTCTTGAGGCCGGCGTGCGCCGCGGCCGCCGTGAATCCTCTCGGCGAGGTCACCGACCCGTCGGGGACGGGCTCGAAGGAGGTGGCGGGGGGCGCCGGGGCGGACGTCATGCGCGGTCAAGATAGCCCACGCTGGTCGCTTGTGTAACCGTTCGGCGCTTCTTATCATAGCACAACCTTCCCGGGAGGCCCGTTCGATGTCGGAACCGTTCCTCAGCTCCGACGACTACGACGAACGCGCGCATCAGCTCTACAACGAAGCACAATACGACCAAGCGATCGAGGTCTTGCGAGCCGGCCTGGGGATCTACCCTCATGCCGTGGAGCTGCACGTCGGCATGGGCTACGCGCGGCTGGCGCGCGAGGAGTACATGTGGGCCCGCCGCGCTTTCGAGGAGGCGGCCGGCCTCGACCCCGACCACGAGGATGCGCTCGCGGGCCTGGGAGAGGTGCTGCTCAAGTTCGGCGATCGCGCGGGCGCCGTCGCCTGCTTCGAGCGGATCCTCGCCCTCGGGTTTCGTGACGATCAGGACTTGATGCTGCAGATCGGGCGCGCGCTGTTCCGCGAGGTCGTGCTCGACCAGGCGCGACGGTTCTTCGAGCTCGCCGTCACGGCGCACCCGGACTCGGCGGAGGCGGCGGCATGCGTGGGGTACGCGGCGCACCGCCTCACCGACGAGGGCGGCGCCCTGCACTGGCTGCGCCGTGCCCTCGATCTCGATACGACCCACGGTGAGGCGCGGATCTACCTCGCGAACTTGCTGTACGACCGCGGCGAGTACGAAGCCGCCCTCTTCCACCTCGAGCGGACCGATCCCGAGGACCACTTCGACGGGCTCGCGATTTGGCGCTTGATCGAGCTGAAGAAGAGCGTCTACCGACTCTCGGACGACGACCCCGAGCTCGTGCCCTGGCAACAGCGGCTGAACGACTTAGTGAGCGACGCCGCGCCCGACGACCTGCTGCTCGCCGAGATCGAGGCCATGGGGCCGGATGGCCAGGTACGGGATCCGCGTCAGCTCGAGCTGTTCGGCACCCTGCTCACCGAGCTCCAGGGGATGCGCACGCGCCCCGGGCCCGGGGGGGGAGGGAGCCACGCCGCGCTCAGCGCGGTCCATCGCGTGAGCACGCTCGCGGGCGTTACCTACGTCGGCACGTGGGAGGAGATCGTGCGGCAGATGAAGGATGACGCCGGCGAATGGGCGGGCGGCTCGCTCGAGCAGTACATGGCGGCCACGGCGCAGCGGGGGCGCAAGCAGACCGGCGTCGCTATCCCCGCGACGGACCCGGAGAGCTTCCTCCGGGGAAGCGCCGACGCGGGGCTGCTTCGCATCCTTCATTAGGACCGGGAAGAGGCCGGGAGCAGGCCTCGCTCCAGCGTTACGTTCCGCTGTGCTTGAGCTTGACCGCGACCGACAGCGGCCCGTCGCCTAGCGCCACGAGCGTCAACGCGCCCGCGAACAGCAGCGCTTCGAGTTCGATGTTGTGACCTCCCCGCAGCTGAATCAGCATCGCGACGGCCATCTCGGCCATCATGCAGGCGGCCCACGCGCGCGTGAACAGGCCGAGCATCACGCACGCGGCGCCGATCGTCTCCACGACGATGACGACGAACGCCCCGATGGTCGGGAACGGGATGCCGACGCTCCCGAAGAAGCCGGCGACCGCCGCGATGCCGCGATGGAACTTGCTCCAGCCATGAAGGAAAAAGACGCCGCCCACTGCCAACCGCATGAAGAAGGCCGCGTAGGGAGTCAACGCGTTCATGAGCGCTCCCGGTCGAGTGGTTGAGTGACGCTGCCGCGCCGGCGCGTGTCGCTCCGCACTTCACGGGCGCCGAGGCGCTTGATGATGATGTCCAGACCGCGTTGGGGGTGGACGGCGCCGGGGCCCGCGACATCGGCAAAGCAGAGCCCCTCCTCCGGGAGCGCGTGCAGCGCCACGTGTCCCCCGTCGCACACCAGCGCCGCGGCGAGGCCCTGCGGGCCGACCTTCACCACCGGCGTCGCCGCCGGATTCAGGCCCGCCGCGTTAGCCGCGGCGAGCAGCAGACCCGTGAGCCCCTGCGTGTCGCTCAGGCGGTTCGCCGGAATGCCGCCCAGGTCGGCGAATGCGTGCTCGAAGATCACTTACCGGCAGCCAACGGGGTCCCTGACGAGCGGCGCCACGAAGCTACCCCGCACCGTGAGCAGGCCGTGGGGATCGGTGTAGAGATCGGCCCGCTGCGCCGTGTACGAGAAAGTCCCGCTGATCGCCTGCCCATTCGACACCGTCACGATCTGCCTGATCCCGAGCTGGCCGCCGAGCCGCGAGTAGGCGGTGATGGATGGACTCCGTGCCGACCACAGCGCCCACGGCCGGGGCGGCGCGCAGATGGAAACCGGCCGGCTGAACCCGGCGGCCGCCTCTGCCGGGCTGAGCGAGTCGATGCCGTACGCGCCAGCCAGGGCTACCGAGTCGGGCAGGGTGATCTGCACGACCTGGAGCGTCGTACCGCTCGGGGCATAGATCCCCCGGAGTCGGAAGGCGAGGCCGACGTCGCTGCGGGCGTAGTTCACCGCGCTGATCGGGCCTCCCACGTGCGTGATCACGCTGCCCAGCACGGAGAAGAAGAACTTGCCGCCGGTGGTGTCGGTGAGGCTCAGCACCTGTACGGCGCCGCTGTCCGCGATGGTGTCGGCGTGCACGATGTAGGGGACCGGGCCCCCTAGGGCGACTGCCGTCAGAAGGCCGCTCGCCGAGTCGATCGTGTAAATTCCTTTGTTCGTCGATTCGTACCACACGACCGGCGCCGGAGGAACGGTCTTCTTCTGCACCGCGACCGGCACCCTGAGCGTGTCGTTCGGCATCAGGTAGATGGTATCGAGCAGCAGCGTGAGGTCGAGGGTGTTGGAAACGACCACGAGCGCGATTCCCTGTACGCTCTGAAACGTGGCCAGGAGAAACGCGTGGCCACGTTTGCGGCCGGTCATGCGTCCCGAGAGGCTATCCACGCCGAGGATGGTGGTGTCGGTGCTCGACCAGTTGACCTGCAGTGGGGACACCGACACCGAATTGCCGGTGCCGTCATAATAGGTGACCGCGGGCGGGGGGATCCGGTCCCCGACGAACAGCGAGTCCACGATCGGGTCGAGCCGCGCGTAGGGACTCGGCCCGGCCGAGTCAACGCGACAGGCGGCGACGGCGAGTGCGCCGAGCAGGAACGCGAGCGCAACCGATCTGTTCGGTCTCATAGGGTGGCTTAAGGGTAAACACCCGGGGTGAGAGCGGCCAGGGCGGCGCGATACCCCTCGGGGAGCCCGACGTCGAAGAATTGGGCTGTCAGCAGCACGCCGACGAGGCGGCGCTCGGCCGCGAGCCGCTGCAGCACGGGAACGTCGTCGAGCTCTTCCCCTGGTGCGAGCCGCTGCCGCTCCGCCTCGAAGAGATCGAACACCGCGGCGTCAAACGCCATCCGGCCGATCGGGGTGACGGCGGCCGACTCGATCCCCAGATCGAAGCGCTCGCCGCTGCGCCCTTTCGGCGCCACTGCCAAGACGTCGTACAACCCGTCGTCGCGCAGGCGACAGCGCGCCCGCCCGGTGGGTCCCTTCGTGGCGGCGTCGGAAGCGCCGATGGCGGCGAGCAACACCGCCGCCCGTCCGGTGCGCCGCTGGGCGTCGAGCACCTGCTGGATGGGACGGCCGGCGGAGAACAGGTTGTCGGGCAGCATCACGGCCACCGTGCCCGCCCCAACCGCGGAGCGGGCGCAGGTGATCGCGTCCCCGAGGCCGCGGGGCTCGGACTGCAGCACCACGGAGGCGGCCAGGCGGTCGGGCGCTCGGGCGGTCAGGAACGCGGCGATCTCCGGCTTCGCAGGGCTCGAGACGACCACGGCGCGCGTGATCCCCGCGGCCGCGGCCTCCTCCAGGGTCCACTGCAACAGAGGTTTGCCGGCGACGTGAAGCAACTCTTTGGGAGTGGTGCGGGTGAGCGAGGCGATGCGCGTGCCGCGCCCGCCGCAGGGGATGACGGCGGTCGCCACCTAGAACATGGACATGGCGAGGAACGACCGGAGGTTGTCGTTGGTCACGCGCAGCCGTGCGGAGAGCAGGCGCACCACGGACCAGAGCACCTTGTAGGCGATATCGCGGTTGAAGTCCAGCAGCAGCTCGAAGTCGGACCGGGAGATCGTGATCAGGGTACAGGAAGTATTCGCGATGGCGTCGGTCGAGCGCTCGGAGCGGTCGACGATCGCCATTTCGCCGAAGCACGCGCCCGGCTTGAGGACGGCCAGCGCCTCCTCGCCCGAGCCCGGGATCGTGCGCGAGATCCGGACTTCGCCCTCCGAAATAATGAACAGGCGGTTCCCGGGTTCGCCTTCCTTGAATACCTGCTGGCCGACGGCGAATTTCTGCTCCTGGCACACCTCGGCGACGCGGGCGAGCTCGCCCTCGTCCAAGTCTTGGAAGATCGCCGCCTGCTTCAGCAGATTGAGGTTCACGGGGTCGAAGCTACGACGCGCGCATGGGAGGAGCAAGTGAAACCGTGGGTGACGTGGGCTGATCTGCTTACGGCGCTGCGCATTCCTCTCGCGGTCGCGTTTCCGTTCGTGCTGCAGCGCGGCTGGCAGCTCGCGCTGGTCGGCGCAGCCGCCGCGTCGGATTTCTTCGACGGCATGCTGGCGCGGCGGTTCGGTAGCTCACGCACCGGCGCGATTCTCGACCCGGTCGCCGACAAGCTGTTCATGACGACCGCGTTTCTCACGCTGGCGGGGCGGGGGTTGCTGCATCCCATCGAAATCGTCGCCGTGCTGGCGCGCGACATCGTGGCGGTGCTGGGCTGGTTCGGCGGATGGCTGCTGCGACGGCCGGTGGCGTTGCCGGCGCGCGCCGGAGGCAAGGCGGTCACCGTATTGCAGCTGCTCACGCTCGCGGCCGTGGTGGCCGACTCGCCCTACGCCCGGCGCCTCGCGTGGGCCACGGCGGCCGTGGGACTGTATGCGATCTGGGACTACGGGCGGGCTGCGACGCGCCCTCGAAGCTCACCCCTGAACGGGGGGGCGTGATGCGCCAGGGCTGGGCGGCGCTGGCGGCGTTCGCGATCGCGACCTCGCTCGCGGCCCAGGAGTTCCACCCGCCGCCCGTGCGCCGTGCCGACGATCGCGGGACGCGGTTGGGCTTGTTCGGTTTCGGGGTGCGCGGCGGGATCGAGCTCTCCTGGGGGAGTCAGCTCATCCTGGGGACCACGCTCGACGCGGGGAACCTCTTCACCGCCCGCCTACGGCTGCGCCCGTCCGGGGAGATCGGGCTGTTCAGAGGTCCCAATACCTACACGGGAAGTCTCGAGGCCGTATACCGCTTCACGGGCGACGAGCAGTTCGCGACTCCGTACGCCGGGGGGGGATTCAGCGTGGCGGGGCACGACCGCTGCGGAGCGGATCCGAACTGCCCCGCCGCGTGGGTGAACGTCGTGGTCGGGTTCGAGCTGCACTACCGCTCCACCTTCAACTGGCTGCTCGAGTATCACGGGATGGACGCGTTCCGGCGCAATCGCGTCTACGTGGGCCTCACGACGCGGCGGGGGAACTGACGGTGGCGGGAAACGTGCGCGAGATCACCGTACGCTGGCTCGACGAGCTCCGGTTCGAAGGTGGTGCGCCGGGCCGGCCCCCGATTCTCGTGGACGGCAACAGCGCCGCCGCCACGTCGCCGGTGGAGCTGCTGCTCGTTGCGGCCGCGACCTGCACCGCCGCGGACGTCGTGCCGATCCTCCAGAAGCAGCGGGTGGCGCTGCGCGCGCTCGAGATCGCGGTGCAGGGAACCCGCCGCGAGACGGAGCCGCGCCGCTACACCGCGCTCCACTTCCGCTTCACCATCACCGGCGCCGGCGCGGACGAGGCGAAGGCACGCCGTGCCATCGACCTCTCGCTCGAGAAGTATTGCTCGGTGGTCGCGTCGCTCGCGCCCGACATCCGCATCAGTTACGACGTCGCGCTTCGCTAGTATGCTCGCTTGCGCGCTTGCCCTCGTGGGGACGGGGGCGCGATCCGCGCGCGCCCAGCTCGCGGTCACGGAGGGGACGGTGGGTGCGACCGCCGTGGCCGCGCGGCGCGGGTTCGTTGGTGCGGAGCTCGGCGTGGCGCGACGACCCCGGGGAGCGGCAGGACAGGGTCGGGTCGCGCTGACGCTGGCGGGTGGAGCCTACGGGGGGAGCAGCACGCCGGGCGTTCGCATCGCGGCGAGCGCCCAGTTCCTGCTCAAGCCCGGCGAGCGCACCGGCGCCACCTGGTACGGCGGCTTTGGAATCGCGTTCGCTGGTGCGGCGTCCGAGCGCGGGGAAGGCTACCTGACGGCGCTCGTCGGCCGCGAGTCCGCCCCCGGCGGCGCGGCTGGCTGGTACGCGGAGCTGGGGCTCGCGGGCGGCGTCCGGCTTTCGGCGGGGCGGCGCTGGCGACGGCTGCGGTCCGAGCCAGAGCGATGAAAAACGGGGCGCCCCAGACGGAGCGCCCCGGCACGTTTCGCGGTGCGACGCTCAGGCGTCTACGCCGACCGTCGCGTTGCGTCCCACAACGGGCCGGCAGTAGCGCTCGCCCAGCACGCGCAGGTCCGCGATCTGCTGCTCGTCCAGCTCCTCGTAGCGGTCAGCCAGGTAGAGCATGGTGTCGTCGAACCATTCCTTTTGATGCTCGGCGGTCGCTTCCAGCACACCACAACGGAGGATGTGTGAGAACAGCTCGTCTCGGGCTTGCTCAAAGGAGGTGGGGGTCGATGGTTTGCGCGGCTCCGAACGCTTTTTGGCCATGCAGGGGCACTCCTCTCTCGTGCTGAAGGCGCGGGGCACGGGTCAGCGGCGCCGCAATGTAATAGAGGCGGGCGAGCGGTGAAAGGGCCCGCGGCCGGCATCGGGAGGTGGTATAATCAGACGGCGGGATGGGGGAGTCGGGCAAGCGACGCACCGTCGGGAAGGCGGATGTATGAGTGACGAGAAAGAAGAAGTCTACGGGCCTGAGCGAGCCCAGCGGCTGGTCGCGATGCTGCGAGCCCTCGCCGAGCGTATCCAGGCACTCGACCGCGCGGGTCAGCTGCTGGATCGGGGGCTCGAGCTGCAAAAACTCATGGGCAACGCTCGCAGCGAGCTGTTTCACTACGAGGTGCGCCTCACCTACGACACGCCGGAGATCGCGGAGAGCCGGCGCATCGTGGAGGAGGCAGAGCGGCGTGCACGCGACGCGGCGGATGACGAAGAGGACGAGGAGCCCTGGCGGCGGAGTCGCGACGAATGAAGCGGTTCTATGTGCTGCTGGCGGCGGTCGTGTTGATCGGCGGCGGAGTCATCTGGTACGGCTCGCGCAGCACCTCGGCGGCACCGGCCGCGAGCCAGCCCACGCCGGTCGCGGCCAGCGACGGGTTCCGCGGGTTCACGCTCGGCTCGGAAGCGGCGCCGGTCGAGGTCACGGAGTACTCGGATTTCGAGTGTCCGTTCTGCGCGTCCTTCGCGACCGTGCAGATGCCGGTGATCCGCCAGCAGCTCATCGCCACCGGCAAGGTGCGCTGGCGCTATCGCGATTTTCCCCTTCCCACCCATCAGTACTCGCGTTACGCCGCGCTCGCCGCGCAGTGCGCCGGCGAGCAGGGAAAGTTCTGGGAGATGCACGACCAGCTGTTCAGCAATCACCAGTGGGCCCAAACCGGCAAGAATCCGCGATCGCTGTTTCGCGACCTCGCGAAAGCCGCCGGCGTCGACCTCGATAAGTACGACGCCTGCATGGACGGCCAGCGCTATGCCGGCCGCATCCAGGCGAGCCTGCAGGAGGGCGAAGCGCTCGGCGTCGGCGGCACGCCGACGTTCTACGTGAACGGCAAGCGGTTCGACGGTCACCCCACGTCCGACGCGTTCAAGTCCCTGGTCGACAGCCTGACTCAACGCCGGAAGTGATGCGGCGGCGGCAGGCGATCGTGGTTCTCGCGCTGGTGGGGTTGCTGATCGCAACCTCCCTCTGGCTCCACAAGATCGGTGTGATCGGCGTGCTGCAATGCGGCACGGGTGCCTGCGAGTCCGTCCAGACGAGTCGCTACGCCGAGCTGTTCGGCGTCCCGGTGGCGTTCGTCGGCGTGGCGGGCTACGCCGTGCTCTTCGTCGTCGGGCTCGTCGGCCTGCAGCCGTCGTTCGCCACCGATCGTCGCATCGCCGTCGCACTGGCGACCCTGTCCACCGCGGGGCTCGGCTTCACCCTGTACCTGACCGCTATCGAGCTGTTCGTGCTGCACGCCATCTGCCGCTGGTGTGTCGTCTCCGCGGCGCTCATCACGGCGATTTGGGCGCTCTCGATCTGGAGCGCGCGGCCCAACACGTGAGTCGGGTGACGCGTACGACGCCGCGCTGCGGGACCGCCCGGACCGGCTAGTATTCAGCGCCATGACCCCAGGTTCGCAGCCCGCAGCCGCCCCGCGCGGCCGCTATCTCTTCACGTTGGCGCTCGCCGCCCTGGGTGTCGTGTACGGCGACATCGGGACGAGCCCCCTGTACGCGATCCGCTACTCGTTCTCCGGCCCCCACGGCATCAGCGTCACTCCGGGGAACGTGCTCGGCGTCCTGTCGATGGTGTTCTGGTCGCTCGTGATCGTCGTCACGATCAAGTACCACATCGTGATCATCCGCGCGGACAACAAGGGCGAAGGCGGTGTGCTCGCCTTGATGGCGATGGTGAATGGGAGTCGGCTGGCCAGGGGGCTCTCGCCACGCCGCATCATGATCGTGCTGGGCATTTTCGGGTCGGCGCTCCTGTACGCAGACGGCGCGCTCACGCCGGCGATCTCCGTGCTCAGCGCCGTGGAGGGGCTCGAGGTGGCGACGCCGGCACTGGCCAGCTGGGTGCTCCCC
>MNIR01000049.1:30678-62529 GCA_001919865.1 Gemmatimonadetes bacterium 13_1_20CM_4_69_16 | reverse complement strand
CATAATCCGCGGGTCGTCGGTTCGAGTCCGACCGCCGCTACTCGCATGAGCCCCCTGAGAAAATCGGGGGCTTAGTGCTTATGGCGCTGCCCTCACTGGGCAGTCGGCGCTCCGCCTTCCCTGAGCGCCGACTGCCCGTCACCAACCCGCTAGCTCGGGTTCGGATAGAAGCGGATCTGCAAGAGTCTCAGCCCGTTGTTGTCGTACTGCCAAAGAAAGTCCTGTAGGCACGTAGCGAACAGGCTCACGGTCGGCGTGCCGCACGCCAATTCGGCCGCGCTCCCCGGTACGAGGCTAATCGTCGTGAGAGCGGTGGTCACGTTGCGGAAGTTGCTCTTGCCCGTGCCGCGCACGAACACCTCGTTGTCGGTCGAGCAGAGGATTGTCGCCGCGCCCGTGGTGGGATCGATGAACGTCGCGCAGGTGGCTATTTTGGACTGTCCACCCGGCGTGCCGAGCGCGCGTGCCCAGACGGTGTAGGTGCCTGGGACCGGGAGGGCGAAGGAGGCCTCGCCATCCGTTCCGTTCTTGTCGAGCACTTCGAACACGCCGTCGGCCGCTTGACTGAGCAGAATCTTCGTCGTCACGGCGTCGCTGCGCGTGCCGAGGCCCACGAAGATGACGTTGCCGCCCCCATTCATGTTGGGACTCTTGTCGTGCGCGACCCCGATGATATTGAGATTGAAATGCGGGCCGTTGGGTGCGCCGTTGCCAGTCTGACTACACAGCTGGGCGGGCGCCGCGACGGCCAGAGCCGCCGCCAAGCAGAATCTGATGCTCACAAACCCTCCTCGTGCCGGGGCACGTCGGTGTGAACCGAGCAGCTCCAGCCCGCCGCCCCCACCCGAGGTGGGAGCTCCAGGGCTACCATATGCAAGCAGCCCCGTGGGCCGGAGTGCGGGCGCACGGGGCTGCCTGAAACACTGCTGCCTCTGGGTTGATGACACGATAACGCCGGTCGTTCCTGACCGGTCAAGTGACAGGGGTCACGAGCGCTCAGGCTGGACCCCGAGACACGTGGGCGCGCCTTTGGGTCGCATGGTTGAGCGAGCCCTTGATTCCGATGTCACGCGAGGAGTGTGGGCGGACCGCGCGTGCGCGGTCATAATCCGCGGGTCGTCGGTTCGAGTCCGACCGCCGCTACTCGCACGAGGCCCGACGCGCTCGGGCCTCGCCCGCTTCCGGTACCGCAATTCGTCATTGCACAATGGGTTAGCGTGACCGACCCGCCGGTGTGGCGCACGTCGCTGTCCGTTTGACTGGGGCAATTGCATATTGGTGCCCCCTTATGGCCAGCAGCGAGAAGGACGTCTGGGTATTCCGGATCGTGCACCAGGACACGGGCAAGCCCGCGCAGGGCGTGCCGGTGACGGTGCTCGATCCCGGCGGGAGTCCGGCCGGGTACTGGGTGAGCGAGGCGGACGGTACCGTGGCGATCCCACGGCGCGACGTAGCGAAGGTCCGGCTACGCGTGGGGCTCCGTAACGAGGAGCCGATCGAGCTGATCACCGCGACGCTGGGCGCAGGTCCGATCGACCTCGCTGCGCCGACCTGGCTGCCGCGGACTCCATCGGGCGGGAGCGAGCGGGCGGCGCCACCCGCGGCCCCCCCGGCTCCCAACCCCTCGCCGGCAGCGACGCCACGTTCCGCCGAGCCGCACGAAGTCCCCGGGCACGTCCTCTACTTCCAGCGGCTCGTGATGTTCGCCGAGCGGGCGCCGGAGGGGAGAGGAGCGACCCCTTCCCCCGTCGCCGATTTCTTCGCGCTGCCGAGCGACCACTCGACCCTGCGCTACGGCGTGTTGGTCGAGCTCGAGGAGTCGTGGCAGTCGCTCGGGGTGCAGTGGGGCGAGCTGCTCTACAGCGTCTCGCTCACGCCGGGCGACGAAGCGCGGCTCGCCGTGCTGGACGGCCGCTGGCGCCGCGAGGCCGAGGCGCGGGAGCGCCCGCTCCAGATCCTCGCCCGCATGGTCGGCAGCTCGATGCTCGGCGATCTCGTGACGGCGCTCGGCACCGACCTGCAGCTCGACCCCCTCACGCTGTCCGAGCCCGCGCTCGAGAGCGCGGTCACCGACACCGTCCAGCTGATCCGCGATCGCACCGAGCGCATGAGCAGTGCGTTGCGGCGCCGACCGCTGGGCGTGGTCGATGCGAACCACGAGGCGCCGTCACAGGCGGCGATTCGCACGGTGCGCAACACCAGCCCGGACCGGGTGGTCACGTTCCACTTCTTCGAGCCGCTCGAGCGCTTCAAGGTGGTGGTGCGGACTCCGCGCGTGCGCCCCGTGATCTTCGTCCCGTTCCGGCTGCCGAACCTGGCGACGCCCGACGTGGTGCGGCGCTTCGGGTACATCTTCCGGCGCACCCTGCTCGATCGCGCCCTGCAGCCGGACCTCGACCGGCTGCTCAGCTCGGACGACGGCTGGAGCGGTGAGGGGAAGGGGGGCACCGGGAGGCCGGGGGGGGCGCACAACCGTTTACTCGACCACATCGAGGCGAACCTGCTGTACTACTCGACCGCCATCATCTCCGCGGGCGATCCCGCCTCCCGCCACGCCGCGCTGGCGAAGTTGCGCGACCCCTCGGGGCGACCGCTCACCGATCTGGTCGAGAACACCGTGCTGGGTCGCATCGGCAACGCCATCGCCTTGCCGCTCCGCTCGGCGGCCCAGCTGCCGCGCGAGTGGCAGGACGCGCTCGCCGCCTACACCGCCCGACCGCCGCGCGTGAGCGAGGGGTTCACGGTCACCATCCCCCATCCGGGAGTGTGGGTCACGGCGCAACCGCACGACCCGATGCAGCAGGCGGAGCGGGAGAGCGCGACGGGCTGACGCGCCCGGATGAAGGGGGCGCCTACTTCGGCGCCGGCAGGTCTCTCCAGATGACCGGCTTGATGTGCCGCGACCGTTCGGCGGCAAACCGCTGCGCCGCGGCCAGCAGCGCTTCGTACTCGGCACGCCACTGGGGCGGCATGTTCTCCCGAAAATACGCCGCCGTCATCACCGTTCCCGTGGCCCCGCTGCTCGCGCCGTGGCCGACCTCCACCACGTCCCCCAGGAAGCAGGTCGAGCTGCCCGTGTCCATCACGTTCGCGACGCGGCACTCGAAATGCGCGTAGCACTCATCCAGCACGGGGACGCCCAGCGTGCCGGGGTGGTGAGGGACGGCGCCAAGCTTGTCGCGCTCGCGTCCGCTCGTGAAGCCGAGCCGGTGGACCAGCTCGAACTGGTCGGTCCGCAGCAGGTGCATCACGAAGCGTCCGGTGTCGAAGATCAGGTCGTGACTGAAGTTGAACTTGTGGATGTAAACCGAGACGCGCGGGATGGTCGGCACGATCGAAGCCCGCACCGCCGAGTCGGAGATCATGCCGTTGCCCTTGCCGGCGCGCTCGCACGTGATCGCCACGATGGGAGAGGTCAGGTTGCGGAGCAACTGGTAGGTCTCGTCCGGCCGCATCCCGAGCCCCCGGGGCGTGAGGTCGGTGGCCAAGATATC
The DNA here is from genome assembly GCA_001919865.1 of Gemmatimonadetes bacterium 13_1_20CM_4_69_16. Classification (GTDB taxonomy): domain Bacteria; phylum Gemmatimonadota; class Gemmatimonadetes; order Gemmatimonadales; family GWC2-71-9; genus 20CM-4-69-16. Next base: position 59,035 of record MNIR01000049.1, on the reverse strand, counting down.
ATTATCTATATGGCTCCGCTGCTCGACCGCTTTCGCGCGCATCTCGACCGGGCCCGGCTCTTCACCGCGCCGGGTCCCGCCGTGCTCGCCGTCTCCGGCGGCCCCGACTCGGTGGCGCTGCTCGCCCTGATGCGGGTGGTCGCGCCCGAGCGCGGGCTGTCGCTCGTGGTGGCGCACGCGGATCACGGCATTCAGATGGAAAGCGGCAAGGTGGGAGAGATGGTACGCGGGCTGGCGGGAGGATTCGGCGTGCCGTTCGAGCTGGGCGAGCTCCACCTCGGTCCAGCCGCAACGGAGACCGCCGCACGCCGCGCGCGCTACGCCTGGCTCGGCGAAGTGCGCCGCCGCCACGCGGCGCGCTATCTCGTCACCGGGCATCAGCGTGACGATCAAATCGAGACGATTCTGCTGCGCCTGCTCAAGGGGAGCGGGCTCGCGGGGTTGGCCGGGATGCCGGCGCGCGGCCGCGGCGGCCTGGTGCGGCCGCTGCTCTCGTTCACACGCGCCGAGCTCGCCGATTATGTCGCGCAGTCGGGCCTCGCTGTGCACGACGATCCCGCCAACCGCGATCCGCGCCACCTGCGCTCCTGGGCGCGCGTCGAGCTGCTGCCCCAGCTCGAGGCGCGGCTCGGTGTCCGCGTGCGCGCCGACCTGCTGCGGCTCGGTCGGGCGGCGGCGCGCGATCGGCGCGCTTGGGACCGCGCGCTCGAACTCGTTCCCGAGCTTGAGCTTCACTGCGCCGCCGAAGGCTGCGACGTTGCTCGGGCCGCCCTGTGCCGCTATGATAAGACATTGTCCGTGGCCCTTTTGCGGGCCGCCGCCCGGCGGGTCGGGCTGGTCCTGGGAATGCGGCGAGCGGCCCAGGTGGTGGCACTCGCCGGGCATCCGTCGGGACGACGCCTGGCGCTGGGCGGCGGCTGGATCGCGGAGGTGGCGTTCGATCGGTTGCGGCTGGTGCGCGACGCGGTCGGCACCCCCGGCGAGATCACGGTGGGCGGGGAGGGGGGGGAGCGGGGGAACGCGTTGTTCGGGAGTTTCCGGGTCGAATGGGCGGCCGAGCCCGCGCCGGCGCGGCTGCCTCGCTCGGATTGGACGACCTGGATCGCGGGCTCGAGTTGGCAAGTTCGCGCGCCGCGCTCGGGCGATCGGCTGGTGCCGCTGGGTGGCGTGGGACACCGCCCGCTGCGGCGTCTGTTGATGGAGGCGGGCGTGCCACGGAGCGCGCGAGCCAGCTACCCGGTGGTGGTCCGCGGCGAAACCATTCTCTGGGTTCCCGGAATCTGCCGGAGTGCAAGCGATCTCCCGCAGCCAGGAACTAGGGCGGTGCGGGTGCATGTTACCGAGTACGGCGAGCCTGAAGCAGACCGGCGGGCGTAAGCTCGCACGCATCGTGTTGGACGAGCAGACGATCGCTCGCCGGGTGAGTGAGCTGGGTCGCGAGATCACCGCGGCCTACCCCGACGGAGAGCTGCTGGTGCTCGGCCTGCTCAAGGGCAGTTTCATCTTCTTGAGCGACCTGGTGCGGCGGATCGATCGGCCGCTGCAAGTGGATTTCCTGGTGGCCGCGAGCTACGGAGCGGCCACGATCTCGAGCGGCGACGTGCGGTTGCTGTACGATCCGGAGACGGAGCTGCGGGGTAAGCATATCTTGCTGGTCGAGGACATCGTCGACACTGGGAAGACGCTCAATCGACTGGTGACGCTGCTGCGGGAGCGGGATCCGCAGAGTCTGGAGATCTGTGCCTTGCTGCACAAGCATTTGGCAGAACATCTGGTGCTGGAGCCGAAGTTCGTGGGGTTCGACGTCCCGCCCGTGTTCCTCGTCGGGTACGGTCTCGATCACGCCGAGAACTTCCGGCACCTGCCGTACATCGCGAGCCTGACCTAGATGCCCAACCGCCTGCCACCGCCGCGCGAGTTCAACTGGGCTCGGACGCTCCGGACGCTGTCGTTCTGGGCGCTCCTGATCGTGGGCTCGATCGCGCTGGTCCAGTTCGCTTCCAGCCGCCGCCAGGAAGCGGTGGACATCTCCTACACGCAGTTCACCGAGCAGCTCGACGCGGGCAACGTCGCCGCGGTCGAGATCACCGAGCGGCAACAGATCAAAGGAGACTTCAAGCGCGCCGTGGCGGTCGGCCGCCGCAACGCGGAGCACTTCACGACCCTGTTGCCGTTCGAGTCGCGCGCCGAGTGGGTGCAGACGCTGCGGGACAAGGGCGTGGACGTGCGGGCGCGCGAAGAGAAGCAGTCGTTCGGCGTGTTCCTGTTCAGCTTCCTGCCGTACCTGTTCATCCTCGGCCTCATCATCTTCATGCTGCGTCAGATGCAGCAGGGGGGCAATCGCGCCTTCGCGTTCGGCAAGTCGAAGGCGAAGCTGCTGTCGGGCGACACCCCCAAGATCACCTTCGCCGACGTCGCGGGCGCCGATGAGGCGAAGCAGGAGCTCGAGGAAATCATCGACTTCCTCAAGGACCCGCAGAAGTTCCAGCGCCTGGGCGGCCGGCTGCCGAAGGGCGCGCTGCTGGTCGGGCCGCCGGGGACGGGCAAGACCCTCCTCGCCAAGGCGGTGGCGGGCGAGGCGGGGCGGCCGTTCTTCTCGATGTCGGGGTCCGACTTCGTGGAGATGTTCGTGGGGGTGGGCGCTTCGCGGGTGCGCGATCTGTTCGAGCAGGGCAAGGCCCATGCGCCGTGCATCATCTTCATCGACGAAATCGACGCCGTCGGGCGCCACCGCGGCGCCGGGCTGGGCGGCGGGCACGACGAGCGCGAGCAGACCTTGAACCAGCTGCTGGTCGAGATGGACGGCTTCGAGTCGAACGACGGCGTCATCCTGCTGGCGGCGACCAACCGGCCGGACATCCTCGACCCGGCACTGCTGCGTCCGGGCCGGTTCGACCGTCAGATCGTGGTGGACATGCCCGACGTGAAGGGCCGGGAGCAGATCCTCCGGGTCCACACCCGCAAGATCCCGCTCGCGCCCGGGGTGAATCTCGACCGGATCGCCAAGGGAACGCCTGAGCTTTCCGGCGCCGAGCTCTCCAACATCGTCAACGAGTCGGCCCTGCTCGCCGCCCGCCCCAACAAGAGCGCGGTGGACATGAACGACCTCGAGGACGCCAAGGACAAGGTGATGCTCGGGCTCGAGCGCAAGAGCATGGTGCTCTCCGATGAAGAGCGGCGGCTCACCGCCTATCACGAGGCGGGGCACGCGCTCGTGAGCCTGAAGGTCCCGGGCCTGGACCCCCTCCACAAGGTGACGATCGTCCCGCGCGGCCGCGCGCTCGGCATCACCTTCTCCCTCCCGGAGGAGGACCGGCACAACTACACCAAGCAGTACATCCTGGGCCGACTCGCCATGGCGTATGGCGGGCGCGTGGCGGAAGAGCTGGTGTTCGGGCCCGAGAAGATCACGACCGGAGCCGCGCAGGACATTCAGCAGGCCACCGAAATGGCGCGGCGGATGGTGACGCAGTTCGGCATGAGCGACGTGGTCGGCCCTATCGCCGTGGGCGATCGCGAATCCGAGATCTTCCTGGGGCGCGAAGTCGTGCAGCGACGGGAGATCTCCGACCGCACCGCCGAGATCGTGGATACGGAGCTCAAGCGCATCCTGTCCGAGGCGTACGAGCGTGCGCGCACCATCATCGCCGAGCATCGTGCCGTGCTCGACCGCCTGGCGAGCGCGCTGCTCGAGCGCGAGACCCTCGATCGCGACGAAGTCGAGATGGTCGTGGCCGGCAAGCCGCTGCCGCCCCAGGTTCCGCCGCCCGCGCCGGTGACGCCGCACCCGACCCCCGAAGGCGCCCAGACGAAGGAAAAGACAGCGGCCCGCGGCCCCGTCCTGGGGAGTCCGCCGCCCGAGCCTGCCGGCGCGTAGTCGCCGTTTTCTCGTAGTAGATTCCAAGCGCTCCCATGGCGAATGCTCCCGACCCCGCCAAGCTACGCATTGACCGCGACGGTCCCCCCGCCGGGGTGCGCCGGGCGTTCACCCGCAGCGTGTGGCTCGCGGCGGGTGCGCTCGCCGTCATCGGAGGGGTGGTGCTCTACCTGCGGCGCGGCTCCGAGTTGGGCGTGGCCTTCGCCGTCACGATGGGACTGGTGGGTGGGTTCTTCCCCGCGTGGCGGGCCGCGCGACTGCAGGTGGTCCAAGCCTTGAGGTGAAGCTCACGCTGCTGGCGTCCCACACCCCGGAAGCGGTGCGCGCAGCGCTGACGGCGCGCGGGTGGGACGCTCAGCCGGCGTGGTTCGCCGCGACCGGCGTACAACCCCTCGCCGTCATCTTCGACGACGTCACCGACGCCGAACGCGAGGCGTTGGTCCACTGGGGCGCGAAGGCCGGCGCCGATGTGCTCACGGGCGCGGGGTGGGCGCTGGTGAGCGCGGCGGCGAGCCGGCTCGCCCCGCTCGCGCGACCGGACCGCGTGCCGGCCGGCCTGGAGCGCCTCGGTCCCGAGCTGGGGCGCCTGCTCGCTGCGCACGCCGAGCCGACGCGGGTGTGGGAGATCGCCCGCCAGCGGGTCGCGCTCGATCATCCGGTCATCATCGGTATCCTCAACGTCACGCCCGACTCCTTCTCGGACGGGGGGCGATTCGCCACGGTCGATCGGGCCATCGCGCAGGCCGAACGGCTGCTGGCCGACGGCTGCGAGCTGCTCGACGTGGGTGGCGAGTCCACGCGGCCCGGGGCGGCCACGGTGGCCCTGGAAGAGGAGATCGCCCGGGTCGTCCCGGTGATCGAGCAGCTGGTACGGCGGCGCTTGGGCCCCGTGTCGGTGGACACGCGCAAGGCGCCGGTCGCGCGGGCCGCGATCGCGGCCGGGGCCGCGGTGGTGAACGACGTCTCGGGGCTGGCGTTCGACCCGGCGCTCGCGCCGGTCGCGGCGGACGCGGGCGTGGGCGTGATCCTCATGCATATGCGCGGCACGCCCGACACCATGGACTCGCTCGCCACCTACCGCCATGTGGCGGCCGAGGTAGCGGCCGAGCTGGACGCGGCGGCCCGGCGGGCGGAGCAGGGGGGCGTAGCACGCGAGCGGATCGTCGTGGACCCCGGGTTCGGGTTCGCCAAGCAGCCGGAGCAGAACTTTCGACTGCTCGATGAGCTGGCAAGCGTCGTCGCCTTGGGCTATCCTGTAGCCGTGGGACCGTCGCGCAAGCGATTCCTCGGGCACGCCACCGGGCGCCCGGTGGAGGACCGGGACCGGGCGACGGCCGTCGCGTGTGCCCTCGCGTGGGAGCGGGGGGCGCGCCTGTTTCGAGTCCACGACGCCGCCCTCGCGCGCGAGGCGCTGCGAGTGGCCTGCGCCACGACGAGCTCACGGTGAACTTCGAAACCTACCGCTTCCTCATCCCGCGCTTCTGGCCGGACGTGGTCGAGATCCTGCTCGTCGCGTTCGTGATCTACCGCTTCCTGCTGTTTCTGGTGGGCACGCGGGCGATGTCGATCGTGGTCGGCGTCATGATCCTCTCGGTCGCGTATTTCGCGGCGCTGCTCGCCAAGTTCCAGATGATCAGCTTCCTCTTGAGTGTGGTCTTCACGTACGGGGCGTTTGCGGCGGTCGTGGTGTTCCAGCCGGAGCTCCGCAATGCGCTGGCGCGGCTGGGCCAGTCGCGGTTGATGCGGCGCTTCTCCCAGGGCGATCGTCAGTCGGTGGCGGAGGAGATCGCCGAGGCAATGGATCGCCTGGCGCGCGGCGGGACGGGCGCCATCATCGCGGTCGAGGGCGACATCGGGCTGGAGGAGTTCATCTCGTCGGGCGTGCCAATGGAGGCGAAGGTCTCCGCCGACCTGCTCACCACGATCTTCACGCCGTACTCGCCGCTGCACGACGGCGCGGTGCTGGTGCGCGGCGACCGCATCATCGGCGCCGGGTGCGTGCTCCCGCTCACCCAGTTCAAGGTCGCCGACAAATCGCTCGGCACGCGCCACCGCGCCGCCCTCGGCCTGTCGGAGGAGACTGACGCCACCGTCCTCGTAGTGTCCGAGGAAACGTCTACCATCTCGGTGGCGAGCCACGGCCTGCTGCACCGCCATCTCACGCCGCAGCAGGTGCGGGATCTGCTCTCCGGGGCGATCTCGCATCTCGAGGGCGGCGAGCGGGTCACGGCCTCGGCCAGCTAACCCCTCACAACGCCGCGCTTTCCCGACACCCTGGATTGTTTCAGCCGGGGTGCCGGGCTAGTTTTTGCGGTTATGAATTTTGCGGCGCTGCCGGAGCGACTGGCCCACGTGCGGGCCGAAATCGCTCGACGTCAGGCGGCCGGCGGCTGGACGCATCCGGTGACGATCGTCGCCGTGACCAAGGGGTTCGGGCTGGACGCCGTAGCGGCGGCGCGCGCCGCGGGCCTCACCGACTTGGGTGAGAACCGCGTACAGGAGGCGCTGCAGAAGATCGACACCCCGGCCGGCCGCGGCGCGACGTGGCACCTGATCGGGCACCTGCAGCGCAACAAGGCGAAGCACGTCCCCGGTCGCTTCGCCTTGGTGCATTCGCTCGACTCGCTCGCGCTCGCGGCGGAGCTGGACAAGCGGGCGGCGGCGCAGGGCGTGCGGGTGCGCGCGCTGCTGCAGGTGAACGTGGCCGAGGAAGCCCAGAAGGCCGGCTGCTCCCCCGCCGAGGCGCCGGAGCTGGCCAAGCAGCTGGCCGCGCTGCCGCACCTCGCGCTCGAGGGACTGATGACGATCGCGCCGTTCACGGATGACCGAGCGGTGCAGCGGCGCACGTTCCGCGCGGTGCGATCGCTGCGGGACGCACTGAAGGGGGGGGGGGGGGGGGGGGGGGGGGGGGGGGGGGGGGGGGCGGGGACATCGGGGGCGAGCGGGGAAGGGACGTGACCGAGCACGCGTTTCACTTGACGCCGCTCGACGTGCGCAAGCAGGAGTTTCGCAAGAGCCTGCGCGGCTACGAGCCGATGGGCGTCGAGGACTTCCGCGTCCGCGTGGCGGACGAGCTCGAGCGCATCCTGCGCGAGCGATCGGTGCTGGAGGAGCGCGTCGCTGCGCTGGGCGAGCAGCTGCGCGCCTACCGCGAGCGGGAGCGCGCGATGAACGAGGCCCTGGTCGCGGCGCAGCAGCTGCGGGAAGCGACCCACGCGGCAGCGCAGCGGGAGGCGCAGGTGATCGTGCGCGAGGCGGAGGCCGAGGCGCGGCGCATCCTCGACGAGACGCGCGGGGCGAAGGCCGACCTGGAGCGACAGGCCGCCGCGGTGCAGCGGCAATACCAGCAGTACGTCGGCGGATTCCGGGCGCTGCTCGAGCGCCAGCTCGCGGAGCTGGAGGCGCTGGAGGGCAAGCAAGGCGGATGATCGACGCGGCGCTGCGCGCCGTCCGCACGCGGACCGAGCTCGTCCCGGACGTCGCGATCATCCTGGGCACGGGCCTCGGCGGGTTGGCCGAAGAGGTGAGGGTGGAGGCGCGGATTCCCTACGGGGAGATCCCGGGGTTCCCGCTGTCCACGGTGGAGAGCCACGCGGGCCAGCTCTTGGTCGGCTCGCTGGCGGGCAAGCGGGTGGTCGCGATGCAGGGACGGTTCCATCGATATGAAGGCTACACGTCGCAGCAGATCGGCTTCCCGGTCCGCGTGCTGCACGCGCTGGGAGCGACCACGCTGGTGGTGTCCAACGCCTGCGGCGGCATGCACCCCCTCTGGAGCCCGGGCGACCTGATGCTGATCGCCGACCACATCAATCTGCTCGGGGACAACCCGCTCGTCGGCCCGAACGACGACCGGCTCGGTCCGCGTTTCCCCGACATGTCGGAGCCGTACGACGGCGGGCTACGCGGGCTGGCGCGCGCGGTCGCGCTGGAGCAGGGGATCGTGCTGCGCGAGGGCGTCTACGTCGCCGTCGCCGGCCCCAACCTCGAGACCCGGGCCGAGTATCGCATGTTGCGCGGCATCGGGGCGGACGTGGTGGGGATGAGCACGGTGCCGGAGGTGATCGCCGCGCGCCACATGGGGATGCGGGTGCTGGGCGTGTCGATCGTCACGGACCAGTGCTTGCCGGACGCACTCGCTCCCACGTCGGTGGAGCAGATCATCGCGGTGGCACGCGCCGCGGAGCCCCGGCTCACGGCGCTGATCCGCGGCGTGCTGGAGCGCCTCAACTGATGCCGTACCCGATCGTCGATCCCAAGCTCTCGACCGACGCGCTCGAGAAGCAGCTGCTCGCGACCTGGAAGCACGAGCGGTTGTTCGAGAAGACGCGGGAGGCGATGCGCTACGGGCCGCCGTTCGTGTTCTTCGAAGGGCCGCCCACGGCCAACGGCCGGCCGGGCATCCACCACGTCTTCGCCCGCACCATCAAGGATCTGGTGTGCCGCTACCACACGATGTTGGGCCAGGCCGTGACGCGCATCGCGGGGTGGGATACCCACGGGTTGCCCGTGGAGATCGAGGTGGAGCGGACGCTCGGCATCAGCGGCAAGAAGCAGATCGAAGCCTACGGCGTCGAGAAGTTCAACCGGCTGTGCCGCGAGAGCGTCTTCACCTATAAAACCGATTGGGAGACGCTGTCGGAGCGGATCGCGTACTGGCTCGATTACGAGCACCCGTACATCACCTACACCAACGAGTACATCGAGACGGTGTGGTGGCTGCTCAAGCGGCTGCACGAGAAGGCGCTGCTGTACCGCGGGCACAAGGTGCTGCCGTACTGCCCGCGCTGCGGCACCGCGCTCTCCTCGCACGAGCTGGCCCTGGGGTACGACAAGGTCCAAACGAATTCCGTGTACGTGACGTTCCCGCTCGCCAACGATCCGCAGCGCCTGCTCGTGATCTGGACGACCACGCCCTGGACGTTGCTGGCCAACGTCGCGGTGGCGGTGCATCCGGACCTCGAATACGGGGAGTACGAGGTGAACGGTGTCCGCTACATCGTCGCGGCGGCGCGCGCCGGCGACGTGCACGTGGCGGGGAAGCCACTCGCCGCGGCGACCCGCGTCGCGGCTTACCGCGGCCGCGACCTGGTCGGCCAGAAGTACGTGCGGCCGCTGGAAGTCGTGCCGCTGCCGCAGGAGGGGCAGCGGGCGATCGTCGTGGCGGGGGCGTTCGTTTCGGCGGACGAGGGCACCGGCCTGGTCCACATGGCCCCCGCCTTCGGCGCGGACGACTACACCGCGGCGCAGCAGTACGGCCTCGCCTTCGTCAACCCGGTCGGGCCGGACGGCACCTTCCAGGACACGCGCTGGGCCGAGATCAACGGCAAGCTCGTCACCGACAAGGAGACGAACCGCCTGATCATCGAGCGCCTGAAGCACGACGGCCGCTGGTTGGAGACGCGGGCCCACGAGCACCAGTACCCGTTCTGCTGGCGCTGCGACTCGGCGCTCATCTACTACGCTCGCAGCTCGTGGTTCGTGCGCACCACCGCGATCAAGGCGCGTATGCTCGAAGTGAACGCCCAGGTGGCGTGGCACCCGCCGGAGGTGGGGAGCGGGCGGTTCGGCGAGTGGCTCGAGAACAACGTCGACTGGGCGCTGTCGCGCGACCGCTATTGGGGCACGCCGCTGAACGTGTGGGAGTGCGAGACGGAGCGGGAGCACCGCGAGGTGATCGGATCGTACGCGGAGCTGGCGGAGCGCTGGGGCAAGGCGTTGCCGCGCGACTTCGATCCCCACAAGCCGTACATCGACCAGTACACCTGGGCCTGCCGCCAGTGCGGCGGCGCGATGCGACGAGTCCCCGAGGTGATCGACGCGTGGTTCGACTCGGGCGCGATGCCGTACGGGCAGTGGCACTACCCGTTCGAGCACCAGGCGGACTTCAAGGGGCACTTCCCGGCGGACTTCATCTGCGAAGGCGTGGACCAGACGCGCGGCTGGTTCTACTCACTGCTCGCGATCGGCGTCGCCGTGTTCGATTCGCCCGTCTACAAGCACGTGATCGTCAACGAGCTGGTGCTCGACCCGCAAGGTCAGAAGATGTCGAAGAGCCGCGGCAACGTCGTGAACCCGTGGCAGGTGATCGAGGAGCACGGCGCCGACGCGGTGCGGCTCTACCTGCTGGGCCAGAGCCAGGTGTGGCTCCCCAAACGCTTCGACCGCCGCCACATCCCGGACGTGGCGGGCGGGTTCTTGAACACGCTGCGCCACTCTTACAAGTTCTTCGCGGACTACGCCGGCGACTGGATGCCGGAGAGCGGGGCGCCGGCGGGGGCGGGGTCGGGGGGGGACCGGTCGCTCGCCGACCGGTGGCTGCTGGCGCGACTCGACGAGGTGGTGGCCGCGGTGCGCGATGCGTGGAACGCCTACGACGTGACGGCGGGCACGCGGGCGGTCATGGACTTCGTGGTGGACGATCTGTCCAACTGGTACGTGCGCACCAACCGACCGCGCTTCTGGGCTCCCGACCGCGCCGCGGACCAGGCCGCGCTGCGCACGCTGTACGACGCGCTGCTGGTGGCGGCGCGCTTGCTCGCGCCCGCGGCGCCGTTCCTCTCCGACTGGCTGCACCGCGCGCTCACGGGAACCTCGGTGCACCTCGCCTCGTTTCCCTCCGATCAGGGACGCCGCGAGCCCGAGCTGCTCGGGGCCATGGCGGCGATCCGCAAGCTCGCGTCGCTGGCGCGCGCGGCGCGCGAGATGCGCAAGCTGCACGTGCGCCAGCCGGTCGCGAAGCTCCAGGTCGCGGTGCCCCCGGCCGTGAAGGGCCGGGCGTTCGCCGAGCTGCTCGACGTCCTCAAGGACGAAGTGAACGCCAAGGACGTCGAGGTCGTGACGTCCGACCACGAGCTCGTCAACCTCAAGGGAAAGCCCGACTTCCGCAGCCTGGGGAAGCGCTACGGCAAGCACACGCCTCAGGCGGCCGCGGCCGTGTCCCAGCTCACGGCGCAGGCGCTTCAGGCGCTTGAACGTGGGGACCCCGCGCGGGCGGGGGAGTTCGAGTTTCAGCCCGCGGACGTGACGTTGACGCGTGAGGTGGTCAGCGACTGGGCCGTCCAGGCGGACGGGCCGTACGTCGCGGCCGTCGATCCGCGACTCACCGCGGACCTGATCCAGGAAGGACTTGCCCGGGAGCTCGTGAACCGGGTGCAGCGGCTGCGCAAGGATGCGGGGTATCAGTATACCACCCGTATCGAGCTGAGCGTCGCTGGGCCGGAGGACGTGGTGTCCGCGATCGGTACGTACCAGAGCTACGTCGAGGGTGAAACACTGGCTCGCAAGACGGTACTCGGCGCCGTGCTCGACGCAGCGGACGTGACCAGTGAAGTCGACATCGATGGACGCCGCGTGGTCATCGCGCTGCGGCGTCACGACGGACGAAAGGGCGGAACCCGATAATGCCGACGAAATCCAAACCGAAGTCTTCCAAGGGCCTGAACAAGAAACAGCTGGCCCATCTCGAGAAGCGGCTGCTGGAAGAGCGCGCGCGCGTGATGAAGGAGCTCGGGCACTACGGCGAATCCTTCAACTCGAGCCTGCAAGCATCCGACGGCGACCTCTCGAGCTACTCCTTCCACATGGCGGACCAGGGCACCGACGCCATGGAGCGCGAGAAGGCGTTCCTGTTCGCGTCGCAGGAGGGCCGCTACCTCTGGCACGTGAACCAGGCGCTGCGGCGGCTGTACCAGACACCCGACAAGTTCGGCAAGTGCGAGCAGTGCGGCGAGGAGATCGGGTTCGATCGCCTCGATGCCCTGCCGCACGCCCGCCTGTGCATCAAGTGCAAGGCGAAGGAGGAAGATGGCAAACGGCGCTGACCGCCGGCTCTTTTGGGTGACGGCGGTCGCGGTGGTGGTGGCCGACGTCGTCACCAAGCTGCTCGCCGAGTCGTTGCTCGCGCGACATCTCCCGGTGCAGTTGGTGGGTGATTTCGTGCAGCTGCGACTGGTCTACAACCAGTGCGCCGCCTTCGGGCTGTGCCTGGGCGCGTACTCGCGCTGGATCTTCTTCGCGCTCGCGATCGCGGCGCTGTTCGTGCTGCGCTCGATGGTGCGCTCGACGCGGCCGGGTGAGCGGTTCCGGCTCGGCGCGCTGGCGCTCGTGTGTGCCGGCGCGGTCGGCAACGTGGTGGACCGGCTGCGCAGCGCCCAGGGCGTCGTGGACTTCGTGGACGTCGGCGTCGGCTCGACACGCTGGCCCACCTTCAACGTCGCCGACTCCGCCATCACCGTTGGGGCGATCGCACTCGCGGTCACGCTCTGGCTCGAGGGCCGGGCGCAGGAACGGGCGAAGGAGGCCAGGGCGGCCGAGCCTTGATGGCCGCCGTCACGTTCTGTGTCACCGCGCCCGAGACCGAGCGTCTCGACCGCTTCGTCGCCGATCAACTGGCGCTGTCCCGCACCGTCGCCTCCCGCCTGATCGCCGAGCAGCGCGTCACCCGTGACGGCGCGCCGCTCCGGGCCTCGACCCGCCTGGCGCGCGGCGCGGTGGTGACCGTCGAGCTCCCCGCGGAACGGCCCCCCCGAACCTATGCCCCCGCCCACCAGGAGCTGAGCTTCGCGTACGAGGACGAGCACCTCGCCGTCCTCGACAAGCCGGCGGGACTCGTGGTGCACCCTGGCCCCGGCCACTGGGACGATTCGCTGGTGAACGTGCTGGTGGCGCGCGGCACCGCGCTGTCGCAGGGGTCGAGTGAAGGACGCCCGGGCATCGTGCACCGGCTGGACCGCGACACCTCGGGCTTGCTGCTGGTCGCGAAGACCGATCGCGCGCACCAGGGCCTCACCCGCATGATCGAGCAGCGCACGGTCGAGCGAGTGTACGCCGCGCTCGCGTGGGGCCACTTCGCCAAGAGCCCCGTCGGGATCGAGGCGCCGATCACCCGCAATCCCACGGATCGCAAGCGGATGACCGTGCTGGCGGGCGGTCGCCACGCGGTGACGCATGCAGCGGTGGTGGCGCGTTTCGCCCAGACCGACTTGCTGCGCCTCACGCTCGGCACCGGGCGGACGCATCAGATCCGGGTGCACCTGGCGCACGTCGGCCACCCCGTGGTGGGCGACGCCGTGTACGCGCGCGGCGGCAGCCGGCGCGTCACGCCGTCGGAGCGGCGGGCGGCGGAGCAGCTCGAAGCGCTGGCGCCGCGCCAGCTGCTGCACGCCGCCCGGCTCGCCTTCGACCACCCGATCACCGGCGCGCGGGTCAATCTGCGCTCGGAATGGCCCGCCGACCTCGTGCCCGCACTGGCGCGCGCCGCCTCCGATGAGACTTTGCTTGCTCAACGCAACCCGTTGCAGTATCTTGGCTTCTTCGCATCGGATGAGTGACGCCGGGGTCGTCCGCCTGCTGCTGTTTCGCGTGGGCACCCTCGTCTGCGCGGCGGATGCTGAGCGAGTGCGCGAGATCCTGCCGCGGCTCGAGACGACCCGGATCCCCGGGGCGCCGCCGCCGGTGGCGGGGCTCGTGAACGTGCGGGGCACGCTGATCACCGTCGTGGAGGGTTGGCGGGCGCTCCGCCAGCCCGAGCCGCCCGCTTCCAACGGGACCCACCACGGCACGACCGTGCTGCTCGAGGTCGGCGGGGGGAGGAAGGTCCTGGGCTTCACGGTGGACGAAGTCGTCGACCTCCTCGCGCTGAGCGCCGAGGCGCTGGACCGCCGGCAGGCGCTCCCCGGCATCGATCCGACGCTGGTGCGCGCCGTGGGGCGCCGCGCCGGCCAACTCTTCGTGGTTCTCGACACCGACGCGCTACTGACCCCCATCTTGTCTTCCTAGGGAGGGCGTGTGAGCCACACTGTCCTCGTGTGCGACGACGCCATCTTCATGCGCACGATGATCACCGACATCCTGGCGCAGGCCGGCTTCGAGATCGTGGGTGAAGCCGAGACCGGGTCCCAGGCGGTGGAGAAATACCGCGAGCTCAAGCCGGATCTCGTCACCATGGACATCGTGATGCCCGACATGGGCGGGATCGACGCCGTGCGCGAGATCGTCAAGCAGGACCCGGACGCGAAGATCCTGATGTGCAGCGCCATGGGCCAGCAGGCCCTGGTGGTGGAGGCGATTCAGGCCGGCGCCAAGGACTTCGTCGTGAAGCCATTCCAGCCCTCGCGCGTGCTGGAAGCCGTGCAGCGCGTGCTGGGCTGACGCATGGACCTGTCGCAGTACGCCGAGCTGTTCCTGGCCGAGAGCCGGGAGCACTTGACCGCCTGCAACCAGCTGCTGCTCGAGTGGGAGAAGCACCCCTCCGGGCTCGCGCCCGTGGGCGGGCTGTTCCGCGCGGTGCATACGGTGAAGGGGATGGCGGCGACGATGGGCTACGCCCGGGTCACCGATCTCGCTCACCGCATGGAAAGTCTGCTCGACCTGCTGCGCCGCGGGGCGCACCCGGCGACGGATGAGCTGCTGCAGCTCTTGTTCCGGGCGCGCGACGCGCTCGAGCACGCCGTCGAGCTCTCTGTGGTGGGCCGGGAACGCGAGCTGGAGGTCGCCGAGATCGTCGCGGACTTGGACCACGCCGCGTCGCGCATGGCCCCGGGGGGGGGGCCGCACAGCCCGGGCGGTCGCGCCACGCCGTCAACCCCCCCCCGGCCCGACTCCCCCGTTGAGCTCGAGCCCGCGCCGGGCCGTCTCGTCCAGGTGACGCTGCGCCCGGAGGCGCCGCTGAAAGGCGGCCGGGCGTTGCTCGTCGTCAAGAAGGCGCAAGGCCTCGGCGCGGGCGGTGATGAGGCTCTGGGGAGCGGCGCGCGGGTCGAGCCGGGCGCCGCGGGCGTGCTCGAGGGGGGGGGCCGCAGCCGCCACATCCGCGTGGCGCTGCGGCGACTGGACGGGCTGATGGATTTGATCGGGGAGCTCGTGACCGCGCGCGGGCGCCTGAACCAGCTCGCCGCCGAGCGACGCGACCCGGCCATCGACGACCTCGCGATCCAGGTGTCGCGGCTCTCCTCCGATCTCCAGGCGGAGATCATCCAGGCGCGGATGACCCCGGTGTGGCAGGTGTTCGATCGGTTCCCGCGGCTGGTGCGCGACCTGGCACGCGAGCTGGGGAAGCAGGTGGCGTTCCGCGTCGAGGGGAAGGAGATCGAGCTCGACCGCGCGATTCTGGACGAGTTGGGCGACCCGTTGATGCATCTGCTCCGCAATGCGGTGGATCACGGCATCGAGCCGGCGTCCGAGCGGCGGCGCCGCGGCAAGCAGCCGGAGGGGGAAGTCGTGCTCAGCGCGGCGCGCGAGCGCGCCAGCGTGGCGATCACCGTGACGGACGACGGGCGCGGGATCGACCGCGCCAAGACCCTGGAGCGCGCCAAACGCGACGGCGTGGTGGACCCGCATGCCGACACGCTCACCCACGACCAGCTGCTCCGGGTCCTGGCACGCCCCGGCTTCTCCACCGCGGAAACCGTGACGAGCGTGTCGGGGCGGGGGGTGGGGATCGACGTCGTGATGACGCGCCTCCGGGCGTTGGGCGGCACGATCGACATCCGCTCCGAGCCGGGAAAGGGAACGAGCTTCGCGCTGCGGCTGCCGGTGACGCTCGCTATCGTGCGCGCGATCATCGCCAGCGTCGGGTCGGAACGCTACGCGCTGCCGCTCACCTACGTCGCGGAGACGGTCGAATTCGGCACAGTCAAGACGACCGTGGTGGAGGGGCGCGAGGCGATCGTGCTGCATGACCGCGTGGTGCCGCTGGTGCACCTGCGGCGACTGCTGGGCGTCACCCAGGACGCACCGCCCCCGCGCTCCCCGATCATCGTGCTCGAGATGGGGGAACGGCGCACCGGCGTCGTGGTGGACGGGATGCTGGGGCAGCAGGAGATCGTCGTGAAGGGGTTCGACGCGCCGGCGGGCACGTTGCCCGTGTTCAGCGGGGCCACCATCATGGCCGACGGGGTTCCGGCGTTGATTCTGGACGCCGGCGGGCTCCTGTAGGGAGGCGCGATGGAGGACGTGCGGGATCTTAAAGAGCTGCAGATCGACGCCCTGCGCGAGGTCGCGAACATCGGCGCGGGACACGCGGCGACCGCCCTGTCGCAGCTCACCGATCGCCGGATCATGATCAGCGTCCCGCAGATCAACATCGCGCGGCTGGAAGAGATGCCCGACCTGCTGGGGGACTCGCAGGAAGTCGTGGCGGCCGTGCTGATGCACATGCTGGGCGACCTGACCGGCCGAACGCTGCTGCTGTTCCCCGAGGCCGTGGCCCGCAAGCTGTGCGACATGCTGCTGCGCCGCCCGCCCGGCACGACCGCGGTGTTCGACACGCTCGAGCAGTCGTGCCTCAAGGAGACCGGCAACATTCTCTCGGGCGCGTACATGAACGCGCTGTCGGATTTCATGGGCATGCTGCTGCTGCCGTCGGTCCCGAGCCTCGTGGTGGACCTCGCGGCCGCGGTGCTCACCACCACCTACCTGAACTTCGGACACGAGCGCGATTTCGTGTTTTGTGTGGAGACCGAGTTCACCATCGACTCGGCCGAGGGGCTGCGGGGCCACTTCCTGCTGCTCCCCGATCTGGCGTCGCTGAAGGCCATCTTTGACGCCATCCGCCTGAGCTGACCTGTGACGGCGCCGGCGCTTTCGGAACGCGACCTCGCCGTGCTCCGATCCTTCGCCCGCCGGATCGACCCCTCGGACGCGGGTGCCCACAACAATCTCGGCGTCCTCTATTACCAGAAGGGGCTCGTCGAAGAGGCGATTGCGGAGTTCACGCGCGCGCTCGAGCTCGACTCGAAGATGCAGATCGCGCAGCGCAACCTGGAGATCGCCTACCACGACACGGGCTACTACGACCAGCGCGTGGCGCAGCTGCGGGAGCGGCTGCGCCAAGCCCCGGACGAGCGCGACGCCCGCTGGGAGCTGGGGCGCGCCTATGCCATCCTCGGCCAGCACGAGGAGGCGATCGGGGAGTTCGAGCAGCTGGTCGCTCAGAAGCCGGACGACGTCGCCGCCATCATCCAGCTCGGGCTCGCCGAGAAGAACCGCGGCCGTCCCGAGGCGGCGACGGAGTGGTTCGTGCGGGCGTGCGAGCTCGACCAGGACTCGAGCGTCGTGCAGTTCTATCTGGGCGAGATCTACTACAACCGGGGCTTGAACGCCGAGGCGCTCGGCGCGCTCGAGCGCGCCGTGGAGCTGAACCCCGACAACGCGAACGCGCACTACTTGATGGCGTTCGTGCTGGGCGACATGGGCCACCACCAGGACGCCCGCGCCGCGTCGAAGCGCGCCATCCAGCTCAACCCGCCGCTGGCCCGCGCCCAGACCAATCTCTCGCTCGAGCGCTACAACGCCGAGCGCCGCACCCAGGAGCGGCGCGCCCGCGAGGTGCCCGAGCCGCAGGTAGTCGAAGGCAACGCGCTCGCCCACTACAACCTCGGGCTCGCATTCCGCCAGAAGGGCTATTACAACGAGGCGCTGCGCGAATACCGCCTGGCGCTGGAGCGGGGCGAGGATCGCCGCCTCACGCTGCAGGCGATGGCGGAGGTGCACCTCCTCAAGCGCGACTTTCCCGCCGCGCTCGAGCTGTACGAGACGCTGCTGCGCGAGGTCCCGGACTCCCCCAAGCTGTGGAACGAACGGGGCGTGGTGCTGCACCAGGCCGGCCGCCCGGACGACGCGCTCTCCTCCTACAAGCAGGCGGTCGAGACCGACCCGAAGTACGCGCTCTCCTGGAACAATCTCGGCGTGCTCCAGGCCCATCGGGCCGACCACGAAGACGCGATCGAATCGTTGCGCACCGCGTTGCAGCTCCAGGGCGGCTTCAGCGCGGCCCGCTTGAACCTCGCGCTGCTGCTGTATCAGCTGCGACGCTTCCAGCTCTCGCTCGAGGCGTACCGCCAGGTGCTGCAAAGCGAGCCGGCCTCGGCCGCGGCGTGGAACGGCATCGGCCTCGTGCTGGTGGAGCTGAAGCGCTTCCCCGACGCGCGCAACGCCTTCGTACGCGCGGTGGAGGCGGACCCCGAGCATGCCGGGGCGCACTACAACTTGAGCTTCACGCTGTCGAACCTGGGAGACTTCGATGGCGCGCTGCGCGCGACGAAGCGGGCGCTCGAGCTCGACCCGTACTACGTGTCGCAGAAGTTCGCGCTCACCATCGATCTGCAATACGAGAAGTCGACCATCGGGATCGCGCCCGAGATCTCCGCGGATGTGACGGCGGAGACGATCGGCGAGGACTTCGCGTTCGATCAGCGGTTGCTCGACAACATCTTCCAGGAGCTCGCGCCCGCCCCGGCTGCCGAGCCACCGGCGCCCAAGTCCGCCGACGACCCGCTGGCGCTGGCGCGCGACTACGTGAGCAAGGGGCTGATGGACGTCGCGGCGGCGGAAGCGGTGCGGGCGGTGCAGCGCGGCGCGGACAAGGGCGACGCCGCGGTGCTGGTAGGCGACATCTTCGCCAAGCGCGGCCTGCACGGCGAAGCGCTGGACCGGTATCGCGAGGCGCGGGCGCTCGACCCCCAGCGCGCCGACGCCCTGCTCGGCGAAGTGAAAGCGTTGTTCGCGCTGGGCGGCGCCCGCGCCGAGGAGGCGCGCGGGCTCGCCGAGCACCTGCTCACGCTCACGCCCGACGACGTCGATGCGCTCGTCGCGGTGGCGAAGGGGCGGGCCGCGGCGGGCGACGCGGCGGGGGCACTCACCGCGCTGCAGCAGGCGCAGACGCGCGCGCCCGGCCGCGCCGACCTGCACAAGCTGCAAGGCGACGTCACCCTCAAGGTCGGGAACAAGGGCGGCGCGCTCGCCGCCTACCAGGCGGCGCTCGAGCTCGATCCCGGCTACGTGCAGGTGTGGCTCGACCTCGGTCGCTTGCACGAAGCGAAGGAAGAGTGGGCCGAGGCGCAGGAGGCCTACGAGCACGCGCTCGAGGCCCTCCCCACCTTCCACGAAGCCGCGCTGGCGCTCGCCGACCTGCTGCGCCGCAGCGGGCGCGCCCGGGCCGCCGTGGTTCGGCTGGCGGGAATGCTCGAGCAGGACCCCTACGACTTGCAGGCGCTCCTGCTGCTGGGGCGTGCCCTGCTCGACGAGAAGCGCGACGAGCAGGCGCTCGCAGCGTTCCGGCGGGCGCTGAAATTCGACCCCGACCAGGTGGAGGCGCTGTTCCAGCAAGGCGTCGTGCTGGCGCGGCTGCACCGCTACGGCGAGGCGGTGCAGGTGTGGGAGAAGGTCACGCGGCTCGACCCCAGCGGCCCGTTCGCCCAGGCGGCCCGCGCGCACGCCCGCACCGCGCTCGACCTCCAGCACATCTTCACCTCGGACGCGGCGTAGTTATGGCGATCGAGGGACCGCTTCGCGAGCTCGGCATCCACGATGTGTTCCAGCTGCTCGACCTGAGCCGCAAGACGGGCCTGCTGCGCGTCACGTCGGAGCTGCGCCACAACGCGGGGACGGTCTACTTCGAGGGCGGCACCATCATCTTCGCGGAGATCCGCTCCAACCCGCACCCGCTCGGCGCCCTGCTGCTGCGTACCGGCAAGATCTCGGAGGCGGACTTGGAGCGCGGCCGCGACATGCAGCAGCGTCAGGGCGACACGCGTCGGCTCGGCGAGATCCTCGTAGCGCTCGGCGCCATCACGCCCCGTGAGCTGCAGCGCCAGGTCCGTTTCCAGATCGAAGAGGTGGTGTTCGAGGTGATGAGCTGGCGCGAGGGCTACTTCTCGTTCACCGAGGGCCCGCTCACGGACGTGCCGACCGAAGCGCAGGTCCGTATCCCGACCGAGGCGCTCCTCATGGAAGGCGCGCGCCGCATCGACGAGTGGTCCAGGATCGAGGGTCGCATCCCGCACTTGGGCGTCGTCCCGACGCTCGCCCCGCCGGCCGGGGGAGCGGAAGGCGAGCTGGACCTGCTCCCGCCCGAGTGGGAGATGCTGGCGATGATCGACGGCGAGCGCGACCTGCGCGCCATCGCCTCGGAGCTGGGCCGCTCGGACTTCGAGGTGGCGAAGACCCTGTTCGGGCTCGAGAGCGCGGGCATCGTCGTCATCGTGGACCCCGGGACGGCGAAGCGCGAGCGCACCACGCTCACCTCCGACCTGGCCGAGCTGGTGGCGCGTGCCGAGGAAGCGCTGGGGCGGCGGGATCTGGAGGAGGCGCGCGCCGCGGCCGAGCAGGCCGGCGCGGTACATCCGCACGATCCGACGGTGCATTTGCTGCTCGGTCGCATCGATCTCGCGGCTGGGCGCGGCCCCGCGGCGGTGGAGGAGCTGCGGCGGGCCCTGCGACTCGACCCGTTGCTCGTCGCGGCGCACCGCGTCCTCGGGTACGCGCTGGTTGCGACGGGACGATTCGCGGAGGCGGTGGAGCAGTGGGATCAGTGGGAGCGGCTCGCCGCCCGCTCGGAGACCGAGCTCGCGCAGCTGGACGACGTGCGACGGGCGAAACAGGCGGCGCAGACGCTCGCCGGAACCGGGGCCGGGCTGCATGGCTGACGAGGTCAAGACGCTCTCGTCCCAGCTGGCGCAGGACCCGGACAGCCTGGTGTTCCTGCGACTGGGGGAGCTGCTGCGCCTCAAGCGGCAGCTCGACGCCGCGCACCGGGTCGCACTCACCGGCCTCGCGCGCCATCCGCACCTCGCGGACGCGCACGATCTGTACGCGCGCATCCTCGCCGACAAGCGCGACTACGAGCGCGCGTTCGACGAGTGGGACATGGCGCTGCGGATCGCGCCGAACCACGTCGGCGCGCTCAAGGGCCTCGCCTTCCTGTACTTCAAGGTCGGCGACGTGGGGCAGGCCCTGGCTCATCTGGAGGCGGCGCAACTGCACGCCCCCGACGACCCCGGGGTCATCCAGGCCCTGGCGCTGGCGCAGGGCGGGGGGGTGGGCGTAGGGGGAGCTGCGGGGGCGGGAGCGGGAGGGGGACCCGCGAACCCATCCCCGAGCATCGCGCGGGCGGCCGCCGCGGCCGCGGAGGAGCTGGCGCCGGCCGCGCCGCCGCTGGAAGAGGCACGCGTCTTCGCCGGGCTCGAGGGCGCGCAGGAAGGCCTGCTGCTGCTCGACGCCAAGGGCCAGGTGCTGGGCGGGGCGCTCAAGGATCCGCAGGGCCGCGACGTGACCGACGCCGTCGCCGCGTATCTGGCGGGCGTGTCTCACGAGGCGGCGCGCACCGCGAAGCTGCTCGGACTGGGGCAGTGGACCGGGGTCGCAGCCGAGGGGAAGCTCGGGCACGTTCACCTCACTCCCCCGGCGGGGGACGCGCTGCTGCTCGTGGTACGCGAGCGCTCGGTGCCGATGGGCCGGCTGGCCATCATCGCTCAGCGCGCCGCCGCGGCGGCGCGTCGCTGGCTGGAGCTCGATCGATGACGGCGCCCGCCGCGTACGGGCCGGCGCTCGATCTGGTGACGCGCGTGCGCGGCGTGCGGGGCGCGATGCTCGTTTCGGGGGAGGACGGCATCGTTGTCGCGGAGCAGCTGATGGAGGGGATCAAGGGCGGAGCCGTGGCCGCGCTCGCGGCGAGCCTCGCGGCGCGGCTGCGGCGCGCCATCGACGCGGCCGGGGTGGGCCCCACGCTGTTCTGGCACCTGCAATGCGACAAGGGAGGGCTGCTCGTGGTTCCGACCCCATCCGGCGTCCTGATCGTCGCCGTGGCGGAGCCGGACGTGAACGTGGGGCTCGTGCGCCTCGAGCTGCTCCGCGCCGCGGAGGCGGTCGGATGACGACGCGCGCCGTTGAGGCCTGGACCCTCGAGCCGCTGGTGAAGTTCGTCAAGGAAGCGGGCGCCCGGCTCGTCCTGGTCATGACGTCGGCGGGTCAGGTGATGGCGCAGCACGGTTTCTCGCGCGCCGTGGACGTGATGTCGGCCGCCGCGCTGGGCGCCGCGATCATCGCCTCGACCGACGAGATCGCGCGGCAGCTCAGCCAGCCGCCGTTCGCGGCGCTGAATCACCAGGGCGAGCGCCACGGGATTTTCCTCGGCAGTGTGATCACCGGACGCGGGAAGCTCGTCGTGCTCGCCGTCTACGACCTCGAGACTTCGTCCCTCGGGCTGGTGCAGTTATTCTTTGAGCAGCTCACGGGCGATCTGCAGGCCGCGAGCCCCAAGGAGGGGGTGTCGAAGCAGGTGCTGGCGGCGGACTTCGAGCGTGAGCTGAGCGACAGCCTGAACACGCTCTTCGGGAGATAACCGTGTCCCTCGTCAACTTCACGACGCGCGAGATCACCTGCAAGATCGTGTACTACGGGCCCGGCCGCTCCGGTAAGACGACCAACCTCCACTACATCTATGGCCGCGTGCCGGACTCCCGCCGCGGGCGCATGGTGTCGCTCGCCACCCAGACGGACCGGACGCTGTTCTTCGACTTCCTGCCCATCGACCTGGGCCAGATTTCGGGCTTCAGCACCCGGTTCCAGCTCTACACCGTCCCGGGCCAGGTGTACTACAACGCCACGCGGCGCCTCGTGCTCCAGGGGGCGGACGGCGTCGTGTTCGTGGCCGACAGCCAGGCGCGACAGCTCGACGAGAACCTCGAGAGCCTGCAGAACCTCCAGAGCAACCTGCTCGAGCACGGCGTGGACATCCGCACCGTGCCGCTGGTCATGCAGTACAACAAGCAGGACTTGCCGCGCGAGCTGATCCTGTCCACCGCGGATCTGGACGACGCCCTCAACTTCCGCGGCGTGACGAGCTTCCGCGCGGACGCACTGCACGGCGTGGGTGTGTTCGAAACGCTGAAAGGGATCTCCGAGCTGGTGCTGAAGAAGCTCGCCGCGGGGGCCCCGGCGTGACCACCGTCCTGAACCCCAAGTACACGTTCGACAGCTACGTGGTCGGCGCCGCGAACCGCCTCGCGGTCACGGCGGGGCGCACCGTGGCCGAAACCCCGGGGGCGGCGTACAACCCCCTCTTCATCTATAGCGGCTCCGGCCTCGGGAAGACGCATCTGCTCATGGCCATCGGCCACGCCGCCAAGCAGGCCGGCCCCACCCTGAACGTCGAGTACCTGACGCTGGATGAATACGTGGAGGCGTTCCACGCGGCGATCGCCGCGGGGCAGGGCGACGCGTTCCGCCGCCGGTTCGAGAACGTGGACGTGCTGCTGGTGGACGACGTGCAGTTCCTCTCGAACCGCAAGGAGATGCAATCCGAGCTGCTGCGGCTCACGGAGGCGCTCCAGGGCGCGGGGCACCAGATCGTGCTCACGAGCGACCGGCCGCCGGCCGAGATCGCGGACCTGGACGAGCGCTTGATCTCCCGCCTCTCGGGCGGCTTGGTGGTGGACATGGGCCTGCCCGACTACGAGACCCGCGTCGCGATCCTGCGCCGCAAGGCCGAGGAGCGGGGGGCGCGGTTTCAGCCGGGCGTGCTCGACACCGTGGCGGGACTCGAGTTCGCCAACGGGGGTGGTGGGGATGGTGGAGGTGGTGCTGGGGGGGGTCAGCCGGGGGGGGGGCCGGGAGGCACGGGGCCCGGCGACGAGTTCGGCGCTTTCCTGGCCGACGTGACCGTGACCGTGGGCAAGGCGGTGGAAGCGTGGCGCGCGCGGGTCGCGGAGGCGGTGCTGCGCTGGGAGGGGGAGGGCTACCGCACACATCGTCTCGAGGCCCTGCTCGAGCGCGACGCGCCGGCGGCGGTCGACGAGGCGATTGCCGAGTTCGCCGCCGACGTCGAACGGCTGCGGGCGCTCGAGGCCGAGGTCGCGCAGCTCGACCCGCAGGCGGCGGGCGAGAGCGTGTTTCGCGATCCCGAGCGTCTGGCGGAGGCGGAGGAGGCGGCCACCAAGGTGCGCGGGGGCGTGGCCCCGCCGCCCGGGCCGTCCGGTGCTTTCCCGCTGAGCGGGTACGCCGTGGGGCCGTCCAACGAGGTGGCGGTGAGCGCGGTGCGCGCCGTGCTCGAGCGCCCCGGCAAGAAGTACAACCCCCTGGTGCTGGTGGGGAAGAGCGGGCTCGGCAAGACCCACCTCCTGAACGCGCTCGGCCTCGAGCTGGCGCACGCCAAGCGCGCGGTGGTGGCGTGCCTCTCGACCCAGGCGTTCATCGACGAGCTCATCGCGGCGATCGACGGCAACCGGGTGGACTGGTGGCGCGCGCGCTACCGTCGCTGCACGGCGCTGCTGCTCGACGACATCCACCTGATCGCCGGGAAGGAGCGGACGCAGGAGGAGCTGTTCAACCTGTTCAACCTGCTGCAGGACAAGGACCGGCAGCTCATGTTCACGGCGCCGTCCCACCCCAACACGCTCACCGGGATCGAGGAGCGGATCATTTCGCGTCTCGAGGGGGGGCTGGTCGCCGAGCTGACGGAGCCGGATCGCGATGTGAAGCGGCTCGTGCTCGAGCGGCTGCTGACGGGCCAGAGCGTGACGCCCGAGCCGGCGCTGGTCGACTATCTGGCCGATCGCCCCGCCGACTCGGTGCGCAGCCTCGTCGGCTTGGCGCAGCGGGTGGTGAGCGCCGCGGCGGCGGAGGACGTACCGGTCACGGCCGGGCTGGCGCGCGAGGTGCTGGAGGGCCAGTCGTCGCGCGAGGCGCGCCGCTCGAGCGGCTTCCGCACCAGCGGGATCGTCGTGTCGAGTCTGGGCGGCATCAAGAGCCGCGAGAAGATGGTGTGGGACTGGCCCGAAGTCGCGGACCGCCTCATCGAGGAGCTGCGCTGATGGCCATCAAGGGCTCGCTCAAGGAAGCCTCGCTCCCCGACGTGCTCCAGCTGCTCTCCCTGGGGCAGAAGACGGGGTGTCTCTCGATCGCCGACCGCTCGAACTTCGGCTACATCTACTTCGACAAGGGCCGCATCTGCTACGCCTCGATCGTCAACCGGCGCGACCGGCTGGGCGATATCCTGGTGAAGCACGCCAAGATCACCGAGGAGCAGCTCGCCGCGGCCATCCACCGGCAATCCACCGCGCGCGACAAGAAGCTGGGCGAGATCCTCGTCGGGATGAAGGTCATCACGCAGGCCGACCTGGAGCGCTACATGCGCGTGCAGATCGAGGAGTCGGTGTACTACCTGTTCACCTGGACACAGGGGACCTTCAACTTCGAGGCCGACGTCCGGCCGGAGCGGCAGGACTTCCTGGTCTCGATCAACCCCGAGTCGCTGCTGCTCGAGGGCGCCCGCCGGGTGGACGAGTGGAGCTTAATCGAGAAGAAGATCCCGTCGTTCGACCTGATCTTCCAGCTCGACAAGGACCGCCTCGCGATCAGCGAGGCGAACCTCACCGATACGCAGCAGCGCGTCGTCCCGCTGCTCGACAGCGGCCGCGACGTCAATCAGGTCATCGAGGACTCGGGACTCGGCGAGTTCGAGATCGGGAAGGCGTTGTACGGGCTGATCACGGCCGGCTTCGTGCATCGGGCGGGGCGGAAAGCGTCCGCGGCCGACCAGCAGATCACGGACGCGCGCGTCGAAGAGCACCGCAACCTCGGCGTCGCCTTCTACAAGACCGGCATGCTGGATGAGGCGGCGCGCGAGTTCCGGCGCGTGGCGGAGCTGCGCCCCGCCGAGGGCAACGCCCATTTCTATATCGGGCTCGTGGCGCTGAAGCAGGCGCGCTGGCGCGAGGCGATGGAAGCGCTGCGGCTCGCCGCCGAGCGGGGCGGGAGCCGCCCGGCAGTGTTCCACAACCTGGCGTTCGCGTTCGAGCAGCTGGGCCGGCTGGACGAAGCGGAGGCGGCCTACGCCGAGGCGGCGACGCGCGCCCGCACCGACGCCAAGGTGTATCTCGGCTGGGGCATCGTCGCGCTGAAGCGGGAGGACTATGCGGGCGCCACCGGACGGCTCGACCGGGCGAAGGAGCTGTTCGGGAAAGTGCCGCCGCCCGCGTGGTTCTGGGCCCGCGCCCTGTGCGCGGCGTGCGCCGGGGAGTTCGAGCTGGCCGCGGATGTGGCCGAGGAGGGCGTGGAAGCCTATCCCTCGCACGCCCCGTTGCGCAACAACCTCGCCGTCCTGCGGGAGCTAGAGGGCGACCTGCCCGGCGCGGAGGACCTGGTGCGCGAGGCCCGCAAGAACGAGCCGTCGCTGCCCCAGCTCTCCAAGAACCTCGGCGACTTGGCCTACCGCGGCTCGCGCTACGACGAGGCGTGGGACGCCTACAGTCGCGCCGTCGAGCTCGCGCCCGACCTCGGGGATGACGTGTATTTCAAGCTCGGCAACATCGCCTACAAGCGAAACGACCGCGAACTGGCGGCGCAGCTCTGGCGCAAGGCGCTCGAAATCAACCCGAAGCACGAGCTCGTCAAGGCCAATCTGGACACGTTGAGCGCGCTGTCGTGACGTCGTCGCCGGACGAGCGAGCCTTCAAGGCGCTCACACAGAAGATCACCCGCGCGCGTGGCCTCGCCTGCGGCTCGTACAAGGACCGCTGCCTGCGGCGGCGCATCGCGGTCCGGATGCGGGCGCGGGGGGTGCACACCTACGACGACTACAGCCGAGTGCTCGACGCCGACCAGCAGGAGTACGACCTGCTGCTCGATGCGCTCACCATCAATGTCACCAAGTTTTTCCGCAACATCGAGACGTGGCAGGCCTTGGCGCCCCGTCTGGCCGCGTTGTGGACGGAGCGCCATGGGCAGGTCCGCGCGTGGTCGGCGGGGTGCGCGTCGGGAGAGGAGCCGTACACGCTCGCGGTCGCCCTCGCCGAGGCGGCGCGCCAGGTCGGACAGCAGACACTGCTCGGGCGTGCGCGTGTGGACGCGACCGACATCGATCGCGCGAGTCTCGAGCGCACGCGCGCGCCGGAGTTCCCGGAGACCGCGTTCAGCGAGATGCCGCCCGAGCTGGCCCGCCGCTACTTCACCGCCGAGCCGCCGCGCCGCCCGCTCCCCGCGCTGCAGCGCATCGTGCGCGTCCAGAAGCACGATCTTACCACCCAACGGCCCCCCGCGCCGCCCTACGACCTGATCGTGTGCCGCAATGTCGTCATCTACTTCGACCGGCCGATGCAGGAGCGGTTGTTCGACGTGTTCGCGGACGCGCTGGCGCCCGGCGGGATTCTGCTGCTCGGGAAGGTCGAGACGTTGTTCGGGCCCGCCCGCCAGCGGCTCGTGCTGGAAGACCCGCGCGAGCGGATCTACCGGCGATCCGACTCCCCGTCCCCCCGCGGATGACCGGGCCGGCGGCGAAGGAAACGATCGTCAAAGTCGCCGAATGGGCCGCGGCACGGAACGAGGGCGTGATCGTGACGCTCGGTCTCGGCTCCTGCGTCGCGATCATGTTGCACGACGCTGCCCACTGCGCCGGCGCCATGGCCCACATCCTCCTCCCCTCCAAGAGCCTCGCGCGCGATACGACGAACCCGGCGAAGTTCCCCGAGACCGCCGTGCCGTTCTTGGTGGACCGGCTCAAGGCGCTGGGCGCCGACCCCCGGCGCCTGGTCGCGAAGCTGGCGGGCGGGGCGAGCATGTTCGCGCAGCTGATGACGCCCGGCTCGGTGCAGATGGGGGAGCGCAACATCGTCGCGGCGCGCAATGCGCTCCGCGCCGCCGCGATCCCCATCGCGAGCGAGGCCGTGGGGGGGGACAAGGGCCGGTCCATCCGCTTCCACGTGGCGGACGGGCGCGTCGAGATCCGGTCGGTGGGCGCCGATGCCGTCGTCATCTGATACCCGCCCGAGCGTCCTCGTCGTCGACGACAGCGCGCTGATGCGCCGGGTCCTGAGCGATGTGCTGGGGAGCGGGCATCGGGCCGAGTTCCGAGTCGTGGCGACGGCGCGCGACGGCTTCGACGCGGTGCGCAAGGTCCATCAGTACGACCCCGACGTCGTCACCATGGACCTGGAAATGCCGGAGCTCGATGGTCTGGGCGCGATCGGCTACATCATGTCGGAGACGCCCCGACCCATCGTGGTCGTGAGCGCGCACGCCGGCCCCGGGACCGGTGCGGCGATCCGCGCTCTCGAGCTGGGCGCCGTCGAGATCGTCGCCAAACCCGAGGAGGCGAACCGCGCGGCGCTCGAGCGCATGGGCCCCGAGCTGCAGGCCGCCGTGCGGCGCGCCCTCGCGGCGGACGTGTCGCACGTGCAGGTCATGGCGCGTCCGCCGATCGCCGCGCGCCGTCCGCCCGAGGCGGGGCTGCGCGCCCGCGCGCGGCTCGCCGTCGCCGTCGCCGCGTCGACCGGCGGGCCGCGGGCGCTCGCCGAAGTGCTGCCCCGGCTCCCCACCGGCGGGAGCGCCGCCGTGCTCGTGGTGCAGCACATGCCGCCCAAGTTCACGCGCTCGCTCGCCGAGCGGCTCGACTCGATGAGCGCGCTACGCGTGGTGGAGGCGGATCACGGCGCCCCCGTCGTCGCCGACACGGCGTACGTGGCGCCGGGCGATTATCATATGCGGGTGGTGCCCGCACCCGACGGTCCGCTGATCGCGCTCGACCAGGAGCCCCCCGTGTGGGGCGTCCGCCCCGCCGCCGACCCCCTGTTCCGCTCGGTGGCGCAGCTGTTCGGCCGCCGCGCCCTGGGTGTCGTGCTCACCGGGATGGGGCGCGACGGCGCCGAGGGCGTGCGGGCGATCCGCGCGGCGGGCGGCGGCGGGATCGCCCAGGATCGTGAATCGTCCGTG